>CALRJO020000082.1:0-12182 GCA_943367565.1 Brevundimonas vancanneytii
TGCATGTGCAGCAACAGGTGACAGTGGAAGGCCCAGTCGCCCGGATTGTCCGCGGTCAGGTCGAAGCTGACCTTGCCGCCCGGCGGAACGTTGACGGTGTGCTTGAGCGGCTGGTGACCGTCCGGGCCGCCGGTGACCAGCTCGAAGAAATGGCCGTGCAGGTGGATCGGGTGCGCCATCATGGAATCGTTCACCAGGGTCACGCGCACCCGCTCGTCCCGCTCGAACCGGATCGGTTCGACCAGTTCGCTGAATTTGCGCCCGTCGAAGCCCCACATGAACCGCTCCATGTTGCCGGTCAGGTGAATCTCCATCGTCCGGGACGGGGGACGCTGATCCTTGTTGGGCGCGAGCGACACCAGGTCCGTGTAGACGAGGACGCGATGCGGCACGTCCTGAAGCCCGATCGGCCGCTCGCCCATGCGATTGGCCGGCGCCATGGCGATGGCGTCGACGCCCACCCCCACCGCCATGTCGGGCGGGGCGTTCTCCGGATCGCGCATGTTCATGCCGGACATGGAGCCGTGGTCCATACCGGACATCGTCCCGGCGGGGGCCTGGGGGGCCATGGCGCCGTGATCCATGCCCGCCATGGCCGCGCCGGGCGCGCCCGTCATAGCCCCGTGGTCCATTCCGGCCATCGCTCCGCCCGACTGGGCTCCCATGGCCCCGTGATCCATTCCGCTCATGCCCCCCATGTCTCCCATGCCCATGTCCTTCATGGTCAGGTTGGGAACCTCGCGAAGCGGCGGAACCTCGGCCGTCATGCCGAGGCGGGGCGCCAGGGTGGCGCGGCCCATGCCCGAGCGGTCGATGGCTTCCGACACGATGGTGTAGGCGCGGTCCTCGGTCGGCCGAACGATGACGTCATAGGTTTCGGCGGCGGCGATCTGGAACTCGTCGATCTCGATCGGGCGCACGTTCTCGCCGTCGGCCTGGACCACCGTCATGGGGAGGCCGGGGATGCGGACGTTGAAGATCGACATGGCCGAGGCGTTGATTATGCGCAGCCGCACCCGCTCCCCGGGCCGGAACAGGCCGGTCCAGTTCTCCTGGGGCCCATGGCCGTTGATCAGATAGGTGTACGTCGAGCCGTTGACGTCGAGGATGTCGCGCGGATCCATCCGCATCTCGCCCCACATCCGGCGCTCCTCCAGGCTCATCCGGTCGCTGCCGTCCAGCAGGCCGGCCAGGGTGGTGCGCTGCCGGTTGAAGTAGCCGGGACTCTTCTTGAGCTTCTCGAAGATTTCGTGCGGATGCATGAAGCTCCAGTCCGACAGCACCAGCACGTGCTCGCGGTCGTAGCCGACCGGATCCGCCCCGGCCGGATCGATGACCAGGGGTCCGTAGTGGCCGAGCGCCTCCTGCAAACCCGAGTGGCTGTGGTACCAGAAGGTGCCCGACTGCCGGACCGGGAACTCGTAGACGAAGGTTTCGCGCGAGCGGATGCCCGGGAAGCTGACGCCGGGGACGCCGTCCATCTGGAACGGCAGCAGAATGCCGTGCCAGTGGATCGAGGTGTCCTCGTCGAGCTGGTTCGTCACGGCCAGTCGGACGTTCTGCCCCTCGCGAAGGCGAAGCACAGGAGCCGGGAGCACGCCGTTGATCGTCGTCGCCATGGCGGTGCGCCCGTTCACGGTGAACGGCGTCTGGCCGACCGTCAGATCGATGTTCGGGCCGGTGAGGGTCGGCAGGTCCGCCCGCAGCCCCGGAGACCCCGTCTGGGCCCAGGCGGGCATCAAGCCCTGCAAGGCCGCAAGACCGCCTCCGGCGACGGCGCCGCGCAGCAGCGCTCGACGATCCAGCTTCATGGGATACTCCTGAAAGTCATGGTCGCGCCTCCTGAGGCGCGATCTAAAAGGTTTTACGCAAGCGGCGCGGCCCGCCCTCGCGACACGCTGCCGCAGAGCCGACCGCGCCGGCGGCCCTCGCGGCCGCCCGCCGGATTACCGCCGCGCCAGAAGGGCCTTCATCTGGGCGATTTCCCGCGCCTGGGAGCTGACGATCTCCTCGCACAGACCGAGCACCTCGGGATCTTTCAACTCCGCTTCGTTGCACATCAGGATGGCGCCGGAGTGGTGGGGTATCATCGAACGCAGGAATTCCGCATCCCCGACCGCCGCCTGGGTCCGCATGCCCCAGAAGCTGACCGCGAACACCAGGGCGGCCGCCCCGCCGATCAGTAGATTGGTCCGCTTCGACGGATACATCGATCGCATGAACACCAGCATGAGGATGGCCATGGGAGAGACCATCATCAGGGTCATGTAGACGTTGTTGAGATTGAAGTAGAAGTGATCGAGGGATGCGATCATCGTGTACATCACCAGGTACATGATGATGAAATCAAGGACGAGCTCGATCGCGAATGATCGATAGCTGCCCTTCATGGCCTGCGTGTGATTCATGCCCGTCATCTTTTCCATGTCCCTGCCCCTCTTTCAGTCAAACACGCTCCGCCCGTGAGAGCCGCGTCAGGACCCGCCGACCGGGTGGGCCGCGAGCCAGGCGCGCATCTCGGCGATGTCGGCGGTCTGCATCTCGATCGTCTTCTGCGCCATGCGCCGGATGCCGGCGTCCTGGCTTTCGCGGAGCGCCACCTGGGACATCTCGAGCGCGCCCTGGTGGTGAGCGATCATCTTGCTGGCCCACATCCGGTCCGTGTTGGCCCCGGTCGCCGACATCATGGCGTCCTTCATCTTCGTTTCGGCCGGCGCGAAGGGAGGTTCCCCGCCCCCGCCCGGCGCGGCCGCGCCGGCGGCGGCCCCGACCCGCGTCTCGAGCCAGCGCCGCAGCTCGGCGATGTCCGTGGTCTGCATTTCGACGGTTTTCTGGGCCATCCGGCGAATGTCGGCGTCCTGGGTGTCCCGCAGCACGATCTGGGACATGTCGAGCGCGCCCTGGTGATGCGGGATCATCTTGCGCGCCCAGGTTTCGCCCGCATCGGCTCCCGTCGCCGCCATCATGGCCTCGTGCATCCTGGTTTCGGCGGCGGAGAACGGCGTCTGCGCCATCGCCATGGGCTCCGAAGCGTGCGCGGACTCTTCGGCCTTGGACGTTGCGGGCGGCTCCGCCGCGGGGCTGCACGCCGTCAGGACGAGCGCGGAACAGCCGGCGAGCAGGAGGGACGGGCGGGTGACGATCGGGTTGAACATCGGGGATCTCCGCTTGGGACGGTCGCCAGCCGGATCGCCAGGCGGCCAGACAATGAGGTGCGCCCGGCGACGCTGCATCCGGGCGGGCGTTGCGCTCGCCCGGACGACTGTCCCCACCGGACATCGAAGCCAGCGTAATCCGGACCCGCCGCCACGGTTCCACCACGATTAAATATGCCCGAACACCGTCGGATCATGCGAGGGATCAACCGCCGGGATGCGTAATGGGCTGACGGCTGTCATGGTTTTCCCCGGCGGTCTCGAGCGCGCCAGTCGATGGTCAAAGCCTGACCGCCCGAAGCCGCAGCGCATTGCCGATGACGCTGACGGATGACAGGGCCATGGCCAAGGCCGCCAGGGCCGGCGACAACAGCAGGCCGAAGACCGGATAGAGCAGGCCCGCCGCGATCGGGATGCCGAGCGTATTGTAGCCGAACGCGAACACGAGGTTCTGACGGATATTGTCCATCACCGCCTTAGACAGTTTGCGCGCCCGGACGATGCCCTGCAGGTCGCCCCCCAGCAGGGTGACGCCGGCGCTCTCGATCGCCACATCCGACCCCGCGCCCATGGCCACGCCGACGTCGGCGGCGGCCAGGGCCGGGGCGTCGTTGACCCCGTCGCCGGCCATGGCCACGACCCGGCCCTCGGCGCGCAGACGCTCGACGACGGCGGCCTTGTCCTGGGGCAGGACCTCGGCCTGGACGTCGTCGATGCCGAGCCGGCGCGCCACGGCCTCGGCCGTGGTGCGGTTGTCACCCGTCATCATCACAAGGCGCAGCCCCGCCGCCTTCAGATCGCGGATGGCCTGGGCGGTCGTCGCCTTGACCGGATCGGCGATGCCGAGGACGCCGGCCGCGGCCCCGTCCACGGCCACAAAGATGGCGGTGGCGCCGTCCCGGCGAAGCGCCTCGGCCTCGGCCTCGAGCGGCGCGACGTCGACCCCGATTTCCCTGAGGTAGCGGCCGTTGCCGAGGGCCACGCGGCGGCCATCGACCATCCCGGTGACGCCCCGTCCGACCGGACTGTCGAACTCCGACGCCTCCGAGAGGACGAGGTTCCTGTCGCTGGCAGCGCGGACGACGGCGTCGGCCAGGGGGTGCTCGCTGCCCCGCTCAAGGCTGGCGGACAACCTCAGAAGCTCGACCTCGTCGAAACCGGCCGCGGGCCGGATCGCCGTGACCGATGGCCGTCCCTCGGTCAGGGTGCCGGTCTTGTCGAGCACCAGGGTGTCGACCTTCTCGAAGCGCTCCAGCGCCTCGGCGTTCTTGATCAGCACCCCGGCCTGGGCCCCGCGTCCCACCCCGACCATGATGGAGATGGGCGTGGCCAGGCCCAGGGCGCAGGGACAGGCGATGATCAGCACCGACACCGCGGCCACGAGGGCGTACGACAGGCGCGGCTCGGGTCCGGCCAGGCCCCAGACGACGGCCGCGAGAACCGCGATCGCGATCACCGCCGGGACAAACCAGCCCGACACCTGGTCGGCCAGCCGCTGGATGGGCGCGCGGCTGCGCTGGGCCTGGGCGACCATCTGGACGATCCGGGCCAGCAGGGTGTCGGCGCCCACCTTGTCGGCCCGCATCACGAACGAGCCGGTCTTGTTGAGCGAACCGGCGACGACCTTGTCGCCGACCTCCTTGGTCACCGGCATGGATTCTCCCGTGACCAGAGATTCGTCGATGGTCACCCGGCCGTCCAGGATTTCGCCGTCGACCGCCACCTTTTCGCCGGGCCGGACGCGCAACCGGTCTCCGACGGCGACCAGGTCGAGCGTCACATCCTCGTCGCCGCCGTCGTCACGCACGCGGCGCGCGGTCTTCGGCGTCAGATCCAGCAGCGCCCGGATAGCGCCGGACGTCTGTTCCCGCGCGCGCAACTCCAGGATCTGGCCCACCAGAACGAGGACGGTGATCACCGCCGCCGCCTCGAAATAGACCGGCGCGCTGCCGTCCATTCGCCGGACTGCCGCCGGGAACAGGCCCGGAGCCAGAACCGCGACCACGCTGTAGACCCACGCCGCGCCAACGCCGATAGCGATCAGCGTGAACATGTTGAGGCTGCGGTTGCGGATCGAGGCCCAGCCCCGCTGGAAGAAGGGCCATCCGGCCCACAGCACCACCGGCGTCGCCAAGGCGAACTGGATCCAGTTCGAGGTCTGTCCCGGTATCCGCATCATCAGGCCGGTCAGATGCCCGCCCATCTCCAGAGCGAAGACCGGCAGGGTCAGCACCAGGCTGACCCAGAAGCGGCGGGTGAAGTCGATCAGTTCGTGATTGACCGGCGCCTCGGCGGTCACCGTCTCCGGTTCCAGCGCCATACCGCAGATCGGGCAGGAGCCGGGGCCTTCCTGGCGCACCTCCGGATGCATCGGGCAGGTGTAGATCGCGCCCGGGACGACGGGCGCAGGCTGCGGCTTCTCGCCCAGGTATCGGTCCGGCTCGGCGACGAATTTGGTCCGGCAGCCCGCCGAGCAGAAGAAATAGTCCCGGCCTTCGTGAGCGGCGCGATGCGCCGCGGTCGCCGGATCGACGGTCATGCCGCAGACCGGGTCGACGGCCTTCGCGCCGCTGTCGGCCGTGTGGGTCGAACAACCGGCGTGACCGTCCGGATGGGAATGCGAGGACGTGGACATGGCGGGCTCCTGAATCGGCTGGACGCCAAATATACCCCATTGGGGTATCGCGCAAGATACCATCATAGGGTACAGGGAATGACTGGAACGAGGAATTGGATGCAGACCCTGACCAAGCCCAAGGTGATGAACCGTCTCAACCGGATCGAGGGACAGGTGCGCGGCATCGCCCGGATGGTCGAGGATGACCGATACTGCGTGGACGTGCTGACCCAGCTGCAGGCGGTGCGGGCCGCCCTGCTGCGTGTCGAGAGCGAGGTCCTCAAGGATCACCTCGACCACTGCGTCATGGGCGCGATGACCGGCGACGATCCGGCCGAGCGCAAGGCCAAGGCGAACGAACTGATCGAGCTGCTCGGACGCGCCTCGCGCTAGTGCGACAGGGTGTCAGACACCCCGTCGGAAGGGTTCGGCGAGTTGCCGGAGATATCCTCTGGGGTAGTCGGGCCGACCGGACACGCCGATCTGGCCCGTCCGAGGCGTGTCGGCCCCCGACCGGAACGTTCCCAGCAGATGGTCCCACAGGCTGGTGAACAGGCCGAAATTGACGTCACCCTCGGTCTGCGACGCCAGATGATGGTGTCGGTGGGCCGGGGCGACCGCCCATATGTAGATCAGCGGTCCGATCTTCATATCGACGTTGGAGTGCTGAAGGATCAGTTGGATCGCCACGGCGAAGGCCAGAAGCCAGGCGACGTCCGAGGGCATGCCGAGGAGCACCAGCGGCGCAACACCGGCCGTCAATTCTATCGCCTGATGGAGGGGATGTTTCAGCAGGCCGTTGAAACCATACATCCGTTCGACGGAATGATGCACGGCGTGCAACGACCAGAGCGCCGGGATGCGATGGCTGGCGTAGTGCGCCAGGGTGATGCCGAAGTCCGCCGCCACTATGGCGACCGCCAGTTGTCCCCATAGCGGCCAGCCGGACGGCCAGACGTCGAGACCCGGGATCACGCCGGACACAAGGGGCAGGGCCAGAACCGAGAGGACAATCGACGCCTCATTGACCGCCGCATGGATCAAATCGCGGCCGGCGTCCCCGTGGGGTTGATTCCAGACGGGTTCGTAGGGCGCCAGACGCTCGGCGGCGAACGAGACCGCCAGCGCCAGCCCGAGCAGGATCGGCAGACTCCACGGGGGCGCCCCGCGCTCGGCCAAGGTCACCGCGGCCCCAAGGAATCCCGCGAAGAACACCGGCGCATAACCGAGACGGACGAGAAACCGGGCGAGGGGCATCGGAGGGCTCCAGGGACGCCCCAGGATGACGCGGCCGGCGGGCGGCTTATTGAACGAACCGATTGTCCGCAGAACGCACGACGCTCGACGCCTGCAAGGGCGTCACGCCGAACATGCGTTTCGTGACGCGGTTCAGATGCGCCTGGTCGGCGAAACCGCCGGCGATCGCCGCCTCCACCAGGCCCGCGCCCGACGCCATCTCATGCCCGGCCCTCTGCAGCTTTCGCCATAGCAGCCATTGCGACAGCGGAGCCTGCATCTGCGCCTGGGCCAGAACCCGGAGGCGCGCGGGGGACAGGCCGACCGCCCGGGCCGCCCGGGCGACGGCGCCGGACGCCGGGTCTTCGGACGCCTTGAGGAGCGCCCCTTCCCGGCGTGGATCCAGCTTCACTTCCTTGACGCCGAGCCCGTCTCTGAGGCCCGCCACGATGCGGTCCGGCTGGGCCTCAGGGCTCAACAGGGCCGTCACGGAGGGCGGAGCGACGGCCGCGACGGCCGGCGCTATCAGCGCCAGAAGGCTCGAGGCCAACGGCGTGTGCGTCTCCAGGTAAAACAGCAGGACCGACCCGCCCTCGTCGGTCATCCGATGGCGAACCCGCGGGCCGATGACGATCGCCTGACCGCTCAAGGTGCGATGGTCTTCCAGAACCACGCGGACCGAGCCCGTGCGGGCCACGGCCAGCTGTATCGCGACATGGGCGTGAGCGGCGTGCGCTTCATGCGGGCCCGCATAGGCGGCCCATCCGTCGCCCATGGCGAAAACTGCGCTCGATGAAGGCGAAGCCATAGTGTCGCGGCGTCCGCGCCGGTCCCATCGCCGACGGCAGTTGTCATCGCGCCTTCCGGCGAAACCCGCAAGCCGCGCACCATGAGCCCCTCGCAACGGGTAGGAGCGGACCATCGCCGCTTTGCCGGGCCCACGGCACCGCTGGACTGGCGCCTGACGCGGCGGGACGAGGGATGTACGTATCCGATGCGTATCCCAGATAGGTGGACCGTCGTGTTCCGCCCGCCTTGGGGGGGCCATTGCTCATGACGTCCGTACCGCCGACCCGCGACGGCTATCCGGCCGAGCTGAGAGCCCTGACCAGTCTGCGGGCCTTCCTGGCCGTGGGCGTGGTGCTGTTCCACTACCAGCTCCAATGGGATCCGGCCTTGGGCTTCAGCCCGATCATCGAGCGCAGCCGGCTGGCGGTGGACGCCTTCTTCATGTTGTCGGGCTTCATCCTGGCCCACGTCTACGGGCCGGCGTTCGCCGCCGGGACCTTCAGCTACAGGCGCTTCCTCATCGCCCGCTTGGCGCGGCTCTACCCCCTACACGTCTCGGTGCTGGCCAGCGTGCTGGTCATGGTCCTGGGCGCCACCGCGGCCGGGGTCCGGTTCGACGCCGACAGCTATCCGCCGCTGGCCTTCTTCCAGACCCTGTTCCTCGTCCAGGCCTGGTTCCCGACGGACGCGGTCATCCACTGGAGCGGACCGAGCTGGTCGCTGTCGGCGGAATGGTTCGCCTATCTCCTGTTCCCGGCCTTCGCATGGCTGGCCCTGCGGTTCCGGGCTCGCCCCTGGGCGTTGCTCGGGACGGGGGCGGTGGCGTTCGTCGTGTTCGACGCCCTGTACGTTCAGGCGTTCGGCAAGGTCCTGCCCCGGGCCGAGGATTCCCTCGGCATTCTGCGGATCGTCCCGGAATTTCTGATCGGCATGGCGCTTTACGCCCTGGGCCATCGCTGGCGCTGGAGCCGGCCCGTCGCCATCGCCGCAGCCCTGTTCACCACCTTGGTCCTGCTCGGCGCCATGCAGCTGTCGCTGGATGACCGCATCATCGTCGCCCTCTCAGCCCCCGTGATCCTGACCTGGTCCCTGCTTGCACGCGCGGACTGCGAGGGCCCCCTCGCCGCCCCGGCCCTGGTCTTCGCCGGCGAGGCGTCCTTCGCCCTCTATCTCGTGCACATGCCGGTGATCGTAGCCTGGAAGGGCGTCGTCGCTGAACTCCGCGGCATCGACAGCGCCTTCCGGATCACACCGATCGAACTGACCGGGTTGTTTGTCGCCACGGCGTTGATCGCGGCCGCCCTGCATCTGCTCGTCGAGAAACCCGGCCGCGCCTGGATTCGACGCCGGTTCGAAAGTCCTCGGACCTGCCCCTGACGCGAGCGAGGCCCCGGGTCAGGCCGGCCGGCGCGAACTCCGAAAAAGAAGGTTTCCATCGGCGGAAGGGCGGTGAGGCTTTTAATCGGGAGCCCTGAGGGTCCGGGCGTTATTCGGTTGGAATCTGACCCATCATCGGAAAGCGCGTTCTTCATCGAACGCCTCGCTCAAAGCACCGCCCCCTCCGACACTGCCGACAAATCCGAACCTTTGGCGGGCTGGGCTCCCGCGCCGTTTGCTTTGGATCAAAGCGCCGTTCGCCAGCGCCGGTAGAAGGGAATCGAAGACTGTCTTCGGGAGGACCGGCCACATGAACAAATCCCTTGCTCTCGTGAGCGCCCTGGCGCTGGCCGTCAGCGTTTCAGCCTGCGCGACCACCGCGCCCCCGACGGCCGAACAACGGACGTCGTGCGAACAAATGCTCCGCACCATGGGCGAAGGCGCGACCCACAGTCACAGCGCTGAAAAGAGCGGCGGCGTGAGCCCGATGGGAATGACCCACGCCCAATGCCGACGCATGCTGGGCCGGTAGCGCCGGGTCAGCGAGCCATGACTGTTCGATGACGTCCGCAAAGGACAACGACAACGGCCGAGCACCTTGAGATCCACCGGCCGCGCCGCGGAACGACCCCGCTTCGTTCGGCGGCCACCGGCGCGACCTTGCTCAGCCTTTTTTTGCCCTTTGCGCGAGCGCTATTCGCCGGTGACGAGGACGATCTCATCCGGGGACATTCCCGGCCGAACGCTCATGCCGCGATAGCTGACCTCGACATCGGAGGAGCCGGGATAGTCGGGCGCCGGCGTCAGCCCGACCTCGCGGCAAAACTGGTCCCACTGATCGAAACCCACCGTGACGTACTGCAGGTCGTCGCCGTGATAGACGTCCATCGCATGATCAACCTCGTCCCTGATCGTCATCTGGACTCTCTCCGAAAATCGCATGCCTGCTGACCGACAACGTCGGCGAGGATAGAACGCTCCCCTCAGATCGCCACGGCGATCATTGTGCGCGGTCGAGCTAGATTGGCCAGACCCTGCGCATCTGGCTTCCCCGGTCCGGGGACATCACGCCGCTGCGGCATCCTTTCGCCTGCGCACCCCGGGCAAGCCGGATGGCGGCCTCTTCAGCATCCACCTGATAGTCGAAACTTCCTCGCGCGACGCCCTCGGACATGACGGTCCACCGATCGCCGCTCCTCAACACAAACAGTTCGACGATTTCGCCCGTCACCACCGTCTCCTGGATAGGCGCCGCTAGTGCGACCGCCGCAAATGATCCGGAGCATAGTCCAGAGTTTCGCCCAAAACAGCCCGGAGGCTGGCGGCCAAATCCTTGTTCAAGACGAAGGCGATGGATGCGCGGCCCCACGCCATCTACCTAACCGCAACAGGCCTTCCCATCCACCTGTATCGGCGGACACGGGACATCCGCGTAGGAACAGAAGACGCAGCAGTCGCCGTATTTGGGCTTCAGCATCCGACCGCAGCCCAGGCAGTCGTAGAAATACAGGCAGGCGTCGGTCGGCATGGTCTCGGTCGCCTGATGGCCGCAATGCGGACAGACCAATGTCGACCGCAACTGCACTTCCGCCGTCATTGGCCGGCCGCCAGGCGAAGCAGGATCCAGGGCTCTATCAAGGGCTGCCAGGCCAACGATAGCATCACCAGCACCGTCGCGGCGACGAGGAGCCCGGCGGCCAGTCGCGACGGCCGTCGGCAAGCGTCCTCGCGCCGGCACATGCGGAGGCGGCGCCAGTGCAGCATCCATCCCGCCAGCAGGGCGACGACCGCCAGGACGGTCAGCCAACCCCGCATGCCGGCGATCAGCGCCGCGCCGGCGAAGGATAGACCCGCGAGCGAAAGCGCCAACGGGAGAACGCAACAGGCCGCCCAGGCGAACACGGACGCGGCGGCGCCAACGGCGGCCGTCGCGCTGACAGCCATTTCCGGTCGTCCCGCCCGGCGTGTTTCTGGCAAGTCCACGGTTTCTCCTCGGTCGATCGACCGGTAGGATGCAACCCGTAGCGACTACGGGATCAAGCAAAAATGTCGGGACGCGGTTTGACGATCGGACGGCTGGCGGAGAGCGCCGGCGTGAACCTGGAAACGGTGCGCTACTACGAGCGCATCGGGCTGATGCCCGAGCCCGGCCGAACGCCGGGCGGTCATCGCAGCTACGAGCCCGAACACCGGCAGCGGCTCCGGTTCATCCGCCGCTCTCGGGAACTGGGGTTCGGGCTCGACGCCATCCGGCGCTTGATCGCCCTCAGTGAACCCGGGGTCGAAACCTGCCGCGAGGTCCGCGACATGGCGCAGGATCATATCACCAGCGTCGATGCGAAGATCGCGGATTTGCAGCGGCTGCGGCGGGTCTTGAGGCAGGCCGTCGCCGACTGCAGCGACGGAGTGGCGGTCCGCTGTCCGGTCATCGAAGAGTTGGGAAGCTGAGTCCAGGCGCCCGGGTCGCGCAGCCAGGCTCGGTCCTTGGCCATCGGAGCCTCTCGCGCCTTCCCTGCAGCGACGGACCACTCCGCCCAACCGCCTGTGAGAAAGCGGAGCCGCGGCGCCGATCGTCTGCAAATCGTGGCGCGCGCCTCTTGATCCTCTGGCGGCTTGAGATCGCATGCTGCTATTGAGACCCAATCTTAAGAACGGGACTCCGTCATGCCGGCGACGCTTCGCCTCCTCCTTGTCCTCGCCCTGCTGCTGGGCGTCGCGATACCCCAACACGCCGCGGCCCAGACGACGACGCCCGGGGCGGAGACCGCCTGGCGGCTGCTGGACTACATCGCCGTCGACTATCCCGGCGCCGTCTCCGGCAGCCGGGTGATCAGCGAGGCGGAATACGCCGAGATGCGCGAGTTCTCGACGTCAGTGCGCACCCGCATCGCCGCCCTGCCGGCGCATGAGGCCCAGCCCCGGCTTCTCGCGGAGTCGTCCGCCCTGATCTCGGCGGTCGAGGCGCGCGCGGCGCCGGAGACGGTTGCCCGACAGGCGCGGCGCCTCGC
>CALRJO020000083.1:0-12177 GCA_943367565.1 Brevundimonas vancanneytii
TCGCCGGGGCGGCAGCGGCGGCGCGCGGCGCGGGCGGCGCGGAGGCCTCCACCGGCCGCTGGCGGATGACCAGATTGCGGATTTCGGTCATGTCCTCCATGGCGAATTTCACGCCCTCGCGGCCGAGGCCGGAATCCTTGACGCCGCCATAGGGCATGTTGTCGACGCGGTAGCTGGGCACGTCGCCGATCAGGATGCCGCCGACCTCGAGCACGTCCCAGGCCCGCATGGCCTTGTGAATGTCGCGCGTGAAGATGCCCGCCTGCAGTCCGAATTTTGAGTCATTCACCTCGGCGAGGGCCGCCTCGAAATCCGAGAAGCGGGACAGGATGGCGACGGGTCCGAACGCCTCCTCCTCGCGGATCTTCAGGCCTCGCCCGACGCCCTCCAGCAGGGTCGCGTCCAGCATGGCGCCGGTGCGATTTCCCCCGCACAGGACGGTCGCGCCGGCGGCGCGAGCCTCGTTGACCCAGGCCTCTAGACGCGTCGCCTCCTTCTCGTCGATCATGGGGCCGATGAAGGTGGTCTCCTCGCGCGGATCGCCGCAGATCAGGGCCCGGGCCTTCTTGACCAGCAGGTCGCGCAGGGGACCGTAGATGTCGTCGTGGATCAGGATGCGCTGCACCCCGATGCAGGACTGGCCGGACTGGTAGAAGGCGCCGAAGATGATCCGCTCGGCGGCGTCCTCCAGATCGCTGTCGCGGTCGACGATGACAGCGGCGTTTCCGCCCAGCTCCAGCACCACCTTCTTCTTTCCGGACTTCGCCTTCAGCGCCCAGCCGACATCGGGCGAGCCGGTGAAGGACAGGAGCTTCAACCGGTCGTCGGTGGTGAACAGGTCGGAACCGTCGCGCGTCGCGGGCAGGATGGAGAAGGCGCCCTTGGGCAGGTCGGTTTCGGCCAGCACCTCTCCGATGATCAGCGCGCCCAGCGGCGTGCGCGAGGCCGGCTTCATCACGAACGGACATCCCACGGCCAGGGCCGGGGCGATCTTGTGGGCCGCCAGATTGAGCGGGAAGTTGAACGGCGAGATGAAGGAGCACGGCCCGATCGGCACCCGCTTCCACATCCCCTGATAACCCCTGGCCCGGGCCGAGATGTCCAGCGGCTGGACCTCGCCCGTCATGCGCACCGACTCCTCCGCCGCGATGCGGAAGGTGTCGATCAGGCGAGTGACCTCACCGCGCGAATCCTTGATCGGCTTCCCCGCCTCGATGCACAGGGCATAGGCCAGTTCGTCGGCGCGTTCCTGAAAGCGTTTGACGCAGTGGGTCAGCACCGCCTGCCGTTCATAGGCCGCCATGCGCGCCATGGGCTCCGTCGCCTTGACCGCCTCGCCGATGGCCCGGTCGATCGTGGCGGCGTCCGCCATGGCCACGCGCGTGGCGGTCTTGCCCGAATATTTGTCGGTCACCTCCAGATCCTGGTTGGGCGTGAGCGCCTCATTGGCCAGGTAGAGCGGATAGGAGGCTTTCAGGGACGGCATGGAACGGCGCTCCGGCGGGGGTCTGGAGGTCAAACCGGCAAGGCCGCGCTGAGTTCGCGGACATCCTTGTTCAGGATGCGGTCGTTGTCGGCGTAGTCGATCGGAACCTCGACCACATGCACCCCCGGCGTATCAAGACACTGTTTCAGCAAGGCCGGCATCCCCTCGGCGGACGTCACCCGATGGCCATGGGCGCCGTAGCTCTCGGCGTATTTTATGAAGTCCGGATTGCCGTAGGTCAGGCCCCAGTCCTGGAAACCCATATTGGCCTGTTTCCAGCGGATCATGCCGTAGCTGTTGTCGTTCAGGATCAGCACCACGAGGTTCAGCTTCAACCGGACCGCGGTCTCCAGTTCCTGGCTGTTCATCATGAAGCCGCCGTCGCCGCAGACGGCCATGACCTTGCGGTCGGGGAAGATCATGCTGGACGCCATGGCCGACGGCAGTCCCGCCCCCATGGTCGCGAGCGCATTGTCGACCAGGAAGGTGTTGGGCATGTGCGCCGGATAGCTGCGCGTGAACCAGATCTTGTAGACGCCGTTGTCGAGGCACAGGATTCCGTCCGAGGGCATGACCTTGCGGACCTGGTCGACCAGATACTGCGGATAGACGGGGCAGCGCAGGTCGCCGACCGCGGCGGCGGTGTGATCCAGTTCGGCCTTGTGGGCGCGGACCATGGCGTCGAAGGTCCAGTGCGGCTGGGCCGACAGGCTTTCCTTGATCTGCCAGACGGCGTTGGCGATATCGCCGACCACCTCGATCTGCGGGAAATAGACCGGATCGACCTCGGCCGTCCGGAAGCCGATGTGGATCACGTCACAGCCGCCCGGCTTCATGAAGAAGGGCGGCTTTTCGATCACGTCGTGGCCGACATTGATGATGACGTCGGCGGCCTCGATGATCCGGTGCACGAAGTCGCCCGACGACAGGGCCGCGCAGCCCAGGTATTTCGGATTGCGCTCGTCGATCACCCCCTTGCCCAGCTGGGTGGTGATGTAGGGGATGCCCGTCTTTTCAACCAGTTCGGTCAGCATCCGGCTGGTCAGCTTGCGGTTGGCCCCGGCCCCGATGATCAGCAACGGCGATTTCGCCCGGACGATGCGGTCGACGGCGATTCGGATCGACTTGTCGTCGGCCACGGGACGCCGGACCTGGCTGGCGACGATGACCGGCGAGGTCGTCTGTTCGTGGGCGACGTCCTCGGGAAACTCCAGATGGGTGGCCCCCGGCTTCTCTTCCTGGGCCAGTCGCATGGCCTCGCGGACCCGGGCCGGGATGTTGTCGGCCGAGGCCAGCTGATGGGTGAATTTGGAGATCGGCCGCATCATGTCGACGACGTCGAGGATCTGGAACCGGCCCTGTTTCGACGACTTGATCGGCTTCTGGCCGGTGATCATCAGCATCGGCATGCCGCCCAGCTGGGCATAGGCCGCGGCCGTCACCAGATTTGTGGCGCCGGGCCCCAGGGTCGCCAGACAGACGCCGGCCTTGCCCGTATGCCGGCCATAGGTCGCCGCCATGAACCCGGCCCCCTGCTCATGCCGGGTCAGGATCAGCCTGATCTTGCGGCTGCGCGACAGGCTGTCGAGGAAATCCAGGTTCTCCTCGCCCGGCACGCCGAAGACGTATTCGCAGCCTTCCTCTTCCAGACAGGCGACAAAGAGGTCCGAGGCCTTGGTCATCGTCTTTTCCAGTGCGGGAGCGGCGACCGTCGCGGGCGCGGCTCGGGCGGAAGGGGAAAGCGGTACTGGATCGGCGGCGTCAGCGGCTGCGGGCCGGACGGCTCTGGATCGGCGGCGGCGGCCCAGCACCGCGACCAGCCCGAGAGCGACGGCCCCCAATACAAGCGCGCCCGCGACCAGGGGCTGGCTCATCGCGGGCAGGATCGTGTCCTGTACCGAATTCCCGATCATCACGCCCGGCCCCCACTCACGCGGCACCATGACCCGGAACGCTGTTCTTTGTCACGCAAGGTCGCGCCTCGCGTTAGTCCGGCGCGTCAGGCGCCGGGGACCCGAAGCCCCCGCGCCGCCTCGGTCAGGGCGGCCTGCTCACTCGGCGAGTCGGCGAAGGCCCGCATGCCATTGCGCCAGGCGGCGGTCGCGGCCGCGCTGTCGCCCAGCACCATCCGCGCCCGCATCAGCCGCACCCAGCCGTCGCGATCCCGGGGCGAGGCTCTGAGCCGTTCCTCCAGTCCGCCGACCATGCCCTGGATCATGGCCTGCCTGTCGGCCTCGGACATGGAGCCGGCCTCGGCGATCTGCGCGGCGGTCGGACCCGGAATGGCCGCCGGGGCGGTCGCGGGCGCTCCCGCCGGAACCGGACGCAACCGGGCCGAAATGTCCTGTCCCCGCTCGCGCGCCAGATCCTCGACGAAGGCCCGGACCTCGGCCGCCCAGGGCGCGCCCTCGGGGGCCGAGTTGATCAGATCGATCCAGGCCGTCGTGGCGGCCTCGCGCTCGCCGCGCTGATCCATCTCGACGGCGACGAAATAGCGGGCGCGCGGATCCCGCGGATCGGCCCGCAGGGCGCCGCGGAAGGCCGTCAGGGCCGCCGGGGTCACCTGCCCGCCCCCGGCCTGGACCAGGGCCTCGCCCTGGGCCGAGAAATGTTCGGCGTTGGCCGGCTCCAGCGTCGCCGCGCGGCCATAGGCCTCGGCCGCCTCGGCGAACCGGCCGGTCTGGAAATAGGACCAGCCCAGCATCCGCCAGCCGTTGACGTCCTCCGGCGTCTGGCGGAGCTGGGTTTCCAGCTGGACGATCATGGCCTGGACATCCGCGCCGGCATGGGCCGCATCGGCCGGGGCGGCCGCCGTCGCCTCGCTGCGCAGACCCGCGCCCGGCAGGTCAGGCCGTCCCAGCAGGGCGTACAGCCCGGCCCCGCCCAGGGCGACGACGGCCGCCAGACCCAGGGCCAGCCGGATCAGGGCCTTCTCGCCCAGCGGACGACCGGTCGGCGCGGTCTCGACTCCTTCCGCCAGCGCCCGGCGTTCGACCTCCAGACGCAGGGCCGCGATGTCCTCTACCGGAGCCGCGCCGGCTTCGGCCTGCCGGTCGAGATCGGCCAGTTGCGCCTTCAGCACCTCGGCGGATGTCGTGCGCCGATCCAGCACCCCGCCGGGCCGGATCAGCGGTATGGCCAGCCCGACCACGGCCAGGGCGATCATCAGGGTCAGGACAATCCAGAGGATCATGGGACGTCACCGGTTTTCAGAATGGCGGCGAGCTTGCGGCGCTCCTCCGCTGACAGGGGCGCGGGCGCCGCGGCGTCCGCCCGGCCGCGCCGCCGCAGATAGAGGATCAGGCCCAGCCCTCCGGGGATCAGCACCAGCAGGGGCGCGCTCCACAACAGGATGGTCTGAAGGTCCAGCGGCGGCTTGAGCAGAACGAAATTGCCGTAGCGGGCGACGATATAGGCCATCACCTCCTCGTTCGTATCGCCCGCCGTCAGCCGCTCGCGCACGATGGCCCGCAGGTCGGCGGCCAGCGGCGCGTCGGAATCGTCGATCGACTGGTTCTGGCAGACGACGCAGCGCAGTTCCTGGCTGATCGCCCGCGCCCGCGCCTCCAGCGCCGGATCGGCCAGCTGCTCCTCCGGCAGCACCGCCGCGACGGGCCCGGCGATCAGCAGGGCGCAGAACAGTCCGAGGGCGACGCGCTTCATGTCTCGCGCTCCAGTCGGTCCATCATGGGCTGCAGGGTTTTCGTCCAGACCTCCGGCGTGATCGGGCCGACGTGGCGGTAGCGAACCCGGCCGTGTCCGTCGATGACGAAGGTTTCCGGGGCCCCGGTGACGCCGAAATCGATGCCGGTGCGGCCGTTCGGGTCGGACCCGATCAACGCATAGGGATTGCCGCGCCGGGCCAGCCATTCGGCGCCGGCGGCGGGTTCGTCCTTCCAGTCCAGTCCGTGGATGGTCACGCCCTGCGACTGAAGGCGCAACAGCATCGGGTGTTCGATCACGCAGGCCACGCACCATGAGGCGAAGACATTGAGCAGCACCGGCTTGCCGCTGAAGTCCGACGAGGCCAGCCCCACCGTATCCTCGGGCGTCAGACCAGGCAGGTCGAAGGTCGGGACCGGCCGGTCGATCAGCATCGACGGCAGGATGCTGGGATCGCGGCGCAGGCCCAGACCGAGGGCTGCGGCGACCATCAGGAACAGGACGATCGGAACAATGAAGAACAGCCGCCTCATGCCACGGCCTCCGCCGCCCTGGCCGGGGCCGGTTTGCGCACGGGCATGCCAAGCCGCGTGCGCCGGTCCGACAATGACAACAGGCCGCCGAAGGCCATGATCATGGCCCCGCCCCAGATCCAGCCGACCAGCGGATGCCACCACAGGCGCACAGTGGCGGCGCCCGGCGTCGCGCTCTCGCCGACCGAAATATAGAGATTGCCCATCGCCTCCCCGCGGATGCCCGCCTCGGTCGTCTGGGTCTGGCTGGACGGGTAGAAGCGCTTCTCGGACAGCATGAGAAACGGCTGGCCGCCGCCCTCGACGCGGAAGCGGGCCTGGTCCGCCTGATAGTTCGGGCCCGTCGCCGGCCCAAGGGCGTCAAGGGTGATGCGGCGTCCGGCGAACTCGATGGTCTGGCCCGGAACCATGGTGGCGACCTCGCTTGAGGTCCAGGCGGTCATGGCTGTGACGCCGATGGTGGTGACGCCCAGGCCGGCATGGGCGACGGCCACGGCCCAGAAGGCCAAGGGCGTGGTGCGGATCAACCGTCCGGTGGCGGCGCCCTTGCGGCCCAGCCCCCAGCGCCGCGCCAGCAGCATGAGGGCCGCCGCGATCAGCCAGACGCCCAGTGCGATCCCGAGCGCGGCGCCGACATGGGCGATCCCGAACGCCACCAGGCCAATACCCGCCGCGGCCGTTGCGGCGGCGATCGGCCAGCGCAGCCGCGTCAGCACGGCGCGGGCGGTATCGCGCTTCCAGTTCAGTATCGGCCCGAAGGCGACCAGCACCAGCAAGGGAATGAACAGCGGCACGAAGGTCAGGGCGTAATAGGGCGGGCCGACCGAAATCTTGTCTCCGCTCAGCACGTCGATGAAGACCGGATAGAAGGTGCCCAAAAACACCGTCGCGGTGGCCGCCAGCAGGAACAGGTTGTTCAGGGTGATCCCGGCCTCGCGCGACAGCGGCGAGAACATGGCTCCCGTCCGCATCGCCGGCGCGCGCCAGGCGTAGAGCCCCAGCGCCGAACCGGTGGCGATCAGGATGAAGACCAGAATATAGGCGCCCCGCTCGGGATCGACGGCGAAGGCGTGCACGCTGGTCAGGACTCCGGACCGCACCAGGAAGGTGCCGATCATGCTCAGCGAGAAGGTCATGATAGCCAGCAATATGGTCCAGCTGATGAGGGCTCCGCGCTTCTCCAGCACCAGGGCCGAATGCAGCAGGGCCGTGCCCATCAGCCACGGCATCAGCGAGGCGTTCTCGACCGGGTCCCAGAACCACCAGCCGCCCCAGCCGAGCTCGTAATAGGCCCACCAGCTGCCCAGGGCGATGCCGATGGTCAGCGATATCCAGGCCGAAAGCACCCAGGGACGGACCCAGCGCGCCCAGGCCGCGTCGACCCGCCCCTCGATTAACGCCGCGACGGCGAAGGAGAAGGCGACCGAAAACCCGACATAGCCGAGGTAGAGCAGCGGCGGATGCATCACCAGGCCGGGGTCCTGCAGCAACGGGTTCAGCTCGGTTCCGTCGAGCGGGATCGGGCTGAGCCGCGAGAAGGGGTTGGAGGTGAACAGGCAGAAGCCGATGAAGGCGGCGCTGAGCATCCCCTGCACCGCCAGCACCCGGGCCTGCAGGGTCTCGCGCAGGGTGCGGCCGAAGAAGGCGATGGCCCCGCCGTGCAGGGCCAGGATCAGCACCCACAGCAGCATCGAGCCCTCGTGACTGCCCCAGGAGGCGGCGAACCGGTAGGCCAGCGGCTGGGTGCTGTGACTGTGTTTGGCGACCAGGGCGACGGAGAAATCCATCGTCAGATAGGCCGTCACCAGGGCTCCGAAGGCCAGGACGACGAAGACCATCTGCAGCAGGGCCGAAGCACGGCCGAGGGACATCAGAACAGAATCGCCGCGGTGCGCGCCCAGCAGCGGGGCCAGCCCCTGAACCAGTCCGAGCATGAAGGCGAGGATCAGCGCCAGCTGGCCGATTTCCGCGCTCATTCAATATGCTCCGCCACCCGACCTGTACTGTAGCGAGCAGCACTCCTATGGTAAAGCTGCGCGGGGGACGGGTCGAAACGGCGTCAATCGCTGTTTGTGGCCCAGGCGCGATACGGGGGGACGTGGTGGAGGGGGTCCATCGGATCGCCATCTTGGGCTCTGGGCCCGCTGGCCTGAGCGCGGCCGCGCACGCGGCTGCCCGCGGCATGAGCCACATCCTGCTCGAGAAATCCGACCACCTGTCGGACACCATTTTCCGCTATCAGCGCGGCAAGCACATCATGGCCACGCCCAGCCAGCTGGTCGTGCGGGCGGACGTCAGCTTCGAGCCGGGCAAGCGGGAGACCATTCTCGACACCTGGTCCAGCGAGGCGGCGAAGCACAAGATCAACGTCCGCTACCACGCCGAGGTCAAATCGATCACGGGCGCCAGGGGCGATTTCAGCATCGGCCTTTCGGACGGCTCGGTCGTCCGCGCCGAAACCATCGTCCTGGCCATCGGCACCCAGGGCAATCCCAATCTGATGTCCTGCGAAGGCGGCGGCCTCGGGCACATCCAGTATCAGCTCGACGACCCCGCCGAATATGTCGACGAGCATATCTGCGTCGTGGGCGGCGGCGACGCCGGCATCGAGAACGCCCTGGGCCTGATCGCCGACCGGGCCCAGGGCAACACGGTGACCCTGGTCAACCGCGGCGCCGACTTCGCCCGGGCCAAGGAGGCCAACGCCAAGGCCTTGCTGGCGGCGCAGGAAGCCGGCCACATCACCCTGCTGACCACCGCCGAGACGACGCTGATCGAGCCCGGCTGGATCACCGTCGACACGCCCGAGGGGGCCACCCGGTTCCAGTGCGACCGCGTCATCGCCCGGCTGGGCTCGGCCCCGCCCCGCAAATTCGTGGAGTCGATCGGGCTGGAGTTCACCAGCGCCGCGCGCGAGGCCTTCCCGAAACTGTCGCCGACCTTCGAAAGCACCGTGCCCGGCATCTATGTGATCGGGGCCCTGGCGGGCTACCCCCTGATCAAGCACTGCATCAACCAGGGATATGACGTCGTCGAATACATCAGCGGCGCCGTCGATCTGAAGCCCGCCGACGAACCCATTCTGGAGGCCCGGCTCAAAGGCCTGCCCGGCAACCGGTCGGTGGCCCAGTGGCTGGAATTCCTGCGCGAGGAAATCGAAATCCTGCGTGGTCTGTCGCCGCTGCAGATGCGCGAATTCCTGCTCGATTCCGAGGTTCGCGCCTATCAGTCCGGGGATATCGTCTTCAAGCGCAACTCGATCGGCTCGTCGCTGTTCGGCATCGCGTCCGGATCGGTCGAGGTCGAGGTGGGCAGCGGCAAGAAGCGGATGACCGTGCCGATCCCCCGGGGCTCGATCGTCGGCGAGGTCGGGCTGATCTCCGGCAGGCCCCGCGGCGCCACGGTGCGGGCGGCCGAGCCGAGCATCCTGCTGGAAGTCCCGCGCATGGCCGCCCTTCGGCTGATGGCGTCGGTCAAGGAGGCGCGTGACGCCGTCAACCGCATCACCACCGAGCGGCAGCTGCTTCAGATGTTCGGCTCGGGATTGACCCCGGCCGACCTCGCCGACGTCCTTGAGACGGCGGAAATCCGTCAGGTGAAGACCGGCGAGGCCATCATCCGGGAGGGCGAGGACAGCTACGACATCTTCGTGGTCCGCTCGGGCAGTATGGTGGTCGAGAAGGAGATCGGCGGAAAGCCGGTCTTCCTGTCCTACCTGCCGGCCGGATCCTATGTCGGGGAGATGGCCCTGGTGGACGGCGGGCGGCGCAGCGCCACGGTCCAGGCCGCCATCCGCTCCGAGGTGGTCAAGCTGGACGGCGACCGCTTCCGCGCCCTGCTGAAGCGCAAGCCCGAGCTCGAGGAAAAGCTCCGGACCGACATGGCCGACCGTCGCAAGCTCAACGGCTATATCGAGGAGCAGAAGGGCAAGTTCGGCGACGTCGTCGACATGTACAGCGCCGTGGCCGACTTCCTGGTCGAACAGGGGATCGGCGAGGCGACGGACGTCCTGCTGATCGACGAGACTCTCTGCATCGGCTGCGACAACTGTGAAAAGGCGTGCGCCGACGTCCATGACGGCCTGTCGCGGCTGGATCGGGAGGCGGGCCGGACCTACGCCCATCTCCACGTCCCGACCTCGTGCCGGCACTGCGAACATCCGTACTGCATGACCGACTGCCCGCCCAATGCGATCCATCGCGGGCCGGACGGCGAGGTCTTCATCGACGAGACCTGCATCGGCTGCGGCAACTGCCAGCGGAACTGCCCCTATGACGTGATCCGCATGGACTCGCGGCCGCCGAAAAAGCCGGACCTCATCTCCTGGATGCTGTTCGGGGTCGGGCCGGGGCCGGGCGAACCCGACAAGGCCTGGCGCGCCAGGAACAAGCCCAGGGGCGCGGAACCGCCCAAGGTCGCCATCAAATGCGACATGTGCATCGGCAAGGCGGGAGGTCCGGCGTGCGTACGGGCCTGTCCGACCGGGGCGGCGATCCGCGTCTCGCCCGAAGAGTTCCTCACCGTCAAACGCATGAACAGGGGCGAATAGACCCTTGGCGAAGACAGCGAAGACAGGCGAACGCTCCAACCCCGGCCAGCACGATGGCTTCCTGGGCTACCGGAATTTCCGCTGGGCCTGGCGGGCCGGCGCCCTGTGCGTGATCGCCGTCGCCGGCTATCTGCTGATGGACGCCGAGCCGCGCCCCAACGGCGGCAGCGTCTATGGCTATGTGGCGGGCACGGTCGCGGCGCTGCTGGTGCTGTGGCTGACCCTGCTGGGCCTGCGAAAGCGCGCCATCACCTCGGGGAATTGGTCATTGAAGGCTTGGGTCTCGGCCCATGTCTATCTGGGGCTGGCCGTCATGGTCGTCGCCACCCTGCATTCGGGTTTCCAGTTCGGCTGGAACATCCACACCCTGGCCTATGCCCTGATGGTGCTGGTCGTCGTCTCCGGCCTGTTCGGCATCACCGTCTACGCCCTGCTCCCGCGCCATCTCAGCCGCAACCGCGGGGAGACGACCCAGAAGCAGATGCTGGAAACCCTCAAGGCGCTGGATCGCCAGATCAATGAGGCCGCCCAGCCCCTGTCCGAGGCCCAGGCGCGGGTGGTGCAGATGTCGCTCGACGGCAGCCGGGTCGGCGGGGGTCTTTGGCGACGGCTGTCGGGCGGGCGCGGCGGTTGCGGCAACCAGCGGGCCCTGTCGCGGCTGCGTGGCCTGCGTCGTCAGGCGACCGACCTCGAACTGCAGATGCTGGACCGGATGGAGGAACTGCTCCAGCGCAAGGCCGCCGCCCTGGCCCAGGTGCGCCGCCACCTGCAGATCCGCGCCTGGCTGAGCGTCTGGCTGGCCGTGCACGTGCCGGCCACCATCGCGCTCATCGCCGCGATCACCGCCCATGTCTTCAGCGTCTTCATCTACTGGTGATGGCCCGATGACCCTTGTCCTTCGCCAGATCACACGCCGCGTCAGCGGGGCCGAGATCGTCCGCGAAAAGGTCCTGCCGACGGATACGGCGCGGATCGGTCGCGGCGCGGACTGCGAAATCCGCCTGCCCGATCTGGCGGTCAGCCTGCATCACGCGACCCTGACCGTGACCGGACCGGGGCGGGTGAGCGTCGTCTCGGCCGGCCGCGAGCCGTTCGGGGTCGACGGCCGGTTCGTCTCCCGGACCGACATCGATGTCAACCGCGCCCCGCGCCTGACCTTCGGCGATCACATCCTGACCCTGTCGATGGGCGACGGCGGCCGCATCGTGATCAACCTCGCCGCCGCCGAGCCGGCGGAAGGCGAGTCTTCTTCGGGGGTCCCGGCCGGCGGGGTGATCCCCAAGGCGCGCATCTTCGGCCGCCGGCGCATCGCCTGGACGCTGGGACTCGGCATCGTCGCCCTGTGCCTGCTGTGGCCGCTGGCGGCCTTCCATGGCCACCTCAAGGCCCGGATCGACCCCGACCAGCAATGGTCCGCCGGTCCGCTGTCATCGGCCCACGCCTTCCTCGAGAACGACTGCCAGGCCTGTCACCAGGAGGCCTTCGTCGCGGTGACCGACACGTCCTGCAATACCTGCCATGACGCCGACCGGACGCCCGCCGTCATGGCCGCCGCGGCGAGGTCGGTCCGACGCGCGGGCTCGCCGGATACGCTGTCCTTCGTCAGGGACCACGCCCCGCGCGGCCGGATCCTCTGGGGGACCCCGCCGCCGGACGGCATCGGCGGGCAGGCCACGGCCTGGGTTCGGCGCGCCTTCAACATCCCGGAGCAACGCTGCGCCAGCTGCCACGTCGAACACGTCGGCAATCCGGTCGCCGCCCGCCCGCCCGAACCGATCCCGACCCTGACCCCGACCCAGACCTGCATCCAGTGCCACACCGGCCTGACGCACCGGCTGAAGGACACCGACCTTGCCGATGCGCCGTCCTGGGCGCGCCATCCCAATTTCCGCCCCACCCTGCCCGGCCCGAACGGTCTCACCCGGGTGTCACTGGACAGCCGGCCG
>CALRJO020000084.1:0-11981 GCA_943367565.1 Brevundimonas vancanneytii
ATCCCCCCGCCGGCGGGCCTTCGCTATTTCAGGCGATGGACGTCAGTCCGCGGCCGCGCGTCGCGGCGCATGCACCCAGGCCAGCAGGGCGAGGCAGACGATCAGCAGGACGCTGTACTCCATCCCGTTGCGTCCCAGCCCGACCACGAACCAGCCGGCCGGCAGGTGCACCATGACCAGACCGGTCGCATAGACGGCGCCATAGGCCAGACAGAGCCAGGTCACCCAGCGGCCGAACGCAAGCAGGGGCGTGCCAAGGATTTCGAGGGCCGTCACGGCCGCCGCTATGCCGATCCCGAACGGCAGACCCTGACTTTCCAGCCAGCCGCCGAAGGGCTCGACCCCGCCGGCCAGTAGCCGCGCCCATCCGTGGGCCGCGAGCAGGCCCGCGATGACGATGCGGAGCGCCAGAAGGGCGGTCGAAAGCCGCCGTTCGTCCGTCATGCCGCTGAACATGCCCCGCTCCTCCCCGTTCGCGACGACGCTATCGACCGGCCCGGGGAGGTCAAGTTCCGCCTGGCTATTTGCGCGACCGGCGACGCCGTCTAGCATCACGGTTCAGGCGTCCGCAGAGACGCCGTGACGACGCGGGGAGGCGATCGATGACGGATACGGCGGAGACCAGGGCGGACCCGAAACTGAGGACCGTCGTGGTCGCTTCGGCCGCCGGCACGGCGTTCGAATGGTACGACTTCTTCGTCTTCGGTTCGCTGGCGGCCGTCATCGCCCGGCATTTCTTCGCCGACGCCGGCGAGACCGTCGCCTACATCATGGCTCTGCTGACCTTCGGCCTGGGCTTCGTGGTCCGGCCGCTGGGAGCGCTGGTGTTCGGCTGGTTCGGCGACCGCACCGGGCGCAAGACCACCTTCCTGGTCACCATCACCCTGATGGGCGTGGCCACGGTCGCGATCGGCCTCCTGCCCGACTACAACCAGATCGGCCTCGCCGCGCCGATCCTGTTGCTGATCATGCGCGTGCTGCAGGGCTTCGCCCTGGGCGGCGAATATGGCGGCGCGGCCATCTATGTGGCGGAGCACTCGCCACAGAAGAAGCGCGGCCTGATGACCGGCTGGATCCAGACCACCGCCGCCTTCGGCCTGATCGGGGCCCTGTCGGTGATCCTGATCACCCGTCAGATCGTCGGCGCCGAGGCGTTTGACGAATGGGGCTGGCGCATTCCCTTCCTGCTCTCGGCGCCCCTGCTGGCGATCTCGCTGTGGATCCGGCTGAAGCTGAACGAGAGCCCCGCCTATCAGCAGATGGAGGCCGAGGCGTCCGACGACGACCACCGCGCGCCCTACAAGGAAGCCTTCTTCCAGTGGCGCAACGGGCGGTTCGTGCTGATCGCCCTGTTCGGCATCATGATCGCCCAAGGCGCCGTCTGGTACTGCGGCTATTTCTACACCCGGTTCTTCATGGAGCGGGTGCTGAAGGTCGACGTCAACACGGTCGACCAGCTGGTGTTGATGATCACCGTGGCCTCGGCGGGTCTGTATGTCTTCTTCGGCTGGCTGTCGGACAAGGTCGGGCGCAAGCCGGTGATGCTGTTCGGGATGATCCTGGCCCTGGTCGCCTTCTTCCCCGGCTTCCACGCCCTGACCAAGGCCGCCAATCCGGCGCTGGCCGAGGCCCAGGCCGCCGCGCCGGTGACCGTGATCGCCGATCCCGCCACCTGCGCCCTCCAGTTCGATCCGATCGGCAAGGCCGCCTTCGCCAGTTCCTGCGACATCGCCAAGAGCGTGCTGTCGAACGCCGGCGTCTCCTACAGCAATGTCGCGGCGGCGCCCGGCTCCGTCGCGGTGGTCCGGGTCGGCGGGACCGAGGTCGCCTCGGTTGAAGGCGCCGCCATGGACGCCGCCGCGCTGACGACAGCGCGGACCGGGGTCGAAACCCGGATCAAGGCCGCCCTCGTCGAGGCGGGCTATCCGGCGCGCGCGGACCCCGCCCGGGTCAACATGCCCCTGGTCTTCGCCATACTGATGGTCTTCATGGTCGCGGCCACCGCCCTGTACGGCCCGCAGGCCGCGGCGCTGGTCGAGCTGTTCCCGACCCGGGTGCGGTACACGGCGATGAGCCTGCCCTACAACATCGGCACCGGCTGGGTCGGAGGCCTGCTTCCGGCGGTCAGCTTCGCCCTCGTGGCCTGGTCGGGGAACATCTATTTCGGCCTCTGGTATTCCGTGGCCTTCACCGTGGTCGCCGTCGTGGTCGCCATGGTCTGGCTGCCTGAAACCCGCCATCGGGACCTGAACGCGATCGAATAGCCCGCGTATCGACACCGAACGTCGTTCGCCGTATGGCTCCCTCGCTATCGGGGGAAAGCCGGAACGACCATCACGTCTGATGCGGCCGCCGCCTCCACACCCGTGCTGGGGCGCGACCGGATCGGCGAGCTCGACATCATCCGCGGCCTCGCCCTGTTCGGCGTGCTGTGGATGAACATGTTCGGCTATTTCGACTACATCGTCTCGGACACGAAGGTCGTTCACCTGTTCGGCGAGACCCTGGATCGCTACGTCGGCCTGCTGACGGAATGGCTGGTGTACGGCAAGGCGCAGGCGCTGTTCTCGCTGCTGTTCGGCTTCGGCTTCGCGGTCCTGAGCGATCGGGCCGAGGCGCGCGGCGCGAACGCCCAGGCGATCTATCTGCGGCGCGTCCTGATCCTGCTGGCCGTCGGGGTGGCTCATCTCCTGCTGATCTTCGCCGGTGACATCCTGCACGCCTATGCGCTGATGGGGCTGGTCCTGATGATGACCCGGCGCTGGCCGTCGAAGCTGCTGCTGGGCCTCGGCGTGGTGCTGGCGATCGGGGCCGCCGCCGCCTCGAGCCTTGTGGCGATGGCGATCACGCCGACGGGTCAGACGCCGGCGGTGTTCGCGTTGCTGGAAGCGGGAATGGAGCGGCGCTGGGACGTCATGCTGGGCCGGGACTACACGGCCTTCGTTCGAGAAAATCTGATCATGTCCGGGCCGGAATTCTATTTCTCGCCGGTGGGATACGGGCTTCTGGGCACGGTATTGGGGCGGTTCCTGCTGGGGTCGTGGATCTATCGGCAGGGCTGGCTTCAGGACCCCGCGCGATACGTCGCCGGCTTCCGCCGCGCCCTGCCCTGGCTGCTGATCGCCGGCCTGGGCCTGGCGGCGGTCGCGCCGGTGCTGCACGCGATGAAGATCGAACTGGACGGCCCCGCGGGTCTGGGGCCGGAGTTCATCAAGGGGACCGCGCAGCTGGTTCTGGCCCTGGGCTATGGCTGCGGGATCGTGGTGCTGTGCCGCTCGGACGTCTGGCGGCGCCGGCTGTCAGGTCTGGGCGCCGTGGGGCAGATGGCCCTGACCAACTACCTCGCTCACAGTCTGGTCTATCTGTTCGTGCTGAACGGCTTCGGCCTGGGGCTGTTGGCTTACGGGGGGCCGACGGTCCTGACGCTGCTGGCCGTGGCGGTGTTCGCCCTCCAGATCGTCTTCAGCCGCTGGTGGCTGGCGCGGTTCCGGTTCGGGCCGCTGGAGTGGCTGTGGCGCTCGGCCACCTATGGCCGGTGGCAGCCGTTCCGGGCGACGCGCGTTCCTGAGCCGGCGCCCATCGCGCCCTGACCTCTTCGGGAGACCGCATGCGACGGAACCGGTTCAAGCCGCTGGTCTGGCCGACCTTGCTGCTGGCCCTCGGCGCCCTGGGCGGCTGGCTGGCGGAGTTCGCCGTCGGCCGATGGCAGGACTATGGACTGTACGGCCTGACCCGGCCGGTCGCTGATCTGCTGATGGTTATTGGGGCGATCTGGCTGGTGGCGGCGATGATCGGCGTGTTTCGAAACCGGCGAGGCTGAAATCAGACCTTCTTCAGGCCTGCGATGAAGGTTTGAACGTCAGGGTACGCCCAGTCGGCCCCGTCCCAACAGAAGGCGGCGAGCGCTTGATGGTTCAGGGCCACCCACGCGATCACCTCAGGCGCCATACGCTTCAGGTCCCGTTCGTCGAGGCTGTTGGCGACCACACGCGGTGTCGGGGCGACGGCCACCGAGAAACTGGGCTGGTGGCGGCCCCGCTTCAGAAAATACTTCACCCGAGGTCCGTGCTGACCCATCACGGTGGTGATCGTGATCGTGCCGGACACGCCTGTCTGGGACTCGACCAGATTGGCCATGTCGAAGATGTCCTCATCGCCGAGCGCGCCGATTTCCTCGTCGAGCGTGGGTTCGCGCTCGGTCCAGACGGCGGGTTTTTCGGAGAAGCCCATCAGATCAATATCCGCGCAATGATTGGTTGTGTCAAACCGGCAGGGCGCCGCGCTTGACCACGGTTCTCATGGCGACGCTGGATGATACGCGGGTCACGCCCGGAATACGCGTGAGTTCCCGTGAGTGGACCCGTTCCAGGTCGTCGACGTCGCGCACCACCAGCCGCAGCAGATAGTCCGACCCGCCCGTCATCAGATAGCATTCCACAACCTCCGGTACGGTCGCGATGGCGGTTTCGAAGGCGGTCAGGGAGGCCTCGGCCTGGGACGAGAGGGTCACCGTCACGAACACGCTGATCGGCAGGCCGACGGCGCGTTCGTTGATGATGGCGGTGTAGCGGCTGATCACCTCCGCCGCCTCCAGCGCCCGGAGCCGGCGCAGGCAGGCGCTTTCCGACAGGTTCACCGCCTTGGCCAGATCGGCGTTGGTCATCCGCCCGTCGCCCTGCAGGGCGCGGATCATCTTGCGGTCGGTGTCGTCGAGGGCGACAGCAGAAACGGTCTTCAAAGGCAGGCCTCTTCGCAGCTTCTGCGACTTTACTCCGTTCGCTCGATGAAAAGAACAGGAACCTGCGGCGAGACCGCCGCTAGATTGCCGCCCGACACGGAGCCGTCGCGGAACGGCCCGTCCCATCGATCAGAGGAAACGGTCATGCGCGTCGGCGTCCCCACGGAGATCAAGAAGAATGAACACCGCATCGGCCTGACGCCGACGGCGGTGCGCGAATACGTCGCCCATGGCCACACGGTCTCGGTCCAGCAGGGCGCCGGCCTCGGGGCCGGCTTCACCGACGCCGACTTCAAGAAGGCGGGCGCGAAGATCGTCTCCACCGCGGCGGAGATCTTCGCCAACAACGACATGATCGTGAAGGTGAAGGAGCCGCAGAAAGTCGAATGGGAAATGCTCCGCGAGGACCAGATCCTGTTCACCTATCTGCACCTGGCGCCCGACCCCGAACAGACCCGCGGCCTGATCGCCTCGAAATGCGCGGCCATCGCCTATGAGACCGTGACCAACGCCCAGGGCGGCCTGCCCCTGCTGGCCCCGATGTCGGAAGTCGCGGGCCGGATCGCCGTCTTCTCGGCCGCCGAGACCCTGCTGAAGCACAACGGCGGCATGGGCCTGCTGTTCTGCGGCGTTCCGGGCGTGGCTCCGGCGCGCGTGCTGGTCCTGGGCGGCGGCGTCGTCGGCCTGAACTCGGCCCGGATGGCCATGGGTCTGGGCGCCGAGGTCGTGGTGCTGGAACGCTCCATCCCGCGCATGGCCTATATCGATGAAGTGACCAACGGCCGCGTCATCACCCGCTATTCCTCGATCGGCGCGGTCGAGGAGGAGATGGTCAAGGCCGATGTCATCATCGGCGCCGTGCTGGTCCCGGGGGCCGAGGCGCCCAAGCTGATCAAGCGCGAACACCTGAAGCAGATGAAGCCCGGCTCGGTGCTGGTCGACGTCGCCATCGACCAGGGCGGCTGTTTCGAGACCAGCCACGCCACGACCCACGAAGACCCGACCTACGTCATCGACGGCGTGGTTCACTACTGCGTCGCCAACATGCCGGGCGCCGCCCCGCGCACCTCGTCCGAAGCCCTGAACAACGCCACCCTGCCCTTCGGCCTGGCGCTGGCGGACAAGGGCCTCGAGGCGCTGAAGCAGAACCCGCACCTCGCGCGCGGCCTGAACGTGCTGAAGGGCGAGATCACCTATCCCGCCGTCGCCGAGGCGCTGGACATGCCGTGGAGCGATCCGTTCGGGGTGTGGGCGAAGGGCTGAGGCCCGCCATGGTCCCATGGCGGTCGCCAGTATAGGTCTGACTTTGGGGCAGGCATGATCGAGGGCGGGAAGTTTCGCGCAGATATTCAGGGACTTCGAGCCATTGCGGTGCTCGCGGTCCTGGTCTTCCACGCCACATCCGGCCGCTGGCTTCCCGGCGGCTTCGTCGGGGTCGACATCTTCTTCGTCATCTCGGGCTTCCTGATCACCCGCATCCTGCTGGGCTCGGGGGGCGAGAGCCCACCGTCCCTTGCGGCGTTCTACGCGCGACGGATTCGTCGTCTCTTGCCGGCGCTCTCCGTTATGCTGGTCTTCGTCCTTGCAGCGGGCGCGCTGCTACTGTCCGGGCCTGACTATGCGGCGGCGGCCCGGATGTCCGCCGCCAGCCTTCTGTTCTCCTCGAACATGATGCTGGTGGATGCCCCGTCCTATTTCGACCTGTCCGGCGAACTCAGGCCGCTCCTGCACACCTGGTCGCTTGGGGTGGAGGAACAGTTCTATCTGCTATTTCCGCTTGTCCTGGCCGGAATCCTGCGCTTCGCGCCGGACCGCAAAGTGCTGGTGGTCGCCATGGGAACGATCGCATCCTTATCCTTGAGCGCCCTGATCATTGACGGGCATCCAAACTGGGCCTTCTACACCCTGCCCTCGCGGGCCTTCGAACTTCTGATCGGCGCCCTTCTGGCGCTCCGCCCGGATATTCTCGCGTCCATCGGAGCGCGCGGCCGCGATCTGATATCCTGCCTCGGCCTGGCCGCCATCGGTGCATCGTTCGCCTTCTTCGGTGCCGGGACGCCGTTTCCCGGTCCGGCCGCCTTGATCCCCTGCCTTGGAGCCGCTGCGGTCATAGCGGCCGGCGTTCCGGCGCCCTCTTTGGGCGGGAGGCTAGTCAGCGGACCCCCGTTCAGGTTCCTGGGGGCCATCTCCTATTCGCTGTATTTGTGGCACTGGCCATTTCTGGTGTTCGCGCGCCACTGGACTCTGGGGCCGCTGGACCTCGTTGCGGCGGGGTTCGTCGCCTTCGCCTCCGTCCTGGCGGCATGGGCCTCATATCGCTGGATCGAGCAGCCGGCGATTCGCCCGGGCGGCTCCCGATGGATCGTTCCCGGCGTTCTGGGTGCGGCCGCCCTGGTCCTGGCGGCGAGTATCGGCGTGGCTCTGGCGCAGGGCCTTCCCCAGCGCTTCCCGCCGGAGGCTCGGACAATGTTCGCAGCGCGCGACGACCACAATCCCCGGCGGGAAGCCTGCCAATCGCACGATCTGAGGCAGATCCCCTACGATGAAATGTGCGTATATGGAGCAAATGTCGCTCCCTCTGTCGCCGTGTGGGCCGACAGCCAGGGCGCGGAACTCGCCGTGGCTCTGGGTCAGGCCCTTTCGGATCACGGCGCCTCGGTGTTGCAACTCACCGCCTCGTCATGCCCCCCGGCTGCGAACTACGTCCGGATCGGTCATCCCTATTGCGCGCCTTACAACGCCCAAGTCCTCGAGCGCCTCGCCGGAGATTCCCGCATACATCACGTGGTTCTCGTCGCCCGCTATGAACGGCATTCCAGCGCGCGGAAATCCTTCATGGCGGGGCTATCTTCCGCCATCATCACGCTGGAGCGCGCGGGGAAGCAGGTCATTCTGACAGGCGCCCTGCCGTCGCATCGATTTGATCCGCCGAACGCATCGGGAATGCTGTTCACGCGAGGCCGGGATGTGGCCGACTGGGGGATGACCAGAGACCTCTACCGCAGACAGAACGCCGACTTCATCGAGGCCCTGCCCGATCTGGCCCGTCGGACCGGGGCGATCTATATCGATCCCTACCCGCTCCTGTGTCGGCAGGACCTCTGTCCGGGGTGGTCTCCGGAAGCCGGTGTGCTCTACTTCAATGACTCCCACCTGTCGGTTTCGGGGGCGCGGCTGCTCGTTCCATCGCTTATGGAACAGATCACCGCCGTACATCCGCCTGTAATTCGGTCGGCTGTTAAGCCATAAGCCCGCGATGAAGTTTCTCGACCAGGCCAAGATCTATATCCGCTCCGGCAACGGCGGGGCGGGCGCCGTCTCGTTCCGGCGGGAGAAATTCATCCCGAACGGCGGACCGGACGGCGGCGACGGCGGCAATGGCGGCAACGTGTGGATCACGGCCATGGACGGCCTGAACACCCTGATCGACTTCCGCTACCAGCAGCATTTCAAGGCCCAGACCGGCGTCCACGGCATGGGCCGGCAGATGCACGGCGCCAAGGGCGAGGACATCATCCTCAAGGTCCCGGTCGGCACCCAGGTGCTGGACGACGACAAGGAGACCGTCCTTCTCGACATGGACTACGCCGGCAAGACCGAGATGCTGCTCAAGGGCGGCAACGGCGGCTGGGGCAATGTCCATTTCAAGGGCCCGTCCAACCAGGCGCCCGCCTACGCCAACCCCGGCCAGGAAGGCCAGGAGCGGTGGATCTGGCTGCGGCTGAAACTGATCGCCGACGTCGGCCTGGCCGGCCTGCCCAACGCCGGCAAGTCGACCTTCCTCGCGGCGGCCTCGGCGGCGCGGCCCAAGATCGCCGACTACCCCTTCACGACCCTGGTGCCCAACCTCGGCGTGGTCGACCTGTCGCCGACCGAGCGGTTCGTCATCGCCGACATCCCGGGCCTGATCGAGGGCGCCTCCGAGGGGGCCGGACTCGGCACCCGCTTCCTCGGCCACGTCGAACGCTCGGGCTGTCTGATCCATCTGATCGACGGGACCCAGGACGATGTCGCCGGCGCCTACCGCACCATCCGGACCGAACTGGAAGCCTATGGCGCCGGTCTGGCCGACAAGGCCGAGGTGCTGGCCCTGAACAAGATCGACGCCCTGACGCCCGAGGCGCGCGAGGAGAAGGCCGCCGAGCTGGAGGCCGCCGCCGGCCGCCGGCCCATGCTGGTGTCCGGCGTCTCGGGCGAAGGCGTGACGGAACTGCTGCGCGCGGCCTGGACCGAGGTGCGCAAGGATCGCGGCGAGATCGCTCCCGCCGAGACGGACGAGACGGTCATGGAGACGCCGGGCGGCTGGGCGCCTTGATTTCGGCGTGAAGCGGGGCTGATCTTCCCGGCTACGGAGGGGTTTATGCGTCGCCTTGTCAGAGTGTTTGCGGCCGGTTGCGCCGCCTTGGTCCTGTCGGCCTTCCAGGCCGCCCCGCCCGAACCGCTCCCGTCGCTCGCAGCGCAGGCGGATGACGCCGCCACCGAAGGCGACCGCGCCGCCGCCGACGCGGCCTGGGATCGCTGGATCGCTTTCGGGGATGCCCTGATGGCGGGGCAGCCGGTCGCAGAACCGCCCTTCAGCCATGTCGCCGACCGCGTCCGCATGGCCGAAGCAGCAACCGATCCCCGTATCCGCGAACTGCTGCGGCGAGCGGCCCGGGACCAGCTGCTGCGGCGCGGCTGGGACGTCGACGACGAAGTCTGGCTGGACGCGCCGACCCCTGGCGCCCGGAGCCGCTTCAACAGCCTTCTCGGGCGCCAGGCGTGGGAGGTCGACCACGGCAACACCGAATGGCTCAAGGCCGACATCGCCGCCAACGGCTGGTATCTGATCTCCGTCCACGGAGAGGCGGCCTCAAGCGCCGCATGGCTGATAGCCCAGCACGCCGACCGGGACCGGCCGTTCCAACGACATGTCCTCACCCTGCTGGAACCGCTGGTGGCGGCTGGAGAGACGAGCCGCTCGAACTACGCCTATCTGTATGACCGGATCGCCGTCGGCGAGAACCGCCCCCAGCGTCATGGCAGTCAGGGTCGCTGCGTGGCCCCGGGGGTCTGGGCTCCGAACGACCTCGAGGACCCGGACCGGGTGCAGGCCCTCCGCGACGAGAACGACCTCGGCTCGCTGGCCGAGTACGCCGCCCACATGCACCGCTATTGCGCCGATTTCACCGGCTGATCACAGGCGACACCACGCGGACGGCATGTTAGCTCCCTTGTGAGCATAAGTCCGCGCGAGCCCTGCCGCCTTGCCCTTCTTCCACGCCGGTTCCGCGCCGAAAGCCCGGGGGCCCCGCCCCGGCGCCCTGCGCGATGGGCTGGACCTCGCGCCGGGGATGGCGGTCGGCCTGTTCGGGGGGTCGTTCAACCCGGCCCATGACGGTCACGCCCATGTGGCCGAAACGGCGATGCGTAGGCTCGGGCTCGACCGGGTCGTCTGGCTCGTCTCGCCGCAGAATCCCCTGAAGGACGCGCGCGACAGCGCGCCGCTGGCGGAACGGATGGCCTCGGCCCGGGCCGCGGCGGCGCTGGCGGCCTCGGGGCCGTCGATGATCGTCTCGGACTTCGAGTCCCGGGCGGGGACGCAGTGGACCGTCGACACCCTGCGCGCCCTGACCGCGCGACACCCCGGCGTGCGCTTCGTCTGGCTGATGGGGTCGGACAATCTGGCCAGCTTCCATCGCTGGCGGGGCTGGACCGACATCATGCGGATGATGCCCATGGCGGTGATCGCGCGGCCGGGATCGCTGCACCACGGCCGCACCGCGCCCGCCGCCGCCCGCTTCGCCGCGGCGCGGGTTCCGACCGCTCAGGCGCGGCTGCTGCCGGGCATGGACGCGCCGGCCTGGACCTGGCTGACGGCCCCGCTTAATCCCCGATCCTCGACCGCGTTGCGGGCCGCGCGTGACGCCGCCGCGCCTTTGTGCTAGGCTGCGCCTTTAGTAATCTCCCCGGAGCCCTCCGCTGACCCCCTCGCCCGCGCACGATGCGCAAGACGCCGCCAACACGGCGCACGAGATGGACGAATTCGAACCCATCCACTCCGACGGTCCGCAGGCTCCCCTTCCCGTCGGCTCAACCGCTCTGGAAACGGCCATTCTGTCGCGTCTCGACGACGACAAGGCCCAGGACATCGTCCTCATCGACCTGAAGGGCAAAAGCCCGATGGCCGACACCATGATCATCGCCTCCGGGCGGTCGCACCGCCATGTCGGCGCCTTGGCCGACCACCTGCAGCGCACGCTGAAGGAAACCGGTCTCGGCAAGGTCAAGGTCTCGGGCCTGCCGCACTGCGACTGGGTGCTGCTGGACGCGGGGGACGTCATCGTCCACCTGTTCCGTCCCGAGGTGCGCGCCTTCTACAACATCGAGAAGATCTGGTCGGTCGAGAGCGGCCACCGCGTCGACGCGCGCGCCTGATCCCCTGACACGATGAAGCTGGCCGTCATCGCCATCGGCAAGCCGGGGCGGGGACCCGAGGCCGTGCTGGCGGCCGACTACGCCGAGCGCGCCACCCTGGCCGGACGGGCGCTGGGACTGGGGCCGCTGGAGTTGATCGATCTGGAGCCGCGCAAGGCCGGCAAGGCGCCGGAGGCCGAGCTGATCCTCAAGGCCGCCGAGGGGGCGCATCTGATCGCCTGCGACGAACGCGGCCTGACCTTCTCCAGCCGGGCCTTCGCCGACCATATCGCCATGCTGCGCGACCGGGGCGAGCGGCGGCTGGTGTTCGCCATCGGCGGGGCGGACGGGCTGGACGCGAGCGTGCGCGCCGCCGCCGGATCGACCCTCGCCTTCGGGCCCCAGACCTGGCCGCATGCGCTGGCCCGGGCGATGCTGGCGGAACAGCTGTATCGCGCCGTGACGATCCTGGCCGGTTCACCCTATCATCGGGACTGATGCGCGCCCCCGTCCTGATCCTCTGTCTGAGCCTGATCGCCCTGCCCGTGGCGGCGATCGCGCGTCAGACGCCGACGGCGGAGGTCACGCGGCTGCAGGCCGAGTTCCGCGACGAACGCGCCCGCGCCCTGCGCCTGCGCCAGGAAGCCGCCGAGGCCACGCGCGAGATCGCCGGACTGGAGCGCCAGCTGACCGAACTGCGCGCCGCGGTCGGACAGGATGACGCCGTCATCGCCGGACAACGGGCGCGGCTGCGCGAACTGGGCGCGCGGGAGGCGGCGCTGGTGGCCCAGCTGTCGCGGGCGCGCGGGCGTCAGGGCCGGCTGCTGTCCGCCCTGCAGATGATGAG
>CALRJO020000085.1:0-11890 GCA_943367565.1 Brevundimonas vancanneytii
GAATGCCCGGCTGACGCCGTCGGGTCGAGCCTTGTTGGCGGAGCGGATCGAGGCGGGCTGGACGACCCGGTCGGCGGCGGAGGCCGCCGGGGTGTCGGTCCGGACCGCGCGCAAATGGCTGGGCCGGCATCGGCTCGGAGGCGAGCGCAGGCATCACGACCGCAGCTCCGCGCCGAGGCGATGTCCGCGCAGGACGGAGCCCCGACGGATGGCCGAGATCGAAGCGCTGCGACGTCAGCGGATGACCGGACCGCAGATCGCCCGGACGCTGGGCATGGCGCGTTCGACGGTGGGCCTGATCCTGCGCCGGCTGGGCCTTGGCCGGCTCGCCCTGCTGGAGCCGAAGCCGCCGATCGTCCGCTACGAGCGCAGCCGTCCCGGCGAGATGATCCACCTCGACATCAAGAAGCTGGGCCGGATCAACGGCGTCGGCCATCGCTTCACCGGACGCGGGCCGGGCACGCACAACCTTGGTCGGGGCTGGGACTTCCTGCACGTCTGCGTCGATGACGCCTCGCGGCTGGCCTATACCGAGCTGCTGCCCTCCGAAGGCCAGCAGGACACGACCGCCTTCCTCCAGCGCGCCGTGGCCTGGCTCGCCGACCACGGCGTCGCCGTCGAGCGGGTCATGACTGACAACGGTTCGGCCTATCGCTCAAAGCTGTTCGCCGAGGCCCTGCGCCGGGCCGGGGCCCGCCACGTCCGCACCCGCCCCTACACGCCCCGCACCAATGGCAAGGCCGAGCGCTTCATCCAGACCACCCTGCGCGAATGGGCCTACGCCAGACCCTATGGCTCGTCAGACGAACGCGCCGCCGCCATCAAACCATGGACCGACGACTACAACCTGAGCCGACCACACTCCGGCATCAAAGGCCTCACTCCGTGGACACGGGTGAACAACCTTCTTGGAAACGACACCTAGACGCCCATTTTCCCGAGCGCGGGTTTCAGGCTGACCGCTGACGACCGGAAATCAGCCCAGGGGTCGGGCTTCTTCAACAGGGCGGGGTAGGTCCAGAGGTTGAACGCCGACGGGTCGAGCCCGGCCCTCACCTGCCCCCAGGACAGGGGAAACGCGATCCCCGCGCCGGGGCGCGCGCGAGGCGACCAGGGGGCGACCGCCGTCGCCATCCGGCCGTTCCGCAGATAGTCGATGAAGATCTTTCCGCCCCGCGCCTTCTTGGCCAGGGTGGTGGTGAAACGGTCGGGGGCGTCGACGCGGATGGATTCCGAGACGGCCTTCGCGAACGCCTTGGCCTGACCCCATTCGACACGGCCGCGGGCGTCGGTCGTGATCGGGACCACGACGTGCAGACCCTTGCCGCCGGTCGTCTTGACGAAGGCCGCGAGACCGAGGCTTTCGAGCTTCGCCTTCACCACCTTCGCGGCGGCGATGACGTCCCCGAAATCCAGCCCCTCGTCGGGGTCGAGGTCGAAGGTGATCTGTTCGGGCGTCTCCGGATCGCCGGGCTTGCAGCCCCAGGGATGCAGCTCGAGACCGCCGGACTGACCGATCGCGACCAGCCCGCCGACGTCGACGACGCCGACGTAGGGGCTTCGCTCCTTCACGTCGATCAGCTTCAGTCGCGGGTTCGACCCTTTCATCGCGTGGCGCTGGAAGAAGGTCTCGCCCGTGATGCCGTCCGGCGCGCGGATGATCGAGGTCGGACGGTCGCCGACATGGGGCAGGATGCGCCCCGCCGCCGCCTCGTAGTAGCGCGCGAGATGGACCTTGGTGATCGGAGGGCGTCCGTCGCGGGCGGGCCACAGCACCTTGTCGGGGCTGGAGATGGCGACGCCGGCCACGACGACCTTGCCCTTGCCGCCACCCGCCGACGCGGGCGGCGTGACGGTGGTGGTGGCCTTCGCCCCGGCCGGGGTCGTCTTCGTGGGCGGCCGGGGCGCTTCGGTGACCTCGGCGGCGGTCTTGTCCTCGCGCAGGCCCTTGAAGGCGGCGTGGCGCAGGGAACCAGCCTCGGTGTAGCCGCCATGCTCGATCTCGGCGACCAGCACGGGTTTCAGCCAGTGGATGTCTTTCGCCGCCCTGGGCGCGCCGGGTCCCGAGAAGGGGCTCTTGTCCGCCGCCATGCCCTTGAGCGCGGGCGTCAGGGTCCGGGTCACCGCCTCGCCATAACCCGTGCCGACCCGGCCCAGATAGCGCAGCCCATCCTTCTCCCGGACGCCGACCAGCAGCGACCGGAACCGCGTCCCGCCCTCGGAGGACCAGCCGCCGATCACGACTTCGTCCCGACCGCGGCATTTGGATTTGACCCAGCTGGACGAGCGCCCCGCGTGATAGGGCGCGTCCAGCTTCTTGGAGATCACGCCCTCCAGGTCCATCCGGCAGGCGCTCTCCAGCACGGCCCGGCCGGCCGAGCCGAAATGCTCGACATAGCGCAGCCGCTCCCCGGCCTTTCCGACCCGGTCGACCCAGGCCTGGAGCCGCGCCTTGCGGTGCGACAGCGGCAGTTTGCGCAGATCCTCGCCTCCCTCGAACAACAGGTCGAAGGCGAAATAGAGCAGGCCTTCCGTCTTCCTGTCCGCGATCGCGGCCTGAAGCGCGGAGAAGTCCGGCATGTGACCGGAATCCAGCGCGCACAGCTCCCCGTCGAGCACCGCGTCGGGCCAGCCCGCGGCCTCGGCCGTCAACTCGGGAAAGCGGTCGCTCCAGTCCAGCCCTTTCCGCGTCCGCGCCGTGGCTCTGCCGCCGCCGATGCCGAGCTGGATGCGATAGCCGTCGAACTTGATCTCATGGACCCAGCCGGCCGTGCCCGGCGGATGGTCGGCGACCTTGCACAGCTGGATCGGCACGAAGGGCGGAGGTTTCGTGGACCTGCCGGTCGCCGCCTTCGAAGGTCGAGGTTTCGCCGGCGCCTTTCGGCCGGTCGGTTTCGAAGACGTCCACTGAACCTCGCCGTCCGCGATCTCGGCCAGTGACCGGCCGGTCGTCACCGAGGCGTCGATTTCGGCGAGGGCGTCGCCTTCGCCGGGCACGGCGTGGTCGTCCTTCTCCTTGATCAGCAGCCAATTGTTCCGCTTCGAGGCCTTGCCCCGATCCGATTTCAGTCGCACCAGCGCCCAGCCCCCCTTCAGCCGTTCACCGTCCAGCGTCATCTTCACCGAACCCCTGGCGAAATCGGCTTCCAGCGTGTCGGGATGTTGCGGGGTCCACGACCCGGTGTCCCACAGCTGCACCGTGCCCGCGCCGTAGTTGCCGGCGGGGATCGTGCCCTCGAAGGCGCCATAGTCCATGGGATGGTCCTCGACCTCGACCGCCAGACGCTTGACCGCCGGATCGCGCGAAGGGGCCTTGGTCACGGCCCAGGATTTCAGCACGCCGTCATGCTCGATGCGGAAGTCGTAGTGCAGTCGGGTCGCGGCGTGACGCTGGATCAGATAGCGAAGGCCGCCCTTCGACCGGGCCGCCTTCCTGCCCTCGGGCTCCGGCGTTTCGGCGAAGCGCCGCTTGGCCTGATAGGTTTTCAGTTCGCCGCGCATAGGCCAGCTAATGCGTCCCGTCCCGATCCGTTGCGCCCCCGTCCTGGAGCCGGCCCTGCACCGTCATCGCCGCGGGGGCGTGTGGCCCACGTATTGGAACTCTCGTTCGAACGCGACCATTGTTCCTCCCATGGCAGACCCCCGCAACACCGATCCCGAGGACCAGGACCCCCGCGAACGCGACCTCGAACGGCGCAGCGACGGGCCGGCCGTGAGCCCCTGGCTGGTCATCGGGGTGATCCTGCTGCTCGGCGTGGCGGTCTATGTGATCTCGGCCATGGCCCTGTGATCGCCATCCGCGACTTGACCGCCTTCGCAGTCGCGGTCATTGCCCGCGCATGAATATCCTGCTGGTGGGATCGGGCGGACGCGAACACGCCCTGGCGTGGAAGATCGCCCAGTCGCCGCTGACGCGGCGGCTGGTCATCGCGCCGGGCAATCCGGGCATGGAAAAGCTGGGCGAGCTGCGGCCGATGAAGGTCACGGACGCCGAGGGGCTGGCCGCGCTGGCGCGGGAAATCAGGGCCGATCTGGTCGTGGTCGGGCCGGAAACGGCGCTGGAGGCCGGGTTGGCCGACCGGCTGGCGACCGCGGGCATTCCCTGTTTCGGGCCGACGAGGAAAGCGGCTCAGCTGGAGACGTCCAAGGCCTTCTCCAAGGCCTTCATGGAGCGGCACGAAATCCCGACGGCGGGCTTCGGCGTCTATGAGCGGCTGCATGAGGCGCGGCAGGCGCTGACGGTGTTCAAGCCCCCCTATGTGATCAAGGCCGACGGTCTGGCGGCGGGCAAGGGCGTGGCCATCTGCCCGACGAAGCGGGACGCCGAGGGCGAGATCGAGCGCATGCTGGGCGGACGGTTCGGCACGGCCGGGGCGCGGGTGGTGATCGAGGAGTTCATGGACGGCGAGGAGGGCTCCCTGTTCGCTGTCTGCGACGGGACCCGCGCCGTGCTGCTGGGCGGGGCGCAGGATCACAAGCGGGCCTATGACGGCGACCTGGGGCCCAATACGGGCGGGATGGGCAGCTATTCGCCGGCGCCGGTGTTCACGCCGGAGCTGGTCGAGGCGGCGGACCGGCTGGTCGTGCAGCCGGTGGTCGCGGCCATGGCGGCCGAGGGCATGCCCTATCGCGGGGTGCTGTACGCCGGGCTGATGGCGACGGAGGACGGGCCCAAGGTGGTCGAGTTCAACGCCCGTTTCGGCGACCCGGAATGCCAGGTGCTGATGATGCGGCTGGACGGGGATATCGTGCCCCTTCTGCTGGCCTGCGCGCGCGGGGATCTGACCCGGGCGCCGATGCCGGCCTTCCGCGACGAGACGGTGATCTGCGTGGTGCTGGCGGCCTCCGGCTATCCCGACAGCCCGCTGGAAGGCTCGATCATCCGCGGGGCGGAGCAGGATTTCGGGCCGCATGTGCAGGTGTTCCACGCCGGGACGCGGCGGCGGGCGGACCGGCAGCTGGCGGCGGCGGGGGGCCGGGTGCTGAACGTCTGCGCCCGGGGCAAGGATATCGCCCAGGCGCGCGAGCGGGCCTATGCCGTGGTCAAGAAGATCGACTGGCCGGGCGGGTTTCACCGCACGGACATCGGCTGGCGGGCGCTGGAGCGGGAGTAGAACCGCGCCTAGGGTTGAGGCAGAGGTCTCGACCCGGTCGGGTTGAAACCGCGTGAGGCTAGACGGCGGCCGTGTTAGGGTCGGCCCATGAGCGATCCCCGCAACGAGATGGACGAGGAGCCTGCCGTCTTTGTTTTCGAAGAGGCGGTCGAGCTGGACGCACGCGAACAGGAGGCGATGGCGGACATCGACGCCGGTCGGTTCATCACCCATGAGGCGGTCGTGCGCTGGCTGAAGTCTTGGGGGACGGAGAACGAGCTGCCGCCACCCAAATGCGGCGATTGATCTGGTCGACCGACGCGATCGACGATCTCAAGGCGATCCGATCCTGGATCGCGGAGGCCAATCCCCGGGCCGCGTCACGTGTGGCGGCGGCGTTGATCGAGGCGGCCAACAGTCTGGTCGCCTTTCCGGACCGGGGGCGACCTGTCCGGTCAGGCGTCCGCGAACTCGCGACGGTGCGGCCATACGTCATCCGGTATGTCGTCCTGCCCGACGAGGTTCGGATAGCCTTCATCCGTCACACCGCACGGCGCCCAGAACCCTGAGGCGCCAAGAGGGAACAGCAGCCGGCCGCCGCCTTCCCGTCAGCCGGGCGCGTAATAGGTCGGCGAGCCCGGCCCGACCGGGATGCCGAATCCGAACACCCACAGGAAGAACATCGCGCCCCAGGCGAGGGTGAAGAAGATCGAATAGGGCAACATCATCGCGATCATGGTGCCGATGCCGACATTCTTGTCGTAACGCGTGGCCCAGGCGAGGATCAGGCCGAAATAGCTCATCATCGGGGTGATGATGTTGGTGGTGGAATCGCCGATCCGGTAGGCGGTCTGGATCACCTCGGGCGAATAGCCGATCAGCATCAGCATGGGCACGAAGATGGGGGCCGTCAGAGCCCACTGGGCCGAGGCCGAGCCGACCATCAGATTGACGAAGGCGCAGATGGCGATGAAGCCGATGAATACCGCCGGGCCGGTCATGCCGGTGTTCTGAAGGAAGATCGCGCCGTTGACGGCCGAGATCGCGCCGAGGTTGGACCAGTTGAAGAAGGCCACGAACTGGGCGGCGAAGAAGACGATGACCAGATAGAGCCCCAGCGTCGACAGGCCCGTGGCCATGCCGTCGATGACGTCACGATCGTTCTTCACCGTGCCGACGACCTTGCCGTAGGCGACGCCGACGGCGAGGAAGAACAGCAGGATCCAGACCGCGAAGCCGGTGAAGAAGGGCGACCGCATCCGGTCGCCGGTCTCGGGATCGCGCAGCACGCCCCATTCGGGCAGCAGGGTCAGGGCCATCAGGGCGAGGATGCCGAGCACGGCCAGGCCGGCGAACTTCAGGCCCTTGCGTTCCGTGCCGGTCAGGGGGGCGGCGCCGTCGGTGGTGAGCACCGCGGGATCGGCGCGCGAGGAGTCGTATCGGCCCAGCTTGGGTTCGACGATGAAGATGCTGACCAGCGAACCGATGATGGTGACCAGGAAGGTCGAGGCGGCCATGAAATAGTAGCTGGCCGTCGCCGTCACCTGATAGGCGGGATCGATAAGCTGGGCCGCTTCCTCGGTGATGCCCGCCAGCAGCGGATCGATCGTGCCGATCAGGAGATTGGCGGAATAGCCGCCGGAGACGCCGGCGAAGGCCGCGGCCATGCCGGCCAGCGGGTGCCGGCCCAGCGAATAGTAGACGGCGCCGGCCAGGGGGATGAGGACGACATAGCCGACCTCGGACGCCGTGTTGGATATCACCCCGGCGAAGACGATGGCCACGGTCACGATCCGCGGCGAGGCGCTGAGCACCAGGGCGCGGACGGCGGCCGACAGCAGGCCGGAACGCTCGGCCACGCCGATGCCCAGCATCGCCACCAGCACCACGCCGAGCGGGGCGAAGCTGGTGAAATTGCCGACAAGGCCGGTGAATATCCGGCGCAGGCCGTCGGGGTTCATCAGGCTGACCGCGGTGATCATGCCGTCTTCCGACCGGCCCGCGGCGCCGAGCGGACGGGGATCCTCGACCGCCACGCCCATCCAGCCGAACAGCCCCGACAGCAGCACCATCGACAGCGCCAGGATGGCGAACAGGGTCACCGGATGCGGCAGCAGATTGCCCAGCCATTCGACGAAGTCGAGGAAGCGGGTGAAGGCGTTGCGCTTCCCGGGCGGGGGCGTGGGGCCTTCGGGGCCGGTCCGGGCGGCGTCGGTCATCAAGGTCCTTGCGATCGGCGGGCGTCCTGGACGGGCCGGCCGATGTCAGGCGGGCGGCGTCCTCTCGACACCCGTTCTAGCTAGCCGGGCCGGGATGGATCATCAACGCGGGGGCGAAGAGGGCGCCAATTCGTCACACCCCCCTGTGTCCTATTGCCCTGACCCGTGCCATCCATGGTCAAGGTTGGGTCGCCGACGTCGTGCACGCCGGTCATGGAGACAGACGCATCGTGAACGACGCCGCCCTGCCGCCCGAGCCGCCGAGCCATTACCGCGACGGGAAGGAGCGGCTGGCAGACCTGATCGTCCACCTGACCGGCCTGGCGCTGGCGCTGGTCGGCGGGGGAATGCTGCTGGGGCTGGCGATCGGATTCGGCAATGTCGGAAGCCTGACGGCGGCGGCCATCTATGCGTTCGGGCTGCTGACCATGCTGGGGCTGTCGACGGCCTATAATTTCGCGGCGCCCCGGTTCCAGCCGCTGCTGCGGCGGTTCGACCATGCGGGCATCTTCATCATGATCGCGGGGTCCTACACCCCCTTCACGACCCAGCATCTGACCGGGGCATGGGCCTGGGGGATGACCTCGGCGGTGTGGGCGACGGCCATCTTCGCGGCCCTGGCCAAGCTGTTGCTGCCGGGGCTGGGCAAGGGGTTCTGGATCGCCATCTATCTGGCCCTGGGCTGGGTGATGGTGATCGCCATCGAGCCGTTCATGCGGAGTCTGGGCCCGGCGCCGGTTATCCTGCTGGCGGTCGGCGGGCTGCTGTATTCGGTGGGGGTGGTCTTCTACGCCAACAAGGCCATGCGCTACCGGCGCGCCATCTGGCACGGGCACGTCGTGGCCGCCGCGGCGGTGCACTGGGTAGCGGTGCTGCTGGCCGTGCTGAAATAGGCGGCGTCAGGCCCAGGCGAACAGCAGGCGGCCCTCGCCCATGCGTTCGCGCAGGGCCGGGAGATCGGCGTGGGCGACCGAGAAGCAGCCGTAGGAGCGGCCCAGCTTGCCCTCGCGGGCGAGGAAGGCCGGGTCGGCGTAGTCGGCGCCGTGGATGATGATGGCGCGTTCGCGGGCCAGGTTGTTGGTGTACTCCAACCCGTCGAGCAGGACGTTGGGCCCCTGCTGGGCGCCATGGCTGGCGCCGGCGGTGGCGTAGGCGCCGACCGAGGACATGTGGCTGTCCGGCTCATTGCTGAAGGTGGTGGGGAAGCCGGTGTGCGCCGGATCGGAGCCGCGGCCATGGCTGGTGCGCATCAGGGTGACACCGCCGCCGTGCAGGTCGACCTCGTAGAGCCGCTCTTCGCCCGAGAATTTCTTGAAATCGACCAGATACATGCGGTCGCGGCGGGTGATGCGGTGATCGTGGATGTCGAGGGCGGCCATGGCCCGGTCCATCAGTTCCTTGCGGACCTGGCCGCGCGGGTCGAGCGGGCGGGTGGTGTTCAGGGACGAGGTGATGATCTCGGGCGGACGAACCGGAACCTGCGGGTCGACCGTGATGGCCGCGAGCGACTGAACGCCGCCCGTTTGAGCCGCCGCCGTGGCGCAGCCCGACAGCATGGCCGCGCCGCCCAGAATGAAGCTTCGTCTCGCCAAGCGCATGCGACGCCCCTCGCACGGTTACAGAACAGGTCACGGGTTGTTTCAGTTCGTGACGGGTGTTTCAACCAAAGCCTTGGCGAGAACGCCCGGACGGCTAAGGTGCAAACCCTGTTCCGGGAGGATTTCGTGAAGCTGATCACACCATTGCTGGCCGCCGCGGCCCTGTTCGCCGCCACGAGCGTTGCCGCGCAAACGCCGACACCCGCGCCTGTTTCCCCCGTGGAGGGAACGACGTTCGTCCATGTGGGACGGCTTCTGGCCGATCCGGCCACCGGTGTCGTGCAACGCGATAAAACTCTCGTGATCGACGGGAACCGGATCGTCGAAGTGCGCGACGGCTTCGTCGGCGAGGGCCGGATCGTCGATCTGCGGTCGTCTTTCGTCCTGCCCGGACTGATCGACAGCCATGTCCACCTGACCGGCGAGCAGAACCCGAACAGCCGGCTGGAGGGGGTGACCCAGTCCAACGCCGAACAGGCCATGGTCGGCGCCCGTTTCGCCCGCCGGACCCTGATGGCGGGGTTCACCACCGTGGCGGATCTGGGCGGGACGAATGAATCGATCTTCGCCCTGCGCGACGCGGTGCGTCGGGGCGACGTGCCCGGTCCGCGGATCATCGCCGCCGGCGAGTCGGTCTCGGTCCACGGCGGCCATGGCGACATCAACGGCTATCGCGAAGACATCATGCATATGTTCACCGGCGAGAGCATCTGCTCGGGCGCCGAGGACTGTATGCGGGCGGTGCGGCTGCAGGTGCGGTCGGGGGCGGACATCATCAAGATCACCGCCACGGGCGGGGTGCTGTCGAACACGGCGGCGGGTCTGGGCCAGCAGTTCTCGGACGAGGAGCTGGCGGCCATCATCGGCGCCGCGCACCGGATGGGTCGCAGGGTGACGGCCCACGCCCACGGGGTCGACGGGATCAACGCCTTCCTGCGCGCCGGCGGCGACTCCATCGAGCACGGCACCTATCTGGACGATGAATCGATCCGGCTGTTCCGCCGCGAGGGGACCTATCTGGTGCCGACGTTGCTGGCCGGGGATTTCGTGGGGCGGATCGCCTCGGGCCCGGACAATTTCTTCACCCCGGCCCAGACGGCCAAGGCGCTGGAGGCCGGGCCGAAGATGCTGGACATGGTGCGGCGGGCGCATGCGGGCGGCGTGCGGATCGCCTTCGGCACCGACTCGGGCGTCTCGGCCCATGGCGACAACGCCCAGGAGTTCGCCCTGCTGGTGCGGGCCGGGATGACGCCGCTGCAGGCGGTGCAGTCGGCCACGGTCGGGGCGGCGGCGCACCTGCGGATCTCGCAGGACGCAGGCCGGATCGCGACGGGGATGCCGGCGGACCTGATCGCCGTGTCGGGCGATCCGCTGAGTGACGTGACCGAGCTGGAGCGGGTTCGGTTCGTGATGCGGGGCGGGGTGATTTACCGGGCGGAGTAGGCCCTCACAGCCCCGAGGAGCAGCCGCTGAAACGCCGCCTCGTCCTCGAAGGTCGCCTTGACCGGCCAGGGGATGACCCGCGCGCGCCATTCGGGCGGCAGGCGGAACCAGTCCTTTTCGGTGGTGACCAGCCGGGCGTGGTGACGGTCGGCGCGGTCGGCGAGGAAGGCGAGGTCGCCCTCGCGGAAGGCGGCGTGGTCGGGGAAGGGGGCGAAGTCGATCAGTTCGGCCCCCGCTGCGTCGAGGGCGCGCTCGACCTTCCACGGCTTGGCGATGCCGGCGAAGGCGAGGATGGGCCCCTTGGGCGGCGGGGCCGCGGGCTTGAGGCGGGCGACGTGAACCGGCAGATCGCCGAAGGCCTCCATCAGCTCGGGATCGACGCCCGGGGCGTCGGCGGGCAGCAGGACCACGACGGCGTCGGCGCGGGCGAGGCCGTGCCGGAGCTTCTCGCGCATCGGGCCGGACGGAAACACCGAGCCGTCTCCGAAGGGCCATTCGTCGCCGCGCGTCTCGCCGTCGACGACGACGAGGCTGAGGGACTTCTTCAGGGTCGGATTCTGGTGGGCGTCGTCGAGGACGAGGACCTGGGCGCCGGCCCCGGCGGCGGCGCGGGCGCCGGCGACGCGGTCATGGGCGATCCAGGTCGGGCCGCCGTGGCTGAGCATCAGCGGTTCGTCGCCGACGTCGGCGGCGGTGTGGATGGCGGGGTCGACCCGTGTCGGTTCGCGCAAGCGCCCGCCATAGCCGCGCGACAGGGCGTGGGCGTCGATCCCCGCCTCGTGCAACAGGCGGACGGCCTCGCGGGTCACCGGGGTCTTGCCCGAGCCGCCGACGGTCAGATTGCCGACGGAGATGATCGGAATACCCGGATCGACCGGGTCGGCGCGGGCGATGCGGCGCGCCGTGACGGCGGCCCAGACCCAGGACAGGGGTTTGAGCAGGATGCGGGCGACCGCGCCGTGGCGGGCGTCGCGCGTGTACCACCAGCGGGGGGTGTTGAGCTTCATCGGCGGCCTCGCGGGGCGAGGGGCAGCAGCGGGGCGAGCGTGTCCCACAGGCGGTCGAGGCCCGAGCCTGCCTCGGCGGCGGCGCGCCGGCCACGCTCGCCCATGGCCTTGGCGGCCGCGTCATCCGCCAGCAGGGGGGCGATGACCGTGGAGAGATCCCAGGGGGCGTCCACAACGGCCAGACCGCCGGCCTGGACGAGGGCCTCGGTGACGGCGGCCCAGTTGGTCATGTCGGGGCCGGTGACGGCGGGCTTGCCGAGGCGCGCGGGCTCAAGCGGGTTGTGGCCGCCGACGGGGGGCTTCTCCAGCGACGCTGAGAAGGAGCCGCCCATGACGACGACATCGGCGAGCCGCAGGAACAGACCCATCTCGCCGAGGGTGTCGGCCAGATAGAGGTCGGTATCGCGGTCGGGTTCGCGGCCCTGCGAGCGGAGGGCGAAGCGGTAGCCGTCGCGCTCGAGGGCGGCGGCGATGTCGGCGCCGCGGGCCGGGTGGCGCGGGACGAGGATCAGGCACAGGCGGTCGGTCAG
>CALRJO020000086.1:0-11278 GCA_943367565.1 Brevundimonas vancanneytii
CCTCATGGCGGCGGCTTCAACAGCAATATCAATGTGAACGTCAACGCCAACGCAAACGCCAGTGCGAACGCCTTCGCCGGCGCCGGGGCGGGCGCGCATTTCAACGCCCGCACCTATGACGTCGGGGGCATCCGGGGCCGCGGTTACGGCGGGGGCACCGTCTATGTCGGCGGCGGCTATGGCGGGGACGGCGGCGGCGGCTACTACGGCGGCGGCGCGATCTACAACGAAGAGATATACGAGGGCCGCGCCTGCGCCAGCGCCCCGTTCGGCTATGTGGTCTACGGCTTCGGCCGCAGCGGGCGCCGGCCCCCCGCCTGTGTGGCGACCACCGTCTGCCGTGACGCCGGCGACCGCGGCGGCCGCTACGGATACAGCGAGCGCCGAGGCTGCGACGGCGTCGGACGGCGGGAATCCTACGGCTCCTATGAGGAATCGAGCGTCTATGAGAGCTACGAATCCCGGGAGGAATACGGCGACTGGTCGGGCGGCTACGGCCATGAGCCCGGCTACGGTATCGGCGACTATGAGCGGGGCTATATCGACGGACGCAGCAGCTGCGAGAGCTGCCGGCCGGACCGCCACGACGAGACGCCCTATCCGCCGACCTATCTGCCCGAGCCGCCGCGCTACGAGCCCCCCGCCCGTCCCGATCGGCCGCGCCGCCCCCGGCCGCCCCGGCAATACTACAGCCAGGAACCCGGCGAGCGCGGCTAGCGTCCGATCCCGTCGATCGACTCGACGATGGACGAGGCCGCCAGCAGGGGATTCTCCGCCCCGACGACTGGCCGGGCCACGACCAGATGGGTGGCGCCGGCCTCCAGCGCCGCGCGCGGGGTGGCGACCCGCTGCTGATCGCCCTTGTCCGCGCCCTCGGGCCGCACGCCCGGGGTGACGATCAGGAAGTCGGGGCGTCCGGCCGTCGTGGCGATCTCGCGCACGCGCGTCGCCTCCAGCGGGCTCGAGACCACGCCGTCGACGCCGCAGTCCAGAGCCTGCCGCACCCGCCGCTCCACCAGATCGCCGGCCGAAAAGCCGTAGCCGATGTCGGCCAGGTCGGCGTCCGACAGACTGGTCAGGACGGTGACGGCCAGCAGTTTCGTGCCTGATCCCGCCGCATCGCGTCCCCTGACAGCGCCGCGCATGACCTGCGGCTCGGCGTGGACGGTCAGCAGGTCGCAACCCCCTTCGGCCACCGCGCGGGCGGCGCCTTCGACCTGGGCGCCGATATCGTGCAGCTTCCAGTCCTGGAACACCATCTTGCCGCCGGCCCGCAGTTCATGGGCCAGGGCCACGCCGCCGGGCCGGGCCAGCAGGGTCAGGCCGATCTTGTAGGCGCTGACGGTGGCGCCGAGACGCTCCACCATGGCCCGGGCGGCCTCCAGCGACGGCAGGTCGAGGCCGACGATCAGGCGCGGGTCGGTCAGCACGGGGGTCATGGCGTCGCTCCGTTCGAGCCGTTAAGCTGGACGCGCGCGGGCGTCAGCCTTGATGGGCCGCGGTTGGATGAATTGCAGGGCGAGGCCAGCACATGGACGCGGTCGATCTGGGCGTCAACCTGTTCGTGGCCCTCTTCGCCCTGATGGATCCGATCGGCAACCTGCCGATCTTCGCCGCCGCCACGGCGGGCGCGTCCTTGCGCCAGCGCATCTCGGTCTCGGCCCTGATCTGCCTCTTCGCCGTGATCTTCCTGGCCTTCTTCCTGTTCACCGGTCTGGCGCTGCTGCAGTTCTTCGGCATCTCCATGGCGGCGTTCCGGATCGCCGGCGGCATCCTGCTGCTGCTGCTCGGTCTCGACATGGTGCGCGGAGACTTCCTCAAGATGTTCGCTGACCCCGACGGCTCCACCGACGCCCTCGACGTGCGCGGCTACGCCCGGCGGCGGTTCAAGCGGCTGATCGTGCCCTTCGCCATCCCGCTGATGATCGGCCCGGGCGCCATTTCGACCGTCATCATCGTCGCCGGCGAGGGCGAGCAACTGGGACCCACGGGGACCATGGCCGCCCTTGCGGCCATCGGCGCCGTCGGCTTCGTCAGCTTCGTCTGTTTCGCCCTCACCGGCCCGCTCAGCCGTCTGCTCGGCGATATCGGCATGGCGGTCATTGTCCGCGTGCTGGGCCTGATCCTCTGCGCCCTGGCCATCCAGTTCATGCTCTCGGGCCTGTCCGAGGCCATCCCCGGCATGTTCAGTTCGATCGCCACGACGCCTTATCCGGACGGCGGGCACTAGCCGGTGGCCAGGGGGCCGACGGTCGAGGCCTGGCTGGCGGCCCAGGCGCCGGATATCCGGAGCGCGGTAGAACGGCTGCGCGCCATCGTCCTCGAGGCGGGCGATGGCGTCACCGAACACATCAAATGGAACGGGCCGAGCTTCTGCATCGACGGCGACGACCGGATCACCGTGGGTCTCGCGCCCAGGGGTGGGGTTCGGGCGGTCCTGCATCGCGGCGTGAAGACGAAGGACGCGGCGGACCTGCGCGCCCTGGATGACAGCGGGTGGGTCCAGTGGGCGGCGTCGGATCGGGGGGTCGTCGCCTTCGCCGATGAAGCCGCTGTCATGGCCGACGCCGAAGCCTTCGCCGACCTCTGCCGCCGTTGGCTTGAAGCGACCCGCTAGATCCGTTTCAGCCGCTTGGCATGGCCTCTGACCATGTTCAGCGCCAACCGGTCGGGCAGATGTTTGGCCAGTGACGCCAGCAGATTGTTCATCACCCCCGGCGTGACCTTCGGCCTGTTGGCTTCGCAGGCCTCGTAGCCGACCCGCGCCACATGGTCGGCGGTCTGCCACATCCACGCCGGATAGGCCGCTGACACCTCCGGACGGGTTCCATTGACGTCGTGGAATTCCGTCAAGGTGTAGCCGGGGCACAGGGCGGTGACGTGGACGCCCGTCCCGCGCAGCTCCAGATGCAGGCCCTGCGACGCCTTGATGAGGAAGCTCTTGATCGGGCCGTACAGGGTGTCGCCGCCGGTGGCGGGCATCTGGCCGGCGAGGGAGGCGACATTGAGGATGCGGCCATGGCCGCGCTCGACCATGTCGGGGGCGAACAGCCGCGCCAGCTCGACCGGGGCGGCCAGCATGACCTGGATCATGGCGCGGTGGTCGGCGGGATCGGTGTTGAGAAATCCGGCGGTGCGGCTGTAGCCGGCGTTGTTGACCAGGCCGTCGACGGTCAGGCCCCTGGACCGGATCGCGTCGAACAGGCGGCGCGGCGCGGCCGGGTCGCCGAGGTCGTCGGTCAGGACGGTGGAGGCCGCGCCCGTGAGGGCCAGTTCATCCGCCAAGGCCCGCAGCGGCGCTTCCCGCCGCGCCGTCAGGATCAGATCCCAGCCCTTCTCCGCATGGACCCGGGCCAGGGCCGCGCCGATGCCGGCCGAGGCGCCGGTGATCAGAACCACCGGACGCGGCCGCGACGGCAGGCTCATCTCAGGCGGCGACAGGGCAGGAGGCGTGGGGCGCGAAGGCCGCCAGCGACACCGGATCGTGGTCCAGCAGGTCGGCGATGGTGATCTTCGACAGGGCCGCGCCGGCCGCCTGATCGGCGGCGGTCAGGGCCTTGGCCACCTGACGCGGGATGTGTTCGCTGACCGGACAGCCCTTGGCCCCGGCGGGCGGCGACCCGAGATGGGCGCAACCGTGGACCGCACGCAGCACGGTTTCCAGCGAAATGTCCTTCGGCTCATGCAGCAGCCAGGCCCCGCCCGACGCGCCGGGGCGGGTCGCGATCAGACCGGCCTTGGCCAGCAGGGCGGTCACGCGCCGCACGACGACGGGGTTGGTCGGGATCGAGGCGGCCAGAATCGCGCTCGGCACGGCCTGGGCCGGCGAGTTGGCGCCCTTGTGGGCCAGATAGGCCAGGGCGTGGGCGGCGACGGGAAAGCGTTGGCTGTCGGACATGGTGAGTCCTCTAGATAGGACGGCCGCGCCGCTTTCACAAACCGCGCCGCCACAGCGCGCTCTTCGCAGGCGCAGCACGATTGAACCGGGCGAGGAAAGGGCCTAAAGGCTCGCCGCTCTTTTGATGGGAACCGCGGCGTGCGGCGTCCCGGAGGAACTTCATGGCCGGGGCCCCTCCCCAAGGTGAAGACGGCCCGAGCGCCGCCCCCCCGCCGAACTCCCAGGACAAATCCGTCTCCCCGGCCCATCCGCACCCCGCGGCGGCCGGCGAGGGCGGCCACGTCAAGGCGGGCAAATGGGGCCTGATCATCGGCGCCGTCGGCGTGGTGTTCGGCGACATCGGCACCAGCCCGCTCTACGCCATGCGCGAGGCGCTGGCGCACTCCCGCTCGGGCGGGGCGGCGGAACTGGCGGTGCTGGGCACGGTCTCGCTGGTGTTCTGGGCCCTGATCCTGGTGGTCACGGTCAAATATGTCTTCTTCCTGATGCGCGCCGACAACAAAGGCGAGGGCGGCACCCTGGCCCTGATGGCCCTGGCCCAGCGCGCCATCGGCAAACGCTCGGCCCTGGTCTTCTTCCTCGGCGTCTGCGGCGCGGCCATGTTCTACGCCGACGGAGTGCTGACGCCGGCCGTTTCGGTCCTGTCGGCGGTCGAGGGGCTCGGCGCCGCGCCCGGGGTCGGCGGCCGGATGACCCCCTTCATCATGCCGATCGCGGTCGGCATCCTGATCACCCTGTTCATGGTCCAGGCGCGCGGCACCGCGAGCATGGCCCGCGCCTTCGGCCCGATCACCACCGTCTGGTTTCTGGTGCTGGCCAGCCTCGGCGTGTTTCACATCATCGGCGACCTCTCGATTCTCCGCGCCCTGTCGCCGCACTACGGCGTGCTGTTCCTGATCGACAACGGCTTCCTCGGCTTTGTCCTGCTGGGCAGCGTCTTCCTGGCGGTCACCGGGGCCGAGGCGCTCTACACGGACATGGGCCATTTCGGTAAGTCGCCGATCCGGGCCGGCTGGCTGTGGTTCGTTCTGCCTTGCCTGATGCTGAACTATCTGGGGCAGGGCGCGCTGGTGCTCAGTGATCCGGCGGCCCGGGTGAACCCCTTCTGGGAGATGATCCCCCCGATCATCTACTGGCCGGTGCTGATCCTCGCGACCATGGCCACCGTCATCGCCAGCCAGGCCGTGATCACCGGGGCCTTCTCCCTGACGCAACAGGCGGTCCAGCTCGGCCTGCTGCCGCGCATCAAGATCATGCAGACCAGCGAGAGCCAGGCCGGCCAGATCTTCGTGCCCTCGGTCAATATGCTGATGCTGATCGGGGTGATGTTGCTGCTGATGCTGTTCCCGACCTCGTCCCAGCTGGCCGGCGCCTATGGCGTCGCCGTGACCGGGGCCATGCTGGTCGACAGTCTGCTGGCCTGGTTCATCGTTCGCCGGATGTGGAAATGGAGCCTGCCGCTCAGCATTGCGGCCATCACCCCGTTCCTGATCATCGACCTGGCCTTCTTCGGCTCGAACCTGCTGAAGATTCCGCAGGGCGCCTGGGCCCCGCTGGCCATGGGCGCCGGCATCGTCCTGGTGATGTGGACCTGGACCCGCGGGACGCAGTTGCTGACCGACAAGACGCGCAAGGACAGCCTGCCGCTGGCCGATCTGATCGAGATGCTGCGCGCCCGACCGCCGCACCGGGCGCCGGGCACGGCCATCTTCCTGACCTCGGACGCCGACATCGCGCCCGTGGCCCTGATGCACAACCTCAAGCACAACAAGGTGCTGCACGAGAAGAACGTCATCCTGACCGTGCGCACGACAGACCGGCCGCGCGTCGCCGAAGCCGACCGGATTTCGCTCGAGCCGATCAGCGACGACTTCAAGAAGCTGACCATCAGCTATGGCTTCATGGAACAGCCCAATGTGCCCAAGGCGTTGGGCCTGTGTCGCAAACAGGGGCTGAAGTTCGACATCATGTCGACCAGCTTCTTCCTCGGCCGCCGCTCGGTCATTCCTTCGACCAACAAGGGCATGCCCCTGTGGCAGGATCGTCTGTATATCTTCCTGATGAGAAACGCCGCCAATCCGACCGACTTCTTCCACATCCCGCCCGGGCGGGTGGTCGAGCTGGGCACCCAGGTGTCGGTGTGAGCCGTGAACCCGCCGGCGGCCGCAGCTCGGCCGCGCGGGGGCGACGCATGGCCGACAAGGCCCGCGCCGGAACCCGTCCCCCGCGGCCCCGGGTCGAGGTCGCGGATCCCCGTGACGACGGCCCCGACATCGGCGTCGAGGCCCGGCTGGCGGCGGGCGTGCTGCTGAACGCGGCGCTGGAAGGCCGGGGCGGGCTGGATGCGGCCCAGTCGTTCCGCGAGTTTTCGGACCTGCCCGGCCCAGACCGCGCCTTTGCCCGCGCCGTGGCCATGGCCGCCCTGCGCCGGCTGGGCGAGATCGACCAGATCCTCGACCGCAAACTCCAGAAGGCCCCGCCGCTGGCGGTGCGCACCATCCTGCGCGTGGCCCTGGCCCAGACCCTCGTGCTCGAGACTCCGGCGTTCGCGGCGGTGTCAACGGCTGTGAAACTGGCCGAGCGCGAGACCAGGACCCGACCGTACAAGAATCTGGTCAACGCCGTCCTGCGCGGCATCGAGCGCGAGGGGCCGGGCCTGACGACGGCCGAATCCAACCTGCCCGAATGGCTGGCCGCCCGCTGGCGCGCGACCTATGGCGAGGCGGCCCTGACGGGTCTGGCTCTGGCCGCCCGCGAGGAGCCGGCGACGGACCTCAGCCTCAAGCCGGAGGCGGACGCCGCGGCCGTGGCCGAGGCGCTGGATGGCGAAGTGATGGCCGGAAACACCGTCCGCACCGGCCGTCGCGGCGACCTGGCGACCTGGCCCGGCTTTGAGGACGGAATCTGGTGGGTCCAGGACGCCGCCGCCGCCGTGCCCGTCCGGTTGCTGGCGCCGACGGCCGGCGAGTCCGTCGTTGATTTCTGCGCCGCGCCCGGCGGCAAGACGCTGCAGATCGCCGCCTCGGGCGCTTCGGTCGTGGCGCTGGACCGGTCGGACAAGCGGCTGGACCGGCTGCGCGCCAACCTGGCCCGCACCGGTCTGTCCGCCGAGGTCGTGGCCGTGCCCGCCGAGGACTGGGACGATCCCCGGAGTTTCGACGCCGTCCTGCTCGACGCGCCCTGCACGGCGACAGGCACCTTCCGCCGCAATCCCGAAGTCCTGCGCGCCACCAAGCCCGCCGATGTCGCCAAACTGGCGGATGTGCAGCACCGCCTGCTCGACGCCGCCGCCGAGCGGGTGAAACCGGGCGGACGCCTCGTCTATTGCGTCTGTTCGCTGGAGCGCGAGGAGGGCGAGACCCAGATCATCGCCTTCCTGCGCCGCAACCCGGCCTTCCGGACCGCGCCCGCCGTCCCCGCCGAGGTCGGCGCGCCCGATGAAGCGCTGACTCCCGAAGGCTGGCTCCGCATCCTGCCGTCGATGTGGGCGGAAAAGGGCGGCCTGGACGGCTTCTTCATCGCCCGTCTGGACCGCGTCGGCTGAATCAGGCCGGGCCGTCGAGCACCGTATAGGTGACGGTCGCCCGCACCCTGAAGCCCAGCGTCTCATAGAGGGCGATCGTCGCCGTGTGCGCCGCATAGACGTGCAGGAACGCCTGCTCGCCGCGTTCCAGAATTCGCTGCGTCGCGACCCGCATCAGGGCGCCGGCGTAGCCCAGACCCCGGAAGTCGGGATGGGTGCAGACCCCGCTGACCTCGGTGAAGCCGTCGGGCTTCATCCGCTCCCCGGCCATGGCGATCAGCCGCCCGTCCTGTTTGACGCCGATGAAGTCGCCCAGTTGGTGGGTCTTTTCGAAGAACGGCCCTGGGACCGTCAGGGTCGCCAGCGCCAGCATCTCGGCGGCGTCCGCCTCGTCCAGCGGTTCGAAGGCGACGGCCTTGCCGCCGGTTGTCAGGGTCGAGGCGACCATCTGCGCGCAGGCCGCCTGCGCCCGCACCACGGCGCCCGGCGGCAAGGGCGTGTCCCCGGCCTCGACCAGACCCATCCCGTTCGGCGAAACATTCAGCGCGCCCAGCGCCGCCGTGCTCTCCGCCGAGGCGTCGGCGGCCGCCGCGAACAGGGCGTATCCCGGATCGAACCGCAGGGCCCGCGCGTCGCCGAGCCCCAGCGACGCCTGACGGCTGGTGAGGGCGCTCCAGACGGGTCGGTCAAGCGGATGGGCCGGGCTCATTGGCCCTGTCTATCGCAAGCGGCGCCGTTCGCCAGAGCCGGCCGGAACGCGGCGTCCGAAAGCCGCCGTCAGGCGCGCCAGAAGCCGACGATCTTCTTGACCTCGTCCACCACCGGATCGGCGATGGCGGCGGCGCGTTCGGCGCCGTCCCTGAGGACCTTGTCGATCTCGGCGGTGTCGGCCATCAGCCGCCGCATCTCGGCCGTCACGGGCGCCATGGAGGCCACGGCCAGATCGGCCAGCTTCGGCTTGAAGGCGCCGAAGCCCTGGCCGGCGAACTCGGCCAGCACGGCCTCGCGGCTCATGTCGGCCAGGGCGGCGTAGATGGTGACGAGGTTCTTCGCCTCGGCGCGGCCCTCCAGCCCCTCCAGCGTCTCGGGCAGGGCGTCCGGGTCGGTGCGGGCCTTCCGGATCTTGGCGACGATGGTGTCGGCGTCGTCGGTCAGATTGATGCGCGACTGGTCCGAGGGATCGGACTTGCTCATCTTGGCCGCCCCGTCGCGCAGGCTCATCACCCGGGGCGCCGGCCCCTGGGTCAGGGGCTCGGGCAGGGGGAAGAAGCCCGGCGCATTGAAGTCGGTGTTGAATTTCTGGGCGATGTCGCGGGTCAGCTCCAGATGCTGCTTCTGGTCCTCGCCGGTCGGCACCTCGGTGGCCTTGTAGAGCAGGATGTCAGCCGCCTGCAGCACCGGATAGGTGTAGAGGCCGACCGACGCCCGCTCCTTGTGCTTGCCGGTCTTCTCCTTGAACTGGGTCATCCGGTCCAGCCAGCCGAGGCGGGCGACGCAGTTGAGAATCCAGGCCAGTTCCGAATGGGCGCGCACCGCCGACTGCGGCCAGATGATCGAGCGGGCCGGGTCGAGGCCGGACGCCAGATAGGCGGCGGCGATCTCGCGCGTCTGGGCGGTCAGCAGGGCCGGGTCCTGCCAGACGGTGATGGCGTGCAGGTCGGCCACGAACAGGAAACAGGGCGCGCCCGTGTCCTGCAACTGGGTGAACCGCTTCAAGGCGCCCAGATAGTTGCCGAGATGCAGGGCGCCCGAGGCCTGGATGCCGGAGAGGACACGGCGGGGGCCTTGGTAGACGGGGAGGGCGGGAGCGTCGTCGGTCATCAATCCAGTCCGGTCGGCGCGACTGCGCCCGGTTCACGCTTCAGCGCGGCCTTCAGTTCGGCCACGCTGACCGCGCGGAAAAGCACGATGCAGGCGCCATAGACAAGGGCGCCCGCGCCACAGACGGCCAGAACGGCCACCTCCTTGGCCAGCAGAACCCGACTCAGGATGTCGTAACCCATCCCCGCGACGACCAGCAGGCCTGCCATGACGGCGCTTGCGGCCAGCACCCGCGCCAGCCGCGACAGGAAGGCCGGCGATGGCCGCCATACATTCTCGCGCATCAGGGTCCCGCCCAGCAGGGCGACATTGATCCAGGCCGACAGGCTGGTGGCGACCGCCAGACCCAGCACGCCGTCGATGCCCAGACGCGTCAGACCGAAAAACAGGACCGTGCCGACGACAATGGTGAAGACGACGGCGACGACGGCGTAGATCATCGGCCGACGGGTGTCCTCGCGGGCGAAGAAGGGCGGGGTAAGGACCTTGGCCAGGACGAAAGCCGGCACGCCCCAGGCGAACTGGCGCAGCACGTCGGCGGTGCGGGCCGCGTCCTCGCTGGTGAAGGCGCCGCGGGTCATGGTGGCGTCTATGAGGAAAAAGGGCATGGCGAACAGGGCCACGGCGGCGGGCAGGGTGAAGGCCATGGCCAGGGTGACGCCGTCGTCCAGCGTCTTGCGCCCGCCCTCGTGATCGTCCGTGACGAAGGCCCGGGTCAGGCGCGGCACCAGGGCCAGGCCGATGGCGACCCCGATCAGGCCCAGCGGCAGCTGGTACAGACGGTCGGCGTTGTAGATCACCGACCGGGCGCCCTCGTCCGATCCGGCCAGCACCTGGCTGACCAACGAATTGACCTGCATGGCTCCACCCGCCATGGCCCCGGGCACGGCCAGGGCGAGGGCCCGCTTCACGTTGGGCGTCAGCCGCGGCCATGACAGGCGAATGGTGACCCCCAGCCGCCGCACGCCCCACCACAGCAGGCCGGCCTGCAGAAAGCCCGACACGGTCACGGCGGCGGTGACCCACAGCAGAACGGTCGGTTGGCTCGCGGGCAGCCACCAGGCCGCCAGTAGCGGCGCCAGGGTGCAAAGGTTCAGCAGAACAGGCACGCCCGCCGACAGGGCGAATCTTCCGCTGGTGTTCAGAACCCCGGACAGAAGCGAGGCCACCGTCATGCAGGCGAGATACGGCATGGCCAGCTGGGTCGCGGTGACCGCCACCGACATGATCCCGGCCTGATCGCGATAGGCCGACAGGAGCCACGGCATGATCCACGGCATCAGCACCTGAAGCGCGATACAGAAGGCGGCCACGACCGCCAGCATGAAGGACATGGCTTCGGACGCGGTGACCGCCGCCGCCTCGTCGCCCTCACGGGCCCGGACGCCGCCATAGACCGGCACGAAGGCCTGGGCGAAGGCGCCTTCGGCGAACAGCCGCCGGAACATGTTGGGCAGCATCAACGCCGTTGTGAAGGCGTCCATCATCGGCCCCTGGCCGAAGCGGGCGGCCAGGGCCAGGTCGCGGACGAAGCCGAGCACCCGGCTGCCCAGGGTCAGGGTCGCTTGCACGAGGGTGTTGCGGGCCAGGCTCATGGGGGGCTCGAAAAGACGACAGGACCCAGCGCTTATCCTGCTTCCGGCGCGCGCGATACCGGGTCCGGGGCGGAACGCCGCCGACCGACCTCGGAGACGTCACGCAGGCTGGCCCGAACCGGGGCCGACAGCCGGGTTCCGGCGCGCTCCGTGCGGTCGAGGACCGCTTCCAGATCGATGCGCAGCCGCTCCAGCCGGGGTCCCGGATTCGGTTTCCGGCCCTTGGGATCGGTGACGTAGAAGCTGTCCACCGCCCGCTCGCCGAAGCCGGCGATATGGGCCGAGCGGATCGACAGACCGTTGTCGGCGAAGACGCGGGCGAGGTCGGCCAGCAGGCCCGGCCGGTCGGCGCCCGACACCTCGACCACGGCGGCGTCGGGGCTTTCGTCCAGATCGACGATGGCGGTGGGCCGCACGTCGAAGGCGGCGCGGCGGGGGCTG
>CALRJO020000087.1:0-10675 GCA_943367565.1 Brevundimonas vancanneytii
GGCGGGTTCGGTCGGCGCCGGCTCGGCGGCCGGCGTCTCGGGCGGCGGCGGGGGCGGGAGGTCGACCAGGGTCACCAGCACCGGCGGCCGCGGCGGGATCGCCGGCTCCGGCGAGACGGCCCGCGCGGACAGCAGCGGCGTCAGCACCAGGGCGTGGGCCAGCAGGCTGACCGCCCCGGCCGCCAGCCACGACCGCCGTCCGGCCCCTCCGCCCCGTTTCTCCGTCCCGCGCATCGCCGCATCCGCCGGCCGGTCCCGCGCGCCGGCGACGCCGAACTGATCACCGGCCCGCGTCAGGATCGTGGCGCACCTGTCTGTAGACGTTCCGCAAAAAAGACTATTCGTTGGGAACAAAAACACCGGTCGCCCAACGCTTGACTGACGCCGATCCCGGAGTTGCTTGCCACGGTCAAGCTGACATCTTGTCGCCCAATCCACGTCATCACTCCGCCCTTCCGGCTCAGCTAGTGGCGATGGCGCGAAGATACAGCGGGCGGCGCCCCCGACATTCAGGAGACTGAACCTTGACACGATCGACACTCAGGACGTCCGCCATGACCGGCGTGGTGCTGGCCCTCGGCCTCGCCGCCGGCGGCTGCGCCAGCCACAAATTCGTGCGTGAGAACCTCGCCGTCGTCGACGAGCGGGTGGCCACGGTCGACAACCGCGTCACAGGCGTCGAGGGCACGGCCGGCCAGGCGCTGGAGCGCGCCAACGCCGCCCATGTGCTGGCCGAGGGCAAATTCCTCTATGAGGTCGTCCTGTCCGACGACTCGATGAAATTCCCCGTCGACCAGCACGCCCTGTCGCCCGAAGCCGAGCAGCGGCTGGCCGAACTGGTCCAGCGCCTCAAGGCCGAGAACCGCAACGTCTATCTCGAGATCCAGGGCCATACCGACGCCCAGGGCGACGAGGCCTATAACGAGCGGCTCGGCGCCGCCCGGGCCGAGGCGGTCCGCCGTTATCTCAGCCGCGAAGGCATCGCCCTGAACCGGATGGCGACCATCTCCTATGGCGAGGAGGCGCCGGTGGCCCCCAACACCACGCCCGACGGCCGCGCCCAGAACCGGCGCGTGGCCATCGTCGTGCTCAGCTGATCCGACGCGGGCGGCCGTTCCGTTCGGACGGCCGCCCACCCGGCGTCAGGATCGCGCGGCCGGGGCCCTCGCCTCGGCCAGCGCCGTCTTCACCGCCTCGAAGGTGTCGGTGACGCTCGCCGCCGGCGGCCGGCCCATCAGACTGACCCCCACGATGGCCAGGAAGCTGAGCACGAAGCCCGGCACGATCTCGTAGATCAGGCTCGACAGCTTCGCCCCGTCGGCCAGCACCGGCGCATAGATCCAGAACAGCACCGTCGCCGCCCCGACCACGATCCCGGCCAGCGCCCCGTTCCGCGTCATCCGCTTCCAGGTCAGCGACAGGATCACCAGCGGCCCGAACGCCGCCCCGAATCCGGCCCAGGCGTTGGCCACCAGCCCCAGCACGCTGTTCTCCGGGTTCCAGGCCAGATAGATGGCCGCCAGCGACACCCCCAGCACGGCCAGCCGCCCGATCGTCACCAGCTCCTTCTGCGGCGCGTCCTTGCGCAGGAAGACCTTGTAGAAATCCTCGGTCAGCGAGCTGGACGACACCAGCAGCTGCGACGAGATGGTGCTCATGATCGCCGCCAGAATCGCCGCCAGCAGGAAGCCGGTGATCAGCGGATGGAACAGCACGTCCGACAGCAGGATGAAGATCGTCTCCGGATCCGACACCGCCAGCCCGCTCTGCGTCGCATAGGCCAGACCCACCAGACCCGTCGCCAGCGCCCCGACCAGGGTCACCAGCATCCAGCTCATGCCGATATTGCGGGTCATCGGAATGTCGCGCACCGACCGCACCGCCATGAACCGCACGATGATGTGCGGCTGGCCGAAATAGCCCAGCCCCCAGGCCATGGCCGAGACGATGCTGATCGCCGTCGCCCCCTGGAACAGGTTCAGCATCCCGGGATCGATCCCGCGCACCGTCTCCGCCGCCCCGCCTATGCCGCCGACATTCATCAGCGCCACGACCGGCACCAGCACCAGGGCCACGAACATGATGCAGCCCTGCACGAAGTCGGTCAGGCTGACCGCCAGAAACCCGCCCACCATCGTATAGGCCAGCACCACCCCGGCCGTGATCCACAGCCCCCAGGCGTAGTCCAGCCCGAAGGAGGTCTCGAACAGCTTGCCCCCGGCCACCAGGCCCGACGACGTATACAGGGTGAAGAACACCACGATCACCAGCGACGAGATCACCCGCAGCATCCGCGACCGGTCCTCGAACCGCTTGTCGAAATAGTCGGGCAGGGTGATCGCGTCCCGCGCCATCTCCGTATAGACGCGCAGCCGCGGGGCCACGATCAGATAGTTGGCCAGCGCCCCGATGAACAGGCCGATGGCGATCCATGACGCCGACAGCCCGGCCACGAACATCGCCCCGGGCAGGCCCAGCAGCATCCAGCCGCTCATGTCCGACGCCCCCGCCGACAGCGCCGCCACCGACGGCCGCAACTGACGACCGCCCAGCATGTAGCCGGCCACGTCGTCGGTGGAGGTGCGCCAGGCGAACACGCCGATGCCCAGCATCAGGGCGAAATACAGGCCGAGGGCCACGAAGGTTGCGATTTCCATGGCCACAGGGGTAGCAGCCGTCGCCGCGTCGGGCCACCCTGTCGCGGAACCGCGGTTCGTCGCCGTCCGGGATTGACGCGACCGCTCCGTCCCTGCCTTTTGGCGCCCCTGCCTTTTGGCGCCCCTGTCTTTTGGCGCCCCTGCCTTCGCCCCCCTCAAGCCTTCGAGCCCGTTCCATGACCGACGCCGGCCCCGCGACCTCGCCCCTGACCTTCACCGACAATCCGATGAACCCGCTGGAGGAGCTGCTCTACGCCGGCCTCGCCGACCCGGCTCAGATGGGCGTGTTCGAGCGGATCATGCTCGAGGCCGACCTCTACGCCGTGCCCGAGGCCGACGGCCCCGGCGGAACCCCCGGCGACGACGGCGCCAGGGTCTTGCGTCCGGGCGAGCAGCTGATCCTGCGCGGCGTCGTCCTCAACGACGGCCGCGACACCGTCACCCTGTTCACCGACCCGCGCCGCGCCGGCCAGATGTTCGGCGAGGACACCCGCGTCATCGCCATGCAGGGCCGCAAACTGCTCGACATGCTCAAGGACACGGTGATCCTGCTCAACCCCGCCGGCGGCAAGGGGCTGATGATGGAGCCCGGCCAGATCAGGGCCGTGCTGGAACACCCCCCGGTCGAGCCCGCCGCCGCCCGCCGCCCCTCGGGCCCGGTCGAACTGGCCGAGCCGCCCGAGCCCTACCACCCCATCGCCCTGATCGCCCGGCTCAACGAGGCCTTCAAGGGCCTGAAGATCGACGAGGCCTGGCTGGCCCGCGCCCGCTGGAACGAGGCCCGGATGATGGGCTGGTTCCTCGACATCCGCACCGACCAGCCCGCCGACGAGATCGTCGCCCTGTGCGAACGCGCCGTCCGCGGCCTGCCCTTCGGCGGCGAGGTGTTCGACGTCAGCGTGAGCAAGCCGGGCGGCGAGAAGGGCGTGGGGGTGAAGGTGGCGTAGGGGGCTGGTTCGGTAGAAGCGGTGAAAGGCATCAGCCTTCGGTTGGTAAGTCCTTGTTCCTGACTTGTTCTCCTGGCAGAATCTCCCCAGTCTGCCACCCTCAACAAGCGCGGAATCACCGTGTCGGAGTATGCCCTTATGGTGAAGCAGGCCGGGAAGGCGACCGCCGATGTAGCGGTGAGCCAAGGCTGGATTGACGGCCCGGTCACGTCTGCATCGCCGCAACCCAAACTGAAGCTGTTACGCGGGGGCAAGGACGAGCCGCCGGCGGATTTCACCTTCATCGACCTGTTCGCCGGGATCGGGGGGCTGCGCCGTGGCTTCGAGTCCATCGGCGGCCGCTGCGTCTTCACCTCCGAGTGGGACAAGTTCAGCCAGCAGACCTACCGGGCGAATTTTCCGGACGACGACCACGAAATCAACGGTGACATCACGAAAGTCGATGTGGCCGACATTCCGGCGCACGACGTGCTGCTGGCCGGCTTTCCCTGCCAGCCCTTCTCCATCGCCGGGGTGTCGAAGAAGAACGCCCTCGGTCGCGCGCACGGGTTCGAGGACAAGACCCAGGGGACCCTGTTCTTCGACGTGGCGCGGATCATCGCCCATCATCGCCCCGCCGCCTTCCTGCTGGAAAACGTCCGCAACCTCGTCGGACACGACAAGGGCAAGACCTTCCAGACCATCAAGGACGTGCTGACAGAAGAGCTCGGCTACACGATCGATTTCCGGGTGATCGACGGTCGCTACTGGACGCCCCAGCATCGCGAACGGATATTCATCATCGGCTTCCGCGAAAACCAGGGCTTCCGCTTCGCTGATATGAAGCTGCCCGACGCCGCGCCGAAACTGGCGGAAATCCTCCACCCCGGCGACGGGTCAGAGGTTCCGGACCAGCGGTTCACCGTCGGCAACTCGGGGCGGGTCGCCGACCGCTACACCCTGACCGACAACCTCTGGACCTACCTCCAGCGGTACAAGGAAAAGCACCAGGCCGCCGGAAACGGCTTCGGCTTCGGCCTTGTCGGCCCTGACGATGTCGCCCGGACCCTGTCGGCCCGATACCACAAGGACGGGTCCGAGATACTGGTGAAGCAGGAGGGCAAGTCGCCGCGCCGGCTGACGCCGCGCGAATGCGCCCGCCTGATGGGCTTCGACGACCCCCGGGGGAATGACTTCATCATCCCGGTGTCGGACACCCAGGCCTATCGCCAGTTCGGCAATTCTGTTGTGGTGCCGGCCGTGAAAGCCGTCGCCGCACATATGAAGCCGCACCTCTTCGCTGCGCTCGGGAAACGGCCGAAGGCCGGGCTTGGCTGACGTCGTCGATCCGGCGACCCGCAGCCGGATGATGTCCGGTATCCGGGGCAAGAACACCAAGCCGGAACTGCTGATCCGCAAGGCGCTGCATGCGCGGGGTTTCCGCTATCGGCTGCACTGCGACCTGCCGGGCAAGCCGGACATCTGCCTGCCGAGGCATCGGGCGGTGATCTTCGTGCACGGCTGCTTCTGGCATGGACATGGCTGCCATCTGTTCAAATGGCCCTCGACGCGACCGGAGTTCTGGCGGGCGAAGATTGAACGGAACTGCGAGGTCGACAGGGCGGGGGAACTCCGGCTGATCGATCTCGGTTGGCGAGTGGGCGTTGTTTGGGAATGCGCCCTGAAGGGGTCTCATCGGCGGCCCATCGCCAAGGTTATAGATGACTGTCAGACTTGGTTGTTGTCGTCGGCTATCAGGCTGGAAATCCCCGACGGACGACAAGGCGGGGGACAATGAACCTCAAGGATGTTGAGAGGGCGATGATCGCCCAAGGGGCGACCCGACTCCTGTTCAAATTCTTGTCGCCAAATGACAATTCGAAGAACCAAATCTACCTTGCCGGCAGCTTGGACATCCTCAACGTCCTGCCGATGGGCGAGGTCCGTTCCGTCAGCACACCCAAGGGAAAGCACATTCTCAGCGCAGCGGTGGATTTCCATTGGTTGCAGTTCGGGAGCGATCCCGTCGCCGCCCCTCACGCCCAACTCATCCTCTATCCGCAGTATCCAGAGGTCCGTCTGTCGGGCTTCCTTCTCGGTGCTCGGGGTGCTCCCAATGAAATAATGGCGCCCCGCGATGAGGGCAGGGTGTTGTTCCTGGGTGTAACGCCCGCCGGTCGAATCATCGCTCACGCGGCCAAGGATGCGACTCTGCTCACGGAGCTGGAGGCTCTCCGCAACTTGGAGCAGACTGGCGCTTTCAGGCACTTGCCCATCGGGACGGCGGACGGCTCGCGTGAACGGTTGCTTGAACGGTTGGCTGCCATCGCTTTGGCCGGTTGGCTGCCGGCACAGAAGCTGCAAACCGATGGACGCATCGGTCCATGCGGCGGCACCAACTGCGGTGGCTACACTCTTGAGGCCCAATTGGGCATCCAGCCCAACGGCCGGAGTGAACCGGACTTCGAGGGCTGGGAGCTCAAGAGCCACGGGGTGACGCGCTTCGACCGTCTTGGAGTGGGCCAGCTAACCCTGATGACGCCCGAGCCTACGGGAGGCCTCTACAAGGCCGATGGTGCGTCTTCGTTTGTCCGTCGCTTCGGCTACCCCGACAAATCGAACGAAGACCGGTTAAATTTCTCGAGTCCTCACCATGCCTGGGTTCGCAACAGGCTCACCGGATTGACTCTCAATCTGCTCGGCTACGACCGGGAAAAGAAGAGAATTATCGACCCCCACTCTTCCTTCGCCCTGCTCAACGACGAAGGCGAGGTGGCTGCCGAGTGGCACTACGCCGGCTTGCTCACGCATTGGAACCGAAAGCACGACAAGGCGGCCTATGTGCCGAGCATCTGTCAGCGCGGTGATCCAATCCACTATCAGTATGGTGACCGAGTCAGACTGGGGACGAGCACTGACTTCGAACGATTCCTTTCAGCCTTATCGAGCGGAGCCATCTGGTACGATCCCGGCATCAAGCTGGAGGGCGCATCTACGGCTCAGCCACGCCTGAAGCGTCGGAGTCAGTTTCGTATCCGATCCGCCAACCTCGCCGGGATGTACGCCCGGTTCGAGGAAGTTTCTCTCAGATCCCGGCCGCCAAGCGCTTCTGCATGACGCTCTGCTCACAATCCGCCGATCCATAGTCGGGTTCACGCCAAAATCCCCCGCCCGATCAACGCCCTGACGATCTAACAAACTGAATCGTTAGTCGCCCTGAACCCGCCCCCATAATCCTCCCATCCCGTCGGTGGGGAGGGCGTCGGATCCAACGCCTCGATGTCGGCGGGCTGTGGTCGAGCGAAGAAGCCCGGGCGAAGGAGAGTCCGGGGGTCCTTGCGGAGGTCGATGGATGACGTCCGCCTGCTCGCCGCGCGCTTCCCGAGCGGACCGCTGGCGCATGCCGCCATGTCCGCCGCGCGTCGCCGTCCGCGAGGGCGGCGGGGTGATCCGGTAAGGCCCGAAGCAAGGGCCGCCAGCCGGAGGGCGCGTGGATAACGGCCGCGCGGGGCGATCTGTCTCGTCGAAACGGTATGTGAAACTTGCACCGGGCGAGGCCCGGTCGCCCCGCGCCCTCCCCACCCGCCGCGAAAGCAGGCGGCGAAGAGCCATGCGCCAAACCTTCTCCCTCCCCCTCCGGGGGAGGGTCGGCGCCGCGTTAGCGGCGGCGGGGTGGGAGGGGCTCGGCGACCCATCCACCGGCTCTCCCCGCGCCGAACCGCCCCCACCCGGTCGCTTCGCGACCACCCTCCCCCAAGTGGGAGGGAGAACAGAGAGAACGCCTGTTGAAACCGAGACCTCGACCCGACCCCCACCCTATCCCTTCGCCGTCGCCCGAACGGATCGATCTCTTCGCCCCGGCCCCCGCCGACGATCCCGACGCCTGCGACCCCGCCGCCCTCGCGCGGGCGGCGGCCCTGGCCTCGGGGCGGGCGATGAAGGGGCGGCTGTGGGCCGAGGCGAAGGCGCTGGCCGGGCTGGCCGAGAGCTATGCGCGGCTGGGCGAGCGGTCGAAACGCCGCGAGCTGACGGTCGAGACGATGGACCTGAAGCTGCTGTTCGAGGCCATGAACTGCGATCAGGACATCATTCGCGAGCGCTTCTGGATCCATGGCGACGAGGATCCCGACCGGGCGGTGAAGTCGGCCTACTGGGAGCACCGCCGTCAGTTGATGATGGCTGCCCGCAAGACCCAGATGGCCCTGATGCGGCGCGTCTGGAACGCCGAGCGGATCGCGCGGGATTGCGGCGGCGCGGTCGAGATCAGCGAGGCGGGCCGGGCGGCGGAAGTCGAGACCGCGCGCTGGGGCGAGCTGACGGACGAGGAGATCGCGGCCGAGGGCGACTGGGCGCTCGCCGCGGTGTGACGCCGGGGCGGCAACCCGGCCGCGTCGGGTCGACAGGGCGGAGCCCTGTGACCGCGGCCCAACAAGAATCCCCCTACCGCTTCCGGAACCGCGTCGCCTCGGCCTTGAGGTTCGAACCCCAGTCGGTGACCGGCCGGTCGGGTTCGGCATGGAAGGGCAGGGCGCCGGCGACGCCGCGCATCGAAAGGGCCAATGGCAGGGCCCACCAGCCCAGCATGCGCAGCGGCTTGCGCCGCGCGTCGGTGACGTCCCAGCCCTCGGCGGCGAAGGCCTCGGCCATGTCGGCGGGGTTCAGCCGCTCGATGTTGTCCCAGCCGGCGGGCAGGACGACGGCCTCCGCCTCCTCCGGCGTCAGGCCGAAGGCGGCGCGGGCGGCCTCGTCGATGGCCCCGGCCATGTCCGGGAATTCGTGGCGCTCGTCCGGATCGGCGATGCGCGGCTGCATCACCGCCTTCAGCTCGAGGGCGTCGATGCCGGGCAGGTCGATCAGGCGGCGCGGGGCGTCGGGGTTCCGGGGCGTCTGGCTCATGCGGCGAGTTCTAGCGCATCGCCGCGGCGGCCGCATCCACGCCCGTTCACGGAACATCGGCCTCCCGCCGCACGTTGTGGGGGCCTGTAGAGGTATTCACCCATGTCCCGCCTGATCCCCCTGACCGCCACCGCCCTCGCCCTCATCCTCGCCGCGCCCGCCGCGGCGCTGGCTCTCGACTACGGTCAGGGGCAAGGGCAGGGGCAGGGCCAGAGCAAGGGCCAGGGCCAGGGCAAGGGCGCCGACGGACAGGAGCGCGCCGGTCGCGGCGACGATGACAATCGCGGCAATGGCGGCGGACGGGACGATCGTGGCCCGGGACGCGCCGGCGGCCCGGGCGAGGACCGACGCGCCGCGCGGCCCGAATCGCGCGTTGTCGAGATTGTGCGAGGCCGGAGCGCGGACGCCCGGGATCGCGGCGACGACGACCGCCGCGACGACCGGCGCGAGCTGCGCCGCGTCGTGGAGCGTGAGGTCTTCCAGACGCGCGACGGCCGACCCGTGGTCTATTTCCAGCCTCAGCGGGACCGCGGCCTGATCGCCGGCTGCCCGCCCGGACTGGCGAAGAAGAACAACGGCTGCCTGCCGCCGGGGCTGGCGCGCCAGCCCGCCCGCTCCGCCGCGGCCGAACGCTATGACTGGCTGTGGCGCACGCGCGGCGATGACAGTCGCTACCGCTATGAGAACGGCTATCTGTACCGGATGAATTCCCAGGGCTCGCTGCTGGGCTATTTGCCCGTCCTGGGCGGGGCGCTGGCGCCCGGCGCGACCTGGCCGTCGCAATACGCGTATCAGCCGGCGCCCGACTACTATTCCCGGTATTTCGGTCTGCCGCAGGGGCAGGACTATCGCTACGCCGACGGCGCCCTGTACGGCGTCAATCCGCAGACCTCGATGATCAGTCAGGTCGCGGCCCTGCTGACCGGCCAGAACCCCAGCGTCGGCCAGCCCATGCCCGGCGGCTACGACGTCTACAACGTGCCCTATGCCTGGCGGAACCAGTACGCCGACAACGCCAACGCCATGTACCGCTACAACGACGGCTATGTGTACCAGGCCGATCCCAAAACCCAGCTGGTGACCGCCGTCATCCAGTTGCTGACCTGAGCCGGAGCCTGAGCATGCGACACAAATTGCGCTGGGCCGTGGCGCCCCTCCTCGCGATGGCCCTTGCCGGGTGCGGGGAGGGCGCGGGCAAGGCCGACGGGACCGGGGCGGCCGAGCCCTCGAACCGGACCCTCGCGGCGACGCTGAAGGGCGACCGCGCCTTCGGCACGCTCGAGCGGGTGCTGGACAACGCCGCCCTCGGGGAGGTGCTGGCGGGCACGGGCCCCTATACGGTCTTCGCCCCGTCGGACGCGGCCTTCGCCGCCTCGGCCGGCGATCTGGGCGATGAGGCGATGAAGGCCCAGGCGGCGGCCATGCTGCGCGCCCACATCGTGCCGGGCGCCCTGACCCGCGCCGACATCGAGGCCGCCATCGCCCGCGAAGGTTCGGGCGAGGTCCGGATGCGCACCATGGCCAACAGCCTGCTGACCTTCTCGAAGGAGGGCGAGGCCGTGATCGTCGCCGGCGACGACGGCGCCCGCGCCCGCCTGACCGGCTCCGAGACCCTGGCCTCCAACGGCGTGGTCCAGCCGGTCGACGCCCTGCTGGTGGGACCGGCGCCGGCGCCGGCGGCGAACTGACGGCATTGACCCGAGGCGCGGCGCGGCCGACAGCATGGGCCTTCGCCGCCCCCGAAAGCCGTCGCCCATGACCGTCGTCTCCAAAGCCCCCCGCCTCGCCGTGCTGATCGACGCCGAGAACGCCTCGGCCCGCATCGCCGAGGCCCTGTTCACCGAGATCGCCACCCTGGGCGAGGCCTCGGCGCGGCGCATCTATGGCGATTTCGCCAGCGCCCAGCTGATGGGCTGGACCAAGGTGCTGGCCCGCTACGCCATCCAGCCGCAGCAGAATTTCGCCAACACCAAGGGCAAGAATTCCGGCGACATCGCCTTGGTCATCGACGGCATGGACCTGCTGCATTCGGGCCGGTTCGACGGCTTCTGCCTCGTCTCCTCCGACGCCGATTTCACCCGGCTGGCGTCCCGCATCCGCGAGGAGGGCGTCGACGTCTACGGCTTCGGCGAGCGCAAGACGCCCGAGAGTTTCCGCCAGGCCTGCACCCGCTTCATCTACACCGAGAACCTGATC
>CALRJO020000088.1:0-10654 GCA_943367565.1 Brevundimonas vancanneytii
CGCCATCCCGGTGACCGTCGGTCAGGAGGTCAAGACCGGCGAGACCGTCGCCATCATCGAGGCCATGAAGATGCAGAACATCCTCAAGGCCGAACGCGACGGCGTCGTCAAAACCGTCAGCGCCGCCGCCGGCGATCCGGTGGCGGCCGACGATGTGCTGGTCGAGTTCGAATAGAGCGAAATCGGTTGAGTTGGACGCAGTCCGGCTCGGCTCAGATTTCGCTCCACCCTGGGGCTGACCTCAGCCCCGCCGCGTGAACCGCAGCCCGCGCAGCAGCGGATCGCTGTAGCTGAACCCCGTCACCGCCCCCGCCGCGTCGCGGTGGAACCGCGCCACCATGGCCCCGCGCCGGAATTCGTCCGGCGCCGCCGCCGTCAGCTCCAGCCGCCCCGACGATCCCCGCCCGAAACGCACGGCCACGCCCCCTTCGGCCGCCATCACCTCGGCCGAGGCCCACGGCTCCCCGGCGTAGCATCCGGCATAGGCATCCAGTTCGGGCATGGCGTCATCCGGTCCGCTGAGCCCCCACCCTGCCCGCGCGCCCGGTGAGCGGCATGAGCAAACCCTGAGCCTTCGCTGAAATCCGCGCCCTACGCGTTCGCCCCCTTCAGATAGGCCGCCGACAGCCTGCGATAATACCCCGAGTTCCACGCCAGCCCCGTCGCGATCAGCCCCAGCACCCCCGCGACCGAGAACACCAGCGCCATCCCCCGCTCCGGCCCGCGCCCGTACCAGTCCCCGATCAGATCCGCCCCGGCCCCGTCGGTCATCAGCGGGATGAACACCCACTGCGCCAGCGGGGCGATCATGAAGGCCGTCAGCGGCGCCGCCGCCTGCTCCACCGACTGGGCGAAGCCGAACACCCGCCCTTGCCGCTCGAACGGCACCACCTTCTGCAGCGTCGTATGCTCGGCCGCCTCGGCGTACGGCCCCAGGAACATCCAGATGAAGCAGCCCACGGCCAGCAGCACGATCGACGACTGCACGGTGAACAGCGCCGCCGCCAGCCAGCAGACCAGATTGACGATCATCAGCGTCCGCAGCGGATTGGTCCCCAGCCCCGTCTTCGCGATGATGATCCCGCTGAGGATGAAGGCCGTCGACACCGCCGCCCAGAAGAACCCCCAGGCCTGCACCGGCATCAGCGACAGCCCATAGGGGTCCATCAGGGCCATGAAGACCCCGCCGAGGAAATTGTTGAACGTCGCGAACAGGATCAGGGCGAACAGCCCCGGCACCGCCCCCACCACCCCGATCGTGCCGCGGATATCCACCCGCCCCGGCCCGCTCTGCCCCGCCGCCCGGCGCAGCGCCTCCGGATCGGGCTCATCCACCCGCGTGAACCGCAGATGCGCGAACACCCCCGCCGTCAGCATCAGGGCGAACCACAGCGCCCCCTCCATCCCGGCCCAGGCCACCAGCAGGCCGCTGATCACCGAGGTGGTCAGGAACCCGATCCCCGAGACCATCCCGACCAGCCCGTTGGCCCGGTCCCGCCGATCCTCGGCCACCAGCGCCGTCACCAGGGTCGGCAGGGCGATGGCGCGGATATTCCCCGCGATCACCCCCGCCATGGCCGTCCCGACCAGCGCCCACAGCCACACCCCGCCCACCTCGGCCAGCGCCCCCTCGGGCGCCGCCTCATGCACGGCGAAGGCCGCGCCATAAAGCGTCAGCGAGGTCAGGCTGGACGCCAGCATGACCTTCTTCTTGCGGTTATGGTCGACCAGGCTCCCGAACCAGATCGCCAGCCCGGCCGTCAGCACCAGATACAGGCCCGCGATCATCCCGGTCGCGAACACCGACCGCGTCTCCAGAAACACCCAGAAGGTCAGGGCGAACCAGACGGTGTAGTTGGTGATGTTGGCGACGAGGTTGTTGGCCAGCACCTTGTGGAACGGAGTCATGCGCCGGATCGCGGAGGGACGCGCGGGAGGCCGGCGCGGGGGTCGACTTTATGCCAGAGGCGGGGGCGGGAGGGCTAGGGTGGCGAGGCTATCTGCTGGAACCAGCCACTTGCCTGGCTCCGACTAGACCGGCGCCGCCCCCGCCACCGTCTCCCCGAACACCCGCCGGAAGCTCGCCCTCAGCGCCTCATCCGCCTCGTCCATCGTCGCCGGCACGCCCAGGTCGACCAGGCTGGTCACTCCATGCTCGGCGATCCCGCACGGCACGATGCCGCTGAAATGGTCCAGATCGGGCTCCACGTTCAGGCTGATGCCGTGGAAACTGACCCACTTCCTCACCTTCACACCGATGGCGGCGATCTTGTCCTCCAGCGACCAGCCCGGCCCCTTCCGCTCCACCCAGACCCCGACCCGGCCCTCGCGCACATCGGCCGGCACGCCGAATTCGCCCAGCGCCCCGATGATCCACTGCTCCAGCCCGCGCACGAAGGTCCGCACATCCCGGCCGCGCTGGTTCAGGTCCAGCATCACATAGGCCACCCGCTGGCCGGGCCCGTGATAGGTGAACTGCCCGCCCCGCCCCGTCCGGTGGACCGGGAACCGGGCCGCGTCCAGCAGGTCGCCGTCCTTCGACGAGACGCCCGCCGTATAGAGCGGCGGATGCTCCAGCAGCCAGACCAGCTCGCCCGCCTCGCCCGCCGCGATCGCCGCCGCCCGCGCCTCCATGGCCGCGACCGCCGCCTCATAGGGAACACGGCCTTCGGAGGCGGCCCATTCGACCGGACGGCCGTCGGCGCGGACCAGCTTCGATATGGTTTCGCTTAAGGCTTGGGAAAGCATGACGCCTCCAATGTGGGGGTCGGGAGCGCCATGCAAGTCCAGACCGCCCAGTCACAGTCAGTATCCGAGTCCCCCGTGAGCCAGATCGAAGCCGTCGAAGTCGAGATCTCGGTCGTCCTGGGGCGCTCCGTGCTGCCGATGAGCCAGCTGCTGCGGATGGGCCGCGGGGCGGTGATCCCGCTCGACGCCTCCGAGCACGACGAGGTCTGGATCCTCGCCAACAACCATCCGGTCGCCCGCGGCGAGATCGAAATCCGCGACGACCGCATCGCCATCACGGTGACCCGGGCGGCGGATGTCTATGACTTCATGGCGGGGGCCGCCTGAAGGCGTGATTGGTGATTGGTGATTGGTGGCTGCTGGGCCCACGCCGACGCTCACGGTGCGGGCTTGAGCGAAGAACCGGCAACCACCAATCACCAATCACCAATCACGCCTCTTCAGCCCCTTCCCTTCCACGCCGACCTCCGCTATCAGCCCCCCTCCGATGCGAGCGGTCGTGGCGGAATTGGTAGACGCGCAGCGTTGAGGTCGCTGTTCCCTAACCGGAGTGGAAGTTCGAGTCTTCTCGACCGCACCATCCTGCTTCGCCCTCACGGGCTTCGCAGGATTGATCTCATTGGATGAGGCGAAGCAGGATGCCCTGCGAAGCCTTGGCGAAGCAGGGCTGCCTGATGGAGGTCGTCTTGTACTACGTCTATCTGCTCGAAAGCTTGGACGATCCCACCAGGCGATATGTCGGCGTGACGGCCGACCTCAAGGCCCGCCTGCGCGAACACAACGCCGGCAAATCAACTCACACGTCGAAGCATCGCCCTTGGCGGCTGGTCACCTACCTCGCCTTCTCAAGCCGGGGGCCAGCCGAGGCGTTTGAACGATACCTGAAGTCCGGTTCCGGCCACGCCTTCGCGCGCAAGAGGCTGTGGTCATCTTGACCGGGACATATCCATGGTCGAGAGACGCCGCTTGATCCGTCGGCGTTCTTCGCCGCCATTCTAGGAACGCAGATCGGCGAAACGCTGATAATCAGGGGAGGCCAAGCGTGAGCAAGATCGCAGACGCCCCCCTGCCGCCTGCCTCCGACCCCGCCCTCGACGAGGACTACGTCCTCACCGCGGCCTTCGTCGAGAAGGTCGTCGACGCCTCCGACTCGGGTGACGGCCTCAAGCTCCGTTCGCTGCTGGAAGACCTGCATCCCGCCGACGTCGCCGATCTGATGGGCTTCCTGACGGCCGAGCACCGGGCCGTGGTCGTCCTGTGGATGCCGCCCGACCTCCTGGCCGAAACCCTGCCCGAGCTGGACGACAACATCCGCGAGGAGGTGCTGGAGCGCGTCCCGCACCTGACCTTGGCCGAGGCCCTGCAGGAACTGGACTCCGACGACGCCGCCGCCGTGGTCGAGGACCTCGAGGACGACCAGCGCGAGAAGGTGCTGGCGGCCATGCCCGAGGTCGACCGCGCCGCGATCGAAAGCTCGCTGCGCTACGACGAGGATTCCGCCGGCCGCCTGATGCAGCGCGAGGTGATGGCCGCGCCGTCGTTCTGGAACGTCGGCGACACCATCGACCACATCCGCAAACAGGGCGAGGACCTGCCCGAGCTGTTCTTCGACATCTACATCGTCGATCCGCACAACAAGCCCGTCGGCGGCCTGCCGGTCAGCGGCCTGCTGCGCGCGCCGCGCACGGTCGCCCTGGTCGACATCATGGAGCCGATCAATGCGATCGCCGTCGACCAGGACCAGGAAGAGGTCGCCTACATCTTCGAGAAATACCACCTGATCTCGGCGCCCGTCGTCGATGCCGCGGGCCGGCTGGTGGGCCAGATCACCGTCGATGACATCGTCAACATCATCCAGGAAGAGAACCGCGAGGACATCCTGCGCCTCGCCGGCGTCTCGGACGAGGACCGCGGCTCGTCCGTGTCCGAGATCGTGCGCGGCCGCGTGCCCTGGCTGGCCATCAACCTCGGCACCGCCGTGCTCGGCTCGATCGTCATCTCGTGGTTCGAGGCCACGATCGCCCAGATCGTCGCCCTGGTGATCCTGCTGCCCATCGTCTCGGCCATCGGCGGCAACGCCGGCACCCAGGCCCTGACCGTGACGGTGCGGGCGCTGGCGACGCGCGAGCTGAACAGTTCAAACGCCGCCCGCACCTTCCGCCGCGAACTGGTGGTGGGTCTCGCCAACGGCCTGGTGCTGGCTCCCCTGATCGGCACGGCGGCCGGCCTGTGGTTCCAGGACTGGCGCATCGGCGCGGTGATCGGCGCCGCCATGGTGCTGAACCTGCTGGTGGCGGCCACGGTCGGGGTGCTGACGCCTCTCACCCTGTCGCGGCTGAAGTTCGACCCGGCCGTGTCCTCGGCCGTGTTCGTGACGGCGACGACGGATTTCTTCGGCTTCCTGATCTTCCTCGGCCTTGCGACACTGGTGCTGCTCTAGAGCGGCGCGTCCCTTGCTGGCTCTCTCATCGGGCGAGCGCGCCCGTCTCGATTTGGGTCAATCCGTGTCCGAAACGCCCACAACCCGTCTGAAGGTCTCCCGCGAGGGGATGGTCCTCATCAAGAGCTTTGAGGGCTTCCGGCCGCGCGCCGTCCAGGAAGAGGACGGCCGCTGGGTCATCGGCTACGGCCACACCGCCTCGGCCCGCGAGGGCCTGACCGTCGCCGAGGCGGACGCCGAACTGCTGCTGCAATACGACCTCATGCCTGTGGTGAAGGCTCTGAACGAACAGGTTCAGGCCCCCCTGAACCAGCACCAGTTCGACGCCCTGGCCAGTTTCGCCATATCCGTCGGCGTCGACCGCTTCCTGGCCTCCGATGTCCTGCAAAGGCTCAACGAGGGCCATGCCGGCCAGGCCGCCGACGCCCTGATCGGCTGGCCCGAAGACGCTTCCGCCGACGCCCGCCTGCGCCGCCGCGCCGCCGAACGGGCCCTGTTCGTCGCCGATCCGGCCTCCCCGGTCACCCTCGCCGAGCTGCTGGGCGCGCCCCTGCCCCCGCCGCGGGTCGAGGGGACGGCCGCCCCCGAGCCTACCGGGACCGATGCGCGCGCCGCCGCCGTCGCCACCCTGCTGGGCGAGACGCCCGAGGCTTCCGAAGTCACTCCGCCCGTCGAGCCCGATCCGGCCTGGGCCCCCGAGGTCCCCGCCTTCGAACCCCCGGTCTTCCAGCCGGCGGATGCGGTGACGCGGGTCAATCTGGACCGCTATTCGCCCTATGCCGCCGCGATCATCGGCCCCCTGCCCGGTTTCGCGCCGGCGGAACCCGTTGAAACACCCGTCGTCACGCCGGCACCAGTCCCGACGGCGCCTGAGGCCCCGCTCGCCGAGCCCGACGTCCCCGTCACGCCGCTGGAGTCCGCCGCGCCCCTCCCCTCGCCCTTTCCCGCGATGGATTCGGAGCTGGTCCTGACCCCCGCCACCGAGGCCGATTTCGTCGAGGCCGAGCGCCCGGTATGGCCGTCGGACCAGCGCGCCCCGGCCCCCGCCGCCGAGGAAACCGTCCTGTTCGAGGACGAGCCGACCCTGTCGGTGCTGCGCCACGAGGTCGAGCCGGCCGGACCGCGCCGCTTCGACTGGAGCGAGACGGGCGCCTTCCTGATCATGGGCGGCGTGGGCCTGGCCGCCTGCGGAGCCTCGGCCGCCGCCTTCCGTCTGGCCGTGGAACAGCCGTCGCCGATGGGCGAGACCACCGTCATCGCCTGGGCCCTTGCCCTGATCGGCGTGATCTGCGTCGGGGTGTCGTCGTGGAACCTGTACGTCCGCTGGGGCAAGCCGGACTGACTTTGCGTCGGGCGCGGGCGATGCTACGCCCGCCGTCATGAGCATTCCCAACGCCCCCCAGTCGATGGAATTCAACCTCGGCGAAAACGCCGACATGATCCGCGAGACCACCGCCCGCTGGGCGACCGACCGCCTCGCGCCCCTGGCCGCTGAAATCGACGAGACCAACGCCTTCAAGCGCGAGCTCTGGCCCGAGATGGGCGAGCTCGGCCTGCACGGCATCACGGTCGAGGAAGAGTACGGCGGCCTCGGCCTCGGCTACCTCGAACACGTCGTGGCCATGGAGGAGGTGTCCCGCGCCTCGGCCTCGATCGGCCTCGCCTACGGGGCCCACTCCAATCTGTGCGTCAACCAGATCCGCCGCTGGGGTACCGAAGACCAGAAGCGCAAATACCTGCCCAAACTCATCTCCGGCGAACACGTCGGCTCGCTGGCCATGTCCGAGGTCGGCTCCGGCTCCGACGTCATGTCGATGCGCACCCAGGCCGTGAAGAAGGGCGACCGCTATGTCCTCAACGGCACGAAATTCTGGATCACCAACGCCCCGCACGCCGAAACCCTGGTGGTCTACGCCCGCACCGGCGAGGGCAATGGCGGCGTCACCGCCTTCCTGATCGAGAAGGGCATGAAGGGTTTCAGCGTCTCGAAGAAGCTGGACAAGATGGGCATGCGCGGCTCGGACACCGCCGAACTGGTGTTCGAGGACTGCGAGGTCCCGGAAGAGAATGTCATGGGCCCGGTCGGCGGCGGCGCCGGCGTGCTGATGAGCGGCCTCGACTATGAGCGCGCCGTGCTGTCTGCCGGGCCGCTGGGCATCATGCAGGCGGCGCTGGACGTGGTCCTGCCCTACCTCCGCGAGCGCAAACAGTTCGGCAAGCCGATCGGCTCGTTCCAGCTGATGCAGGCCAAGGTCGCCGACATGTACGTCGCCCTCAACAGCGCCCGCGCCTATGTCTATGCCGTGGCCCGCGCCTGCGACCAGGGCAGGACCACCCGCTACGACGCCGCCGGGGCGATCCTGCTGGCCAGCGAGAACGCGGTGAAGGTCAGCCTCGAGGCCGTCCAGGCCCTGGGCGGCGCCGGCTACACCAGGGAATGGCCCGTCGAACGGCTGGTCCGCGACGCCAAACTCTACGACATCGGCGCCGGGACCAACGAGATCCGCCGCTTCCTGATCGGGCGGGAGTTGTTGGGGTAGCCAGGAACCACGACCCGCACTCCGCGCTTGCTCCTCATCGAAAGGAGCCACCCCATGCCCGCCAAATCCGCCGCGCAACAGAAAGCCGCCGGCGCCGCCCTGTCGGCCAAGCGGGGCGACACGCCCAGGTCCGCCCTCAAGGGCGCCTCCAGGCAGATGGTCGAGTCCATGACCGAAAAACAGCTCGAGGAATTCGCCCACACCAAACGCAAGGGCAAGCCCGGGCATGTCGGGTCCTGAAGGCCCGCCGCCTACGCCCGCCCGCCCGGGGGATTGACGATTGTTAAGTGGCGCCCGTCTATCTACCGGCCTAGATCGAGACACCCCCGTCCGGACACCCGTCGCCGATGCCCGACTACGACTATCAGAGCGACAGTCGGACCTTCTCGCAGGTTCTGACGGACATCGGGGTCAAGGACGATCCCAGGCTGTACCTCGGCGAGCTGGTCAACGCCTTCGGCGAGCGGGGCTTCGGCGCCCTGATGTTGTTCTTCGGCCTGATGAACATCGCCATCGGCATCATCCCCGGCACAACGACCATTCTCGGGGCCCCGCTGCTGTTGATGGGTCTGCAGCTGGCTACCCGCGCGGACCAGCTGTGGCTGCCGAAATGGGCGCTGCGGCGCTGGATCGAACGGGAGGCCTACCGGAACGGAGTGGAGAAGGTGCTGCGGCGCGTCCAGCAAGTGGAGCGGCTGTCGAAGCCCCGGCTGCACGTGATGACAAGCGAGCTTTCGGAAATCCTGATCGGCATCGCCACCGTGCTGCTGGCCTTCATCCTGATCCTGCCGATCTGGGGTGGAAACCTGGTGCCGGCGCTGATCATCTCGACCTTCGGCTTCGGCCTGATGCAGCGGGACGGGATCGTCGTCCTGATCGGCTGGGCGGGCGTGGCCGGCGTCTGCCTGTTCATCTGGCTGGCCTGGGAGCTGGTCAGCCGGGCCTTCGGGCCGATCATCCAGTGGGTGACCGCGCTGTTCTGACCGCCGGAGCCCCGGTCAGGCGGCCTGTTGCGCGCCCGGTCCCGGTCCGGCCAGGCCCTGCATGACCATCCGGTTGATGTCGATCAGGGCCTCGAAATCGTCCTCGCCGCGCATGATCGCCGAGGAGTGACGGCTGACGAACAGGCTGATCGAGATGATCTGGGCCTTCAATCCTGGATTCATGGCGTTGTCGGGATCGGAACAGTCCGTGGCCAGGGTTGTCCACAGCCGGCGGTTCCAGTCCAGGGCGTCGATACGGGCGGCGATCTCGGAGGCGTCCAGGGTCGCGGCATGCATCAGCGCCCGGGTGACCTGCCCGAACAGCCGATACTCCATCTCACGCGGAGTCTCAGCCCGGGTGGCTGCGGTCTTGTACGCCTGCAGCGACATTCGCCAGACCTTCCTCATACTCAACGAGTTTTCGCGCCGCCATCAGCGCCTTGTAGTATTCGCGCGCCATCACATGGCGGGAGGCCGCCACGCAGTCGGCCAGAACCGCGGGATTGCGCGACGCCCCCATGAACTCGCTGAGGCGCAGGGCGAACTCGTCATAGACCTTGGCCGCCGCCGTCTCGTCCAGATACATCATCATGACCGGGAAATAGACGCGTTTGGCCGGCGTATTGGCGTCCTCGGGCTGGAGAATGTCCTTCTCGCGCAGCACCGACGCCTTGTTCTGCAGGATCAGCACCCCGCGCCGGTCGCCGTTCTGGACGACGGCGCCGTTGAGGACGAATTTCTCGCCGGGCTTCAGCGACAGCTTGAGCGGCATTTGAGAAAGCGTCTCCTGACAGGCTCCCCGCGACGTTAGGTAGCCGGGACCGAACGCAGCTTAAACAAACGTGGTTAACCATCTCTTGTCCGCCCGTGGTCTCCACCCGGGGGCCGTTTCCCGGACGCCGGACGCCGGCGGAACGCGGGGCGGGCGCGGGGCGTTGACCCTGCGGACAGGAGGCGATGGCATGCCGGAGATCGACGGTTACTCGGACGACCAGGAACAGTCGGAAGTCTATGACGAAACCCACATAGACGATGAGGGTGACGGCGACATCCTGCTGGACGAGGCCGATCCCGTACTCGACGTCACACAGATGGCCGGCGACGGCGACGACGAAGAGTTCGACGAGGACGTCGACATCGACCTTGACGAAATCCAGGGGGCTTCGGGCATCGAGGCCGAAGCCGACGCCCTGCTGGGCGTGGACGGCGAGCGGCTGACCGAGATCGACGGCGAGAGCGCCGGGCAACGCGGCGTGGACGAGGTCGAGCTGGTCTACACCGGCCTGATGCGCAACGTCCGCGGCGCCCAGGCCAGCGCGGCCCATTGGGAGGCCAAACGCCTGTCAGACGACGACATCGCCGGCCTGGGCTACGGCCCGGACGGCGACGAAGATCATCCCGCGAAATAAGGACGGCCGAATGACCGCTCATACCGACCAGCCGAAGCCCGCCGCCCGTGAGGACGGCGATCCCGAGACCCCGCACGCCAGAAAGGCCGCGCGCGAACACGGCAAGCCGGATCAGCTCCGCGAACGCGAACGCGACTCAGAGGATCGGCAGGAAGCCCTTCTGGACGAGGGGCTGGAAGAGACCTTCCCCGCCAGCGATCCCGTGTCGGCCAAGCGGATCACCTGAGAGCCTCACTTCCTTCTCCCCCAGGGGAGAAGGATTTCGAACTGCTCACAATCCGCCGATTGTCAGCATAACCCGCGCCAACAACCCGCTGATCTTGCTACGCTTCCGGAAAATACAGCGTCATCAGCCATCATGACTGGGACCCGTGCCAGACTCCTGCCCATCCCGTCGGTGGGGAGGGCGTCGGATCCAGCGCCTCGATGTCGGCGGGCTGTGGTCGAGCGATGAAGCCCGGGCGAAGGAGAGTCCGGGGGTCCTTGCGGAGGTCGATGGATGGCGTCCGCCTGCTCGCCGCGCGCCTCTTGTGC
>CALRJO020000089.1:0-10545 GCA_943367565.1 Brevundimonas vancanneytii
CAGCGTCATCAGCCATCATGGCCGGGGCCCGTGCCAGACTCCTGCCCATCCCGTCGGTGGGGAGGGCGTCGGATCCAGCGCCTCGATGTCGGCGGGCTGTGGTCGAGCGATGAAGCCCGGGCGGAGGAGAGTCCGGGGGTCCTCATGGAGGTCGATGGATGGCCTTTGTTTGCTCGCCGCGCGCCTCCTGTGCGGACCGCTGGCGCCAGGCCGTCATGTCCGCCGCGCGTCGCAGCCCGCAAGGGCTGCGGCGGTGATCCGGCTAGGCCCGAAACGAGGGCTGCCAACCGGATGGCGCGTGGATAACGGCTGCGCGGGGCAGGTCTGCTTCGTCGAAACGGTAAAACTATCAAAGCACCGGGCGAGGCCCGGCCGCCCCGCGCCCTCCCCGACCGCCCGGAAACAGGCGGCCATGAGTCATGCGTGCACGTTCTCCCTCCCCTTCATGGGGAGGGACGGCGAGGCGAAGCCGAGCCCGGGTGGGGAACGCCAGTCCCGCACCGCCGGCGCCAGGCTTCACACCTCCCCACCCGGTCGCTTCGCGACCACCCTCCCCATGAAGGGGAGGGAGAACGCGACCACCCTTCCGCGAGGGGGGAGACCCGACACCCATGACACCCCGGAACAAATGAGGCACAAGGCCGCCATGCTCGCCGACTCGACCCTGACCGTCCCGCCCGCGCCGTCGCTCGACGACGCCCGCGCGACGCTGGAGCGGGTCTGGGGCCATGCCGACTTCCGTGGCCGTCAGGCCGAGGTGGTCACGGAGATCATGGCGGGCCGCGACGTCGTGGCCGTCCTGCCGACCGGCGGCGGCAAGAGCGTCTGCTACCAGATTCCCGCCATGCTGCGGCCCGGCCTCGGACTCGTCATCTCGCCCCTGATCGCCCTGATGACCGACCAGGTCGAGGCGCTGAAACAGCAGGGGGTCGCGGCCGCCCGGCTGGATTCCGGCGTGTCCATGGACGACCGCTCGGCCATCTGGCGGCAGGCCCGGGCCGGCGAACTGGACCTGCTCTATGTCTCGCCCGAAGGCCTCGCCCAGCCGCATCTGATCGACCGGTTGCATGACCTGCCCCTGAGCCTGATCGCCATCGACGAGGCCCACTGTGTCTCACAGTGGGGACATGATTTCCGCCCCGATTACCGGACCCTGGGCCGGCTGGCCGAGCTCTTCCCCGGCGTCCCGCGCATCGCCGTCACAGCCACCGCCGACGCCCGCACCCGCGACGACATCGTCCGCTCGTTGCGGCTGGAGCAGGCGAAGGTCGTCGTCGACAGCTTCGCCCGGCCCAATCTGCAGTTGTCGGCCATCCGCAAGGAAAACGCCTCACGCGCCCGCACCGACGCCGCCGTCATTGATCTGGTCCGCCAGCGGCGCGGCAAGTCGGGCGTGGTCTATTGCGGCAGCCGCGACGGCTGCGAGCGGGTGGCCGAGGCGCTCCGCGCCGCGGGGACCAACGCCATCGCCTATCACGCCGGCATGGACGCCCGCGACCGCGACCGCCGGCTGGAGCGGTTCCTGGCCGAGGACGGGGCGGTGATGGTCGCGACCATCGCCTTCGGCATGGGGGTGGACAAGGCCGACGTCCGCTTCGTCATCCACGCCGACCCGCCCGGCTCGCTGGAGGCCTATTGGCAGGAGATCGGCCGCGCGGGACGCGACGGCGAACCGGCCGACGGCATCACCCTGTACGGCCCGTCCGACATCGCATGGACCCTGAAACGGCTCGACGGCCGTCCCATGGCCGAAGAGGTCAAGGCGGTGCAGGTGAGGAAGGCGCGCCAGTTGTTCGCCATGCTGGACGGCGCCGCCTGCCGCGCCCAGGCCGTGCGCCGCTATTTCGGCGAGGAGGGCGCCGAACGCTGCGGCGTCTGCGACCTGTGCCTCGACCCGCCCGCCGTCTTCGACGCCACCGTCCCGGCCCAGAAGGCCCTCGCCGCCGTCCAGCGTCTCGGCGAACGCTTCGGCAAGACCCGCGTCATCGACCATCTTCTCGGCAGGACGAAGGACGTCCAGCCGTGGGAGACCGCCCTGTCGACCTGGGCCATCGGCGCCGATGTCGGCCAGCACACCTGGCGCGACATCGTCGACCATCTGATGTTCGAGGGCCTGCTGGTCGAGGATCCCAACGAGGGCAAGCCGCTGGTCCGGCTCGGCGACCCCGAGGCCGTGCGCGCCGTCTATCGCGGCGAACGGATCATCGAGGTCCGCGCCGCCGCCGCCCGCGCCGCCCCGGCGCGCGAACGCACCCGGACGGGCCGCAACGCCGCGCTCGAGACCCTCGACGCCGACGTCCGCGCCCGCTTCGAGACCCTGCGCGCCTGGCGCCGCGACCGCGCCGCCGAACAGCGAGTCCCGCCCTATGTCATCTTCCAGGACAAGACCCTGCTGGAGATCGCCCTCGCCGAGCCCGGGGATCTGGAGCGGCTCAGCCACATCTCGGGCGTCGGCCAGACCCGGCTGGACCGCTACGGCAAGGGTGTTCTCGAGGCCCTGCGGCAGGCCCCCGGCTGAGGCTGTGGACTGAAACCGCGGTTCGCCGGTTAAGCTTCGCGCAAGGTCTCGGAAGGGGGGCCTTAAACTTTCGCCGTCACAGTCCGGTGGTGATCCCCAGCCGCTCCCCGTCTCCGGTCGACAAACTGGCCCTGGCCGTCGTGCATCAGCCCGAACGCGCCATACCGGCGCCGGCCGGCGCGCGCGAGGAATCCCTGCGCCTCCTGCTCCAGACCGCCGCCGATTCCGGCGTGACGCGGGTGGCCACAAAGCCCGACGGCGACGGCGAACGCTGGCTCGGTCAGGCCTGGCCCTTCCCCTCGCCCTTCCAGGTCTCGGTCCGCACCGTGCCGGTCAGCGACGGCGTCGACAGGGTCGAGGCCCGCGCCCGCCGGTCGCTGGAACGGCTCGGCCTGCCGCGCGGCGACCTGCTGCTGGTCTCGAACGCGGGCGATCTGGCCGGCGCCGAGGGCCGCGCCCTGTGGGACCGGCTGCTGGCCCTCAAGGACCGCGGCCTCTACCGCCGCCTCGGCTTCTGCGCCGCGGTCGAGGACGGCCCCGCCCTGCTGGCCCGCCGCTTCCAGCCCGACGTCGTCCAGCTGAAATGCAACCTGCTCGACCAGCGCGCCCAGCATTCCGGCGTCCTCGCCGAGCTCAAGGCGCTCGACGTGGCCGTCCACGCCGCCTCGGTCTTCGCCGACGGCCTGCTGTTCATGAGCGGCGAGGCCCTGCCGCCTGAAATGCATCGCCACGCCCCGACCCTGTCGCGTATCCGCCGCCGTCTGGCCGAGGCCCGTGTCGATCCGATGCAGGCCACCCTGGCCTACGCCATCGGCCTGCCCGAGGTGTCCGCCGTGGTCGCCAGCATCGCCTCGGCCGCCGAACTGCGCGCCGTCATCGCCGCCGCCCATGCCCCGACGCCGGCGCTGGACTGGGCGTCGCTGCAACTGGAGCCGGCGACGATCGCCGCCGCCGGCCCCCGCAGGATCAGTAGCGCAGCCTGATCCCGACATAGCCCGACCGTCCCGGCTCGCCATATCCCAGCACCTGCTGATAGCGCTCATCCGCCAGATTCTCGATCCGCGCCGTCAGCGTGACCCTGTCGGTCAGCGCGTACGCCGCGTTGAGATTGGCCGTGACGAAGGCCTCCCTGACGCCGCCGGAATCGTCCTGATCGCTCTCGCCCCGCACCGTCAGTGCGCCGGACAGCCGCTCGCCGCTCCAGCCCAGGGTGGCCGACCCCGACTGTTCCGGCACGCGCAACAACCGATTCCCCGTCGTCTCGTCCCGCGCATCGGTCCAGGCGTACGCCAGACTCAGATCGAACCCGCCGCCCAGCCGCGCCCGGCCCTCCAGCTCGACCCCGTCCGTCGCCGTCCGGGCGATGTTGACGTACCGGCCCGCGACATAGGTGATCTGGTCATCGACCTCGAGACGGTAGGCCGTGATCCGCCCGTCGAACCGCCCGTCGGCCGAACGCCAGCCGATCGCGGCCTCGGCCCCCTCGGCCGTCTCGGGGCGTAGCACCGGCCAGGGGAGCGGCGCGAAACAGAAGTCGCACACCGCCTGACTGATCGACGGCGCCTTGAACCCCGTTCCGTACGCCGCCGACAGGGTGAAGCCCGCGCCGGCCTCGAACGCGCCGGACAGCCGGCCCGTGGTCCGGGACCCGAAATCGTCGGTGCCGTCGAACCGCAAGGCCCCGGTCAGGCTGAGCCGCTCGGTCGGATCGATCCGCCCTGTGGCGAAGAACGAGCTCGTTCCGAGCTCCTCCGCCAGGCCACTGGACAGGCTGCCCTCCGTATCCTCGCGTTCGGCTCCGAGAACGAAGTCCACCCCCGCCGCCGAGCCCTCGGCCTGCCAGCGGAACACCTGCCGATCAGCCTCGAAGACCGAGGGAAAGGATGACATGATTGCCCGCGTGATGTCCGAAGCCGAGACGCTGAACTGATGCGCCAGTCCGAAAGCGTTCAGGCGCAGGCGTCCAAAGCCGGACCACTGCTCGCTCGCCTGGGTGTCGAACGTGTCCGCCAGGGCGTAGGCCGGCGCGGGATAGCCGTCCAGATTGGCCTCGCTGTCGGTCCAGCGGACAGAGCCGTCCACGGTTAGGCCCGGCGTGAAGGCATAGCGGCCCCGGGTCCCGATCGTGGTCGAGGTGAAGCCGTCAGCCTCCGGGTTTCCATCGGCTTCGTCGGCGGCGGAGATGCCGTCCGTGTCGAAATGCGAGACCCAGGCGCCGAAGCCGTACCGGTCGGTCGAGACGCCCGCCGCCAGACGGCCGCGTACGGTCCCGAACGATCCGGCCTCCAGGTCGGCGCCGAAGCCGTCGTGATCCCGCGTGGTGAAGGCGATCACCCCGCCGATGGCGTCCGAGCCCCACAGCGACGACTGCGGTCCCGACAGCACCTCGATGCGCTCAATGTCCGACAGCTCCAGCCCCGAGAAGTCGAAGGCGCCGTTGACCTCGGCCGGGTCATTGACCGGCACGCCGTCGATCAGCACCAGGGTCTTGCCGGGCGTCGCCCCGCGCATCCGCACCTGGGCGACGCCGCCGAAGGCGCCGGACCGAACCACCGACAGGCCGGGCACGTCATGCAGGATGTCGGCGGCGAACACCGCCCCGCGCTGCTCAATGGTCGCCCGGTCGATGACCCGGGCGCCCGGCGTATCGGAGACTATGGCCGGCAGACGGGTGGCGGTGACGACGACCTCGGGCAGGATGGCGTCGGGGTCGTCCGCGGCCTGGGCGTGGGCGGACAGGGGAAGGAACACGGCCGCGGCCGTGGCGTAGAGGATGGATCGCGTCATGCGCGGATCTCCGTCGGCCCCGCGCTGGCGCTGCGCGGCGGCGGGTGAAAGCGACCGACCCGGCCCCGGATGGGGCGCGGCGCTGGGGTCGGGTCGCTTCGACGGAACAGCTTCCACGCGAGCGGAAGGGTTGGCCCCACGCCTCTGTCTGGTCCCGGACAGCGGACGAGCGACGTCGGCGGCCAGGTTTCCTGGCTTGCGGGTCAACAACCGCCGTCCACGCCTTCCCGGTTGCCCAGTGACGCCGGGGATCGCTCCCCGGATCGGACGACGGCCTCGCCGTCTACAGTTGCGGGCACAGCCGCGGCGTCACACCGCGTTCCCTTAACCGCCTGCCGGGCTTGTCGCAGTGCAGCACAGCTTGTGCAAGACGCTTGAGCGCGGACCCGCAATCCTTCACCTTGCGGCGCTCCCATGAACGCCCCCCTCGTCCATCCCCCGACAGCCGACGCGATCCCGTCCAGCGGGGGGACGACGCCGGTCATGGCGCAGTTTCTGGCGGCCAAGGCGGCCCAGCCGGACGCCATCGTCTTCTTCCGCATGGGCGACTTCTACGAGCTGTTCTTCAAGGACGCCGAGATCGCCTCGGCGGCCCTCGGCATCACCCTGACCAAGCGGGGCAAGCATCAGGGGCAGGACATCCCCATGGCCGGCGTGCCGGTGCATGCGCTGGACGGCTATCTGGCCCGGCTGATCCGGCAGGGGTTCAAGGCCGCCATCTGCGAACAGTTGGAGGCGCCGTCCGAGGCCCGCAAACGCGGCTCCAAGGCCGTGGTCCACCGCGACATCGTCCGTGTCGTCACGCCCGGCACCCTGACCGAGGACAGCCTGCTGGACGCGCGGGGCGCCAACCGTCTGGCCGCCGTTTCGGTGCGCAAGGGCCGCGCCGCCGTCGCCGTGGTCGAACTGTCGGCCGGCTCGGTCGACGCTGTCGCCTGCTCGCTGGAAGACCTCGGCGCGACCCTGGCCTCGTTCCGGCCGTCGGAAGTGCTCGTGCCCGATCGCCTGTTCTCCGATGAGGCGACAAAGGCGGCGCTCGACGGCTGCGGCGGCGTGGTCCAGGCGCTGCCGCAGGCCCTGGCCGAACCGGTCGGCGCGCGGACCCGGGTCGAGCGGCTTTACGGCGTCGCCTCGCTGGACGGGTTCGGCGCCTTCGAGGAGGCCGAGGTCTCGGCCCTCGGCCTGGTCGCCGCCTATCTGGAGACCACCCAGGCCGGAAAGATTCCCGCCCTGTCGCCGCCGCGCCGCTCGGGCGACAGCGGATTCCTCGCCATCGATCCTGCCACCCGGCTCAGCCTCGAGATCGACCGCACCCAGCGCGGCGAACGCGAGGGCTCCCTGCTGGCCTGTATCGACCGCACCGTCACCTCGGGCGGCGCCCGGGCCCTCGCCGAACGGATCGCCCGGCCGTTGCGCGATCCCGCCGCCATCAACCATGGACTCGACGCCGTCGAATGGCTGCTGGAGCGGCGCGACCTGCGCCGCGACCTGCGCGACGGCCTGCGCGCATCGTCGGATGTCGCCCGCGCCGTATCGCGGCTGGTGCTGGGCCGCGGCGGACCGCGCGATCTGGCCGCGATCCGCACCGGCCTGACGATCGCCGAGGGCATCGCCGGCCTGTTCCCCGCGGTGCGCGAGCCGCTGACCGCCCCGCCCGCCCGGATCGTCGCCTGTCTCGACCGCATGACCCTGTCGCCCGAACTCGGGCGGCTGCTGGTCGATCTGGCCGAGGGTCTGGTCGCGGAACCGCCGCATCTGGCCCGCGACGGCGGCTTCGTTTCCGCCGGCTATCGTCCCGAACTGGAAGAAGCCCGCCGCCTGCGCGACGACAGCCGCCGGGTGGTCGCCGATCTGGAGGCCCGCGCCGTGGCCGAGGCCGGGGTGCCGTTCAAGGTGCGCCACAACGCCGTGCTCGGTTATTTCCTTGAGACCGGCGCCAAGGCCGCCGAGCCCTTGCTGCGCCCCTCCGGCGACAGCCCCTTCATCCACCGCCAGACCCTGGCCAACCAGGTCCGCTTCACCACCGTCGAACTGTCCGAGCTGGACGCGAAGATCAGCCAGGCCGGACACCGGGCCCTGGCCATCGAGGGCGAGACCTTCGAGGCCTGGCGCGCCACGGTCCAGTCGCTGGCCCGGCCGCTGCAGGCCTTGGCCGAGGCCCTGGCCGAACTGGACGCCCATGCCGCCCTCGCCGAATGGGCAGAAGAGGTCGGCGCCGTCCGCCCCGCCGTCGACGACACCACCTGTTTCGAGGTCACCGCCGGTCGCCACCCGGTGGTCGAGGCGGCGGTCAAGGCGCAGGGCGATCCCTATACGCCCAACGACTGCAAGCTCGATGGCTCCGGCGCCGCCTGCGCCCGGCTGTCGATCGTCACCGGGCCGAACATGGCCGGCAAGTCGACCTTCCTGCGCCAGAACGCCCTGCTGGTCATCCTGGCCCAGGCCGGGGCCTTCGTCCCCGCCCGCGCCATGCGGCTGGGCGTGGTCGACCGGCTGTTCAGCCGCGTCGGGGCCGGCGACGATCTCGCCCGCGGCCGGTCGACCTTCATGACCGAGATGGTGGAGACCGCCGCCATCCTGACCCAGGCCACCGACCGCAGCTTCGTGGTGCTGGACGAGATCGGCCGCGGCACCGCCACCTATGACGGCCTCGCCATCGCCTGGGCCGTGGCCGAGGCCCTGCACGACCACAACCGCGCCCGCACCCTGTTCGCCACCCACTATCACGAGCTGGCCGGGCTGGAGACGCGGCTGGCCCATGTCTGCAATCTGTCGATGGCCGCGCGCGAGTGGAACGGCGACCTCGTCTTCCTGCACGAGGCCCGACCGGGCGCCGCCGACCGCTCCTATGGCGTGCAGGTGGCGAAACTGGCCGGCGTGCCCGCTGCTGTCGTCAGCCGCGCCCGCGAGGTGCTGGACCGGTTGGAGGGCGAGAAGGCCGCCGCCATCAGCCTCGACGACCTGCCCCTGTTCGCCGTGGCCGAGCCGCCGCCGCCGCCGCCGCGCTCGTCCGCGGTCGAGGACGCGCTTCAGGCCATGGAGCCCGACGAACTGTCCCCGCGCGAGGCGCTGGAGGCCCTGTACCGGCTCAAGGGTCTGGGCCGCCGGTGACCGACGCCCTGGACGACCGGCTGATCAAGGCCGCGTCGGCGCCAGAGGTGCGCAAGACCGTGGCGGCGATCCTGCGAGAGTCCTTCGACGCCGCCCGCCTCCGCATCGCCCGCCGTCTGGATGGCGGCGGCGAGGGCGTCGAGGTGGCCCGGCTCTATTCCGCCGCCGCCGACGATCTGCTGGACGCCCTGTGGCGGTTCACCACCGAAACCCTCTACCCGGCCCCCAATCCCAGCGAGGCCGAGCGGCTGAGCCTGATCGCGGTCGGCGGCTTCGGCCGGGGCGTTCTGGCGCCCTTTTCGGACCTCGATCTGCTGTTCCTGCGTCCGTGGAAATCGATCCCGCGCACCGAACAGGTGATCGAATTCATGCTCTATGTCCTGTGGGATCTGGGGGTGAAGGTCGGCCAGTCGGCGCGGTCGGTGGACGAATGTCTGGCCCTGGCCAAATCCGACATGGTGATCCGCACCACCCTGCTCGAGGCGCGGCCGCTGGCCGGGGACGAGAAGCTGGCCGCCGATTTCATCGCCCGGTTCCGCGCCCAGGTGGTCAAGGCCGACCCCCGCCCCTTCATCGCCGCCAAGCTGGAGGAGCGCGACGTTCGCCATCAGAAGTCGGGGGCGGTCCGCTACAGGGTCGAGCCCAACGTCAAGGACGGCAAGGGCGGTCTGCGTGATCTCAACACCCTGTTCTGGATCGCCCGCTCCCTGGCTCCGGACAGTCCGCTGGGCGCCCGGGTTATGGACGACCTGCTGACCGCCCGCGAGCGCCGCACCTTCGAGGAATCCTTCGACTTCCTGTGGCGGGTCCGCGCCCATCTGCATCTCACGGCCGGGCGGGCCGAGGAGAAGCTGACCTTCGACCTCCAGCCCGAGGTGGCGCGGCGCATGGGCTGGCGCGGGCGCGGCGACGAGCCGGCGGTCGAACGGTTCATGCGCCGCTATTTCCTCGTCGCCCGCGACGTCGGCGCCCTGACCCGCGCCATGTCGGCCAAGCTGGAGGCGCGCCAGCAGAAGCCGACCATGAGCCTGTCGCGGCTGATCCCCGGCCAGAAGCGCAAACTGGGCGTCGAGGGCTTCATCAAGGACGCCGGGCGGCTGTCGATCAAGGGGCCCGGGGTCTTCGCCGCCGCGCCCGAAAAGCTGCTGATGCTGTTCCGCACGGCGGACGAGCACGATCTGGACCTTCACCCCGACGCCTTCTCGGCCGTCAGCCGATCGCTGTCGCTGGTGACGCCGTCCTTGCGCCGCGACCCCGAGGCCACGCGCGCCTTCCTGGACATTCTCGCCCACGGCCAGCGGCCCTATCGAGTCCTGACGCTGATGAACGAGACCGGTCTTCTGGGCCGGTTCCTGCCCGAATGGGGCCGGATCGTCGGCCAGACCCAGTTCAACATGTACCACGCCTATACGGTCGACGAGCACACCCTGCAGGCCATCGGCATCATCAATGACATCTGGCGCGGCAAGCTGAAGGCCGAGCATCCGGCCTCGAGCGAGATCGTTCACCGCATCGACGATTTCGAAGCCCTGATGCTGGCCATGCTGCTGCATGACGTCGGCAAGGGCGGCGACCGGGGTCAGCTGGAGGACGGGGCCATCGCCGCGCGCCGCGCTTGCGACCGGCTGGGCCTGGATCCGAGGCGGACCGAGTTCGTGGTCTGGCTGGTGCGCAACCATCTGGCCCTGTCGGACTACGCCCAGAAGCGCGACGTATCCGACCCGGCGACGGTCAAGGCCTTCACCCGGCTCGTGGGTGACCCGGAACGGCTCCGCACCCTGCTGATCCTGACCGTGGCCGACATCCGCGCCGTCGGGCCGGGCGTCTGGAACGCCTGGAAGGGCGGGCTGATCCGCGACCTGTACCAGCGAACCGAGGGCGTCTTCCGCGGCGAGGACGTGACCCACGCCGATCCCCTGGATCACTATCCCGACCTGGTAGCGCGCGCCCGGCTGAAGGGCGCCGCCGCCGGGGCCCTGACCGTGCGGGACGATGAAGCCGGGGAGTACGCCGCCACCCGCGTCGCCGTCGCCGCGCGCGACCGGCCGGGACTGTTCGTCGATCTGGCCGGGGCGCTCGCCGCGGCGGGAGCCGATGTCGTCGGCGCGCGGGTCGCGACCGCCGGGGAC
>CALRJO020000090.1:0-10435 GCA_943367565.1 Brevundimonas vancanneytii
ATCTTTCAGGGCCGGGCCGACGATGTCGTGCCCTGGAAACACTCGACAGCCCTCGTCGAGCGGCTGACCGGCGGAGATGTCCGGCTGGACCTCATCGAGGGCGGCGATCACCGTCTGTCCACGCCCGTCGACCTGGAGCGTCTGATCGAGGCGGTTGAACGAATGCGGCTTCAGGCGTTTACTTGAGTTCCCACCGCAAGGAGACCCTCGCCATGCGCCCCCTGACCCTCGCCGTCCCCGCCGCGCTTCTGCTCGCCCTCGCCGCCTGCGCCCCGACCACGGGCCCCAGCCACTATGCTGATGAACTGCGCCAGTTGTCCGACAACTGCGAGGCGCGGGGCGGAATCCTCTCCCCGACCGGTCAACAGAGCGGCCGCCCGCAGAACGACCACGTCTGCCGCATCACCGCCGGCGCCTCGCGCCTGACCGGCGGCTGATAGCAGCCGGGCGCGGCTACAGAAGCGCGGTGATCGCGGCCCGCGCCGCCTCGCCGAGGTCTGGCCGCTTCAGGGCCAGCGCCACATTGGCCCGCAGCAGGCCGATCTTGTCGCCGCAGTCGTGGGTGACGCCTTCGTATTCGACCGCCGTGAATGTCTGGTCCTTCATCAGCCGCGCCATGCCGTCGGTCAGCTGGATCTCGCCGCCCGCGCCCCGCGGCTGGTTCTCGAGGATGCCGAAGATCTCCGGCTGCAGGATGTAACGGCCCGCGATCGAAAGGTTTGACGGCGCCTCGCCCCGCGGCGGCTTCTCGACCATCCCCTTCATGCGAATGTGGCGGCCGTCCCGGTTCTCGGGATCGACGATGCCGTATTTGTGCGTCTCGCTCTCGGGCACGGCCTCGACGCCGATGATATTGCCCCCGACCTTGGCATAGACCTCGGCCAGCTGCTTCAGGGCCCCGGGCTGGGAGTCCACGATCACATCCGGCAGCAGCACCGCGAACGGCTCGTCGCCGATGATGTCGCGGGCGCACCAGACCGCGTGGCCCAGGCCCAGCGGCTGCATCTGGCGGGTGAAGCTCATCTCGCCCGCCGTCGCCAGTTCGGCGATCATGGCGTCGAGGATGTCGGTCTTGCCCTTGGCCAGCAGCTGGGCTTCCAGCTCGATCTGGTGGTCGAAATAGTCCTCGATGGCCCCCTTGGAGCGGCCCGTGACGAAGACGATGTGCTCGATCCCGGCCTCGCGCGCCTCCTCCACGATATAGCTGAGGATCGGCCGGTCGACGACGTTCAGCAGTTCCTTGGGCGTGGTCTTGGTGCCCGGCAGGACGCGGGTGCCCAGGCCGGCGACGGGCAGGACGGCCTTGCGGAGGCGGCGGGTTTGAGCGGTCATGCGGAATCCTGAACGGCGTTGCGGGGCAGCCTAACGCATCGGAGCCGGGAAGCGATCACTCGACGGTGACGGACTTGGCCAGATTTCGCGGCTGGTCGACGTCCGTGCCCTTCTGGACAGCCGTGTAATAGGCCAGCAACTGCACCGCGACGGCGTATACCAGAGGCGCGATCAGCGGATGGCACTCGGGCGCGTCGACGCGGCGGATGCCGGCCCCGTGCGGATCGGGCGCGGATTTCGGCGCGATCATGATCACCGGCCCGCCGCGCGCGGCCACCTCCTGCAGGTTTGAGGCGGTCTTCTCGAACACCTCGTCCAGCGGAGCCAGGGCGACGATCGGCGTGAACTCGTCGACCAGGGCGATCGGGCCGTGCTTCAGCTCGCCGGCGGCATAGCCCTCGGCGTGGATATAGCTGATCTCCTTCAGCTTCAGCGCCCCCTCCATGGCCAGCGGGAACATCGCCCCGCGGCCGAGGAACAGGACGTCGGTGGCCTTGGCGATGTCGTGGGCGACCGCCTTGAGGTCGTCCTCCATCGCCATCGCCTCGGCGATCAGGCGCGGGGCCTCGAACAGGGCCTTGACCAGTTCGGCCTCACGCGCGGCGTCGATGCGTCCGCGCTGGACTCCGGCGGCGACCGCCAGGGCCAGCAGGGCCGCGACCTGCGCCGTGAAAGCCTTGGTCGAGGCCACGCCGATCTCGGGCCCCGCATGGGTCGGCCACAGGTGCCCCGCCTCGCGCGCCATCGACGACGAATGGACATTGACCAGGGCTGCCGTCTTGAGGCCCGCGGCCTTGCACCACGACAGGCTGGCCAGGGTGTCGGCCGTCTCGCCCGACTGGCTGACCGCGACGGCCAGGGTGCCGGGCGTCAGCGCCGGCTGGCGATAGCGGAACTCGGACGCGATCTCCACGTCGCACGGCAGGCCGGCCAGCTTCTCGAACGCATAGCGGCCGATCTGGCCGGCGTAGAAGGCGGTGCCGCAGGCGATGATCTGCAGCCGGTCGATGGCGGCGAAATCGGCGGAGTCGGTCTTCGCCTTGCCGTTCACGAAGTCGAGGTAGTGCGACAGGGTGTGCTGGACGCTGTCCGGCTGTTCATGGATCTCCTTCTCCATGAAATGCCGGTACTCGCCCTTCTCGACCAGGGCCGAGGAGGCCGAGACCTGCACCACCGGGCGCTCGACGGCGTTGCCGCCGACGTCGAACATCCGCGCGCCGTTGCGGTCGATGCCGACATAGTCGCCCTCTTCCAGATAGGAGATGTGCTGGGTGAAGGGGCCGACGGCCAGGGCGTCGGAGCCCAGATACATCTCGCCCTCGCCCCAGCCGACCACCAGCGGGCTGCCGCGCCGCGCCCCCAGGATCAGTCCGTCCTCGCCCTCGATCAGCACCGCCAGGGCATAGGCCCCGGTCAGCCGGTCCAGCACGCTCTTGAACGCGACCAGCGGGTCGTTGGCGGTCTCCAGCGCCCGGTCGAGGGCGTGGGCCACCACCTCGGTATCGGTCTGGCTCTCGAACGTATGGCCATGGGCCGTCAGTTCGGCCTTCAGCTCGGCGAAATTCTCGATGATGCCGTTGTGGACCAGCACGACCCGGCCCGCCTTGTGCGGGTGGGCGTTGATCGTGGTCGGCGCTCCGTGGGTGGCCCAGCGCGTGTGGCCGATGCCGATGGTGGCGTTCAGCGGCTCGGCCAGCAGCACGGCCTCCAGCTCGCGGATCTTGCCCTTGGCGCGCCGGCGCTCGATGCGCCCGTCGACCAGGGCGGCGACGCCGGCGGAATCATAGCCGCGATATTCCAGCCGCTTGAGGCTGTCGATCAGACGGGGAACCGCCGGGCCCGTCCCGGTCACGCCGATGATGCCGCACATGGAGAAAGACCCTCGAAATCCGGATGTCCGCGCTTTGCGCGCGGGCGGGTAACGGGCTAAGCCGACCCTGACTGTCTGGCGCCGATGTAGGCGACGGGCGGCCCGGATTGCACCTAAAAAGCGGTTTCGCAAGATTTCTGCGCCGCGACACGCAAGGAAGACGACGTTTGGGCGAGAGACGCTATTTCGGCACCGACGGCATCCGCGGCCGCGCCAACACCCATCCGATGACGCCGGAAGTGGCCCTGCGCGTGGGCCTCGCCGCCGGCCGCCTGTTCATGTCGTCGGATGACCGCCGCCACCTGGTGGTGATCGGCAAGGACACCCGCCTGTCCGGCTATATGATCGAGCCGGCGCTGGTGGCCGGCTTCTCCTCGGCGGGCATGGATGTACGCACCTTCGGCCCCCTGCCGACGCCCGGCGTGGCCATGATGACCCGCTCGATGCGGGCCGACATCGGGGTGATGATCTCGGCCTCGCACAACGCCTATCTCGACAACGGCATCAAGCTGTTCGGTCCGGACGGCTACAAGTTGTCGGATCAGGTCGAGCTCAAGATCGAATCCATGATGGACGAGGATCTCGGCGCCGGTCTCGCGCCCGCCGACCAGCTGGGCCGGGTCAAGCGCATCGACGACGCCCAGGCCCGCTATGTCGAGATCGCCAAGGCCAGCTTCCCCAAGGGTCTCAGCCTGCAGGGCCTGCGCATCGCCGTCGATTGCGCCAACGGCGCCGGCTACAAGGTCGCTCCGACGACCCTCTATGAACTGGGCGCCGAGGTCTGCGCCGTGGGCGTCGAGCCCAACGGGCTGAACATCAACGCCGATTGCGGCTCGACCCATCCCGAAACCCTGGCCGAGGCGGTCCGGACCTATCGCGCCGACATCGGCATCGCCCTCGACGGCGACGCCGACCGGGTCATCATCTGCGACGAAAAGGGCCAGGTCGTCGACGGCGACCAGATCATGGCCCTGGTCGCCCTGGACTGGGCGCGTCGAGGTCTGCTGGTGGGCGGCGGCGTGGTCGCCACCGTCATGTCCAACCTGGGTCTCGAGCGGGCGCTGAACGCGGCCGGCCTGACGCTGGAGCGGACCCAGGTCGGCGACCGCTATGTCATGGAGCGGATGCGCCAGGGCGGCTTCAACCTGGGCGGCGAACAGTCGGGCCACATCATCCTGCACGACCACGCCACCACCGGCGACGGCCTGATGTCGGCCCTGCAGGTTCTGGCCGTGCTGGTCGAAAGCGGCCGCCCGATGAGCGATCTGGCCAAACAGTTCGAGACCGTGCCGCAGAGGCTGGAGAACGTCCGCTATACGTCCGGCAAGCCGCTTGAGAACGCCGGCGTGAAGGCCGCCATCGCCGACGCCGAGGCGCGTCTGGCGGGGCAGGGCCGGCTGCTGGTGCGGCCGTCGGGCACCGAGAAACTGATCCGCGTCATGGCCGAGGGCGACGACGCCAAACTGGTCAGGTCGGTGGTCGCCGATGTGGTCGCGGCGGTGAAGGCGGCCGGCTAGCCCTCCACCCGATCCTTCAGGTCCGCCAGCATGGCCACCGCGCCGCGGGCATAGGGCGCGATCCAGCGGTCGTGGACGGCCTTGATCGGCATGGCGTTGAGATGGTTCCAGCGCTCGCGCCCCTCGCGCCGGACGATCACCAGACCGGCCGCCTCCAGCGCCTTGAGATGCTGCATCACCGTGCAGCGGTCCAGCGCGCCCTCCGCCTCGCACAGCTGGCCGGTGGTGCGCGGCCCGTCCTTCATCGCATCCAGCAAACGCCGGCGAACCGGATTGGCCAGGGCCTTGAAAACACCATCCAGATCGTCGCCGTTTGACATGTTGTATTTCTATAACATATAAACCTCGCCGGCAACCACGGAGAGGACAAATGGAGCTGAAATTCGAGGTCTCGACCCGCATCGCGAAGCCGGTCCATGAGGTGTTCGAGGCGGTCGCCGATCCGGCGAAACTGTCCGCCTATTTCACCACCGGCGGCGCCGTCGGCCGGCTGGAGACGGGCGCGACGGTCCAGTGGGCGTTCGCGGAATTCCCCGGCGCCTTTCCGGTGGAGGTGGTCGAGGTGGTTCCGGACGAACGCATCGTCCTGCGCTGGGAAGCTAACGAGGGCGTGCCGGAGGGCGCCGATCCGGTGGTGGACGCGGGTTATCTGACAACCGTGACCATGACCTTCCAGCCTCTCGACGACGGCGCTCGCACCCTCGTCCGCATCGCCGAGGAAGGCTGGCGCGAGACGCCGACCGGTCTCAAGGCCTCCTACGGGAACTGCATGGGCTGGTCGCAGATGCTGTCGGCTCTGAAGGCCAGCGTCGAATACGGAATCAATCTCAGGACCGGCGCCTACCGCTAGAACGCTTGCCCGGTCCGGCCGCAACTCAAGGATGGAACCCGCCGCCGGACCGGCGCAGTCTGCCCCGATGATTCCCGTCCGCCCGTCCGGCGTCCTGCCCCTGATCCCCGGTCTGATCGCCTGTGTGGCGGTCGCCCTGGCGGCGGTCGCCGTCCAGGCGCTGGAGGTGCGGCTGTTCGGGCGCGGCTGGATCGACGCCATTGTCCTGGCCATCCTGATCGGCGCGGCGATCCGCAGCGTCTGGACCCCGCCGGCGGCGGTCCGCCCCGGCATCGAGTTCAGCGCCCGCACCCTGCTGGAGATCGCCGTGGTCCTGCTGGGCGCCTCGGTCAGCGCGGCGACGGTCATGGCTATCGGCCCCGGCCTGCTGGCGGGCACGGCGGTGGTCGTCGTGCTGGCGCTGATCGTCAGCTACGGGATCGGACGGCTGCTGCGTCTGCCGCACCGGATGGCGGTGCTGATCGCCTGCGGCAACGCCATCTGCGGCAACTCCGCCATCGCCGCCGTCGCCCCGGTGATCGACGCCGAGGCCGAGGACGTCTCCGCCGCCATCGCCTTCACCGCGGTGCTGGGCGTGGCGGTGGTTCTGCTGCTGCCCCTGCTCGGCGCGGCGCTGCAGCTCGGCGACGTCCGCTACGGCGTCCTCGCGGGCCTGACCGTCTATGCGGTGCCGCAGGTTTTGGCCGCGACCATGCCCGTCGGCGCCGTGGCGACCCAGGCCGGGACGCTGATCAAGCTGGTGCGGGTGCTGATGCTGGGACCGGTCTGCCTGGGCCTCGCGATCCTCACCGCCTTCCGCCGCCGCGAGGACGAGGCGGTCGCGGCTTCCGCGCGGACCCTGTCGATCCACCAGCTGATCCCATGGTTCATCGTCGGCTTCCTGCTGATGATGGCCGCGCGTTCGATGGATCTGATCCCCGCCGCCGTCCTGCCGGTGCTGGCCCGGACCGCGACGGTCCTGACGGTGCTGTCCATGGCCGCCCTCGGCCTCAGCACCGACGCCCGCGCCGTGGCCCGGTCCGGGGTTCGCATCGCCTCGGTGGTGGTCCTGTCGCTGCTGGCGCTGCTCGGACTTGCGCTGGCCCTGATCTATCTGCTGGCGCTGGCCTGAAGGTCCGACAGTCGGTCCGCCAGCCCCTCGATCCGTTTGCGGATATCCGGCACGGCGGTCGTTTCCCAGAAGGCGGCGCGGGCGGGAGGGCCGAGCGCGAACAGCCGGGGGTCGGGCGCTCCGTCCGCCGTCAGCAGGCGGCCTTCGGGGTCCAGATCAAGCCCGATGCACACGGGATCCAGCCGCGCCCGGCCTGCCCTGATCAGGGGTCCGGTCAATGGGTCGCCGAGCGCCGCATGGCCCGGACCCGTGCAGTCGATCAACCATTGGCCGGAGATGGGCGGCTGGTCCGAGCCGTCGCGCGGGCGCCAGTTCAGCGTCACGCCATCGGCGCCGGCCTCGATCCGCTCCACCCGGCCTGAGAGGAGTTTCAGGCGACCCGCGGCCTCCAGCCGGTCCATGGTCCCGGCGACATCCGGCGGAACACGATGCCGGTGGACATCCCACCACGGCCGCAGATGCCGCAGCCAGCGCGCGCGGGTCTTCGCATCCGCCCCGGCCCAGAGCCCCGCCGTGACCGGGCGCAGCCCTTCCATCACGCCCCGCCAGCCGCCTTCGGACGCCAGTCGTCGGGCCTCGGCCAGCCGGGCCGACAGGAGGCCGGTCAGCATCGCCCCGGTTGGCGGCTCTGGATGATCGTGACCCGCGCCGTGGACCCGGGGCGTCAGTCCGCGCCGGGACAGGGCCGTGATCGGCCCCTTGCGCCCCGTGGCGTCGAGCCACAGGACCATGTCGACCATGGTCAGGCCCGTACCGACGATGATCACCGCATCCTCCGGTCCGATCCGTTCAAGCGCCGTCAGCGCCCACGGGTCGGCGATGACCCGGCGCGATCCTCGCCCGGCGGCTTTCGGCGGCGGATTGCCGGTCGCCAACACCACGGCGGACGCCTTGACGACCCGCCCATTGGCCAGCCGCACCTCATCGCCCCCGATCACCGACACCTCGCCGGTGACCAGTTCGATCATTCCCGGATGCGCCAGACGGACGGCGTTCAGCCGATGCTGCAGATATTCGCCATACAGCCGGCGCGGCGCGAACCCGTCCGGGTCCGCGTATTGTGGACAGTTGGCCCGCAGCCAGTCGACGAAGTCGCCCTGTCGCCCGTCCACCGCGCTCATCCGGTCGGATCGCACATTGAGCAGGTGCCGCTCGAAGGGCGTCGAATAGGCCAGACCCGGGCCGAACGTTCCCGTCCGGTCGATCAGGCTTGAGGGAACGCCACGCTCCGCCAGCCGGGAAGCCAGCATGGCTCCGGAGAAGCCGCCGCCGACGATCGCTACAGGCTCAACGTCGGACACCCTCGCTCCCCCGGACGGCTCAGATCTCCTGATTATAGGCCCCGATCTCGGGGTATTTGGCCAGCCGCGGCTTCACCTCCTCGCGGAACAGGGCCCGCATGTCGGCGTCGGACCGCATGCTCTCGACCACCACCACCAGCTCCGGCTTGTTGGACGAGGCCCGCACCAGCACCCACGATCCGTCCTCGAGATGCACCCGCACCCCGTTGACGGTGATCGCCTCGACGATCTTCCGCCCCAGAATGGATCCGCCGGTGTCGGCCAGGGCCTGGTACTCGGCCACGACCCGCTCCAGCACCTCGTATTTCAGCTCGTCGTCGCAATGCGGCGACATGGTCATGGAGGTCCAGGCGTCGGGCAGGGCGCCCTTCAGCTGCGACAGGGTCTTGCCCGGATTGCGGTCCAGCATGGCCAGGATGGCGCCGGCGGCGACGATGCCGTCGTCATAACCGCGGCCGATCGGGGCGTTGAAGAAGAAATGCCCCGACTTCTCGAACCCGGCCAGGGCCCCCAGTTCGGCCGTCTTGCGCTTGATATAGCTGTGGCCGGTCTTCCAGTAGACCACGTCGGCGCCGTTCGACTTCAGCACCTCGTCGGTCTTGTACAGGCCGGTCGATTTCACATCGACGACGAAGGTCGCGTCGGGGTGCAGGGCCGACAGGTCGCGGCCCAGCATCAGGCCGATCTTGTCGGCATAGATCTCCTCGCCCGTGTCGTCGACCACGCCGCAGCGGTCGCCGTCCCCGTCAAAGCCCAGCGCCAGCTCGGCCCCGGTCTCGCGCACCCGCGCCGCCATCTGCATCAGCATGGCGTGGTCTTCCGGATTCGGATTGTATTTGGGGAAGGTCCAGTCGAGGTCGGTGTCCATCTCGATCACCTCGGCCCCCATCCGGCGCAGGGCCTCGGGCGCGAAGGCGCCGGCGGTGCCGTTGCCGCAGGCGGCCACCACCTTGATCGGCCGGCTCAGCCTCACCTTGGAGGTGATCTCTTCCAGATAGCGTTCGCGGAACCCCTCGACCCGGGTCAGGGCCCCGCCCGGACGGTTCACGCCCTCGCCGCCCAGAACGATCTCCTTCAGCCGCCCGATCTCGTCGGGGCCGAAGGTCAGGGGCGGATTGGCGCCCATCTTGACCCCGGTCCAGCCGTTCTCATTGTGGCTGGCGGTGACCATGGCCACGCAGGGCGCGTCCAGCGCGAACTGGGCGAAATAGGCCGTCGGCGACAGGGCCAGGCCGATGTCCAGCACCTCCATCCCGCCTTCCAGCAGGCCAAGGATCAGCGCCTGTTTCACGCTCAGGGAATAGGAGCGGAAGTCATGGCCGAGGACGATCCGGGGCGTCTGCCCGATCTCGTGCACATAGGTGGCCAGGCCGAGGCCGAGCGCCTGGATGCCCAGAAGATTGATCTCCTTCTCCAGGATCCAGCGCGCGTCGTATTCGCGGAACCCCGTCGCCTTGACCAGCGGCGTGGTCTCGTATTCGGCCGTGTTGGAACGCAGGTCGGAGCGGGGCTTTTGCATCGTGAGCCTTGGGAGAGATGGGATTACGGCTTGGCTATAGGGCGCCGGGCGCCGCGCGGACAACAACGCCTCGCCGCTGGCATGGCTCCGCCGGAGCGCCGGGGCGGGCTCGTCTTGACCCGCGCCGCCGCCGGTCCTACCCCCAACAGACTGTCCGGAGACCTGTATGCCTCGCCTGATCCTGCTCCGCCACGGCCAGAGCCAGTGGAACCTCGACAACCGCTTTACCGGCTGGGTCGATGTCGACCTGACCGCCGAGGGCGAGGCCCAGGCGCGGCGCGCGGGCCAACAGATCGCCGCCGCGGGCTTCCGGCCCGCGGTCATGTTCACCTCGGTGCTCAAGCGGGCGACCCGGACCGGCGCCCTGGCGCTCGACTCCGCCGGCCTGCGCGACGTGCCGGTGATCAACGACTGGCGGCTCAACGAACGCCACTACGGCGGCCTGACAGGGTTGAACAAGGCCGAGACGGCGGCGACGCACGGCGAGGACCAGGTCCTCATCTGGCGCCGCAGCTATGACATCCCGCCCCCGCCGTTGGCCCCCGGCGGCGAATGGGACTTCGCGGGCGACGCCCGCTACGCTGGCCAGGCCATCCCCGATACCGAAAGCCTCAAGACCACGCTCGACCGCGTCCTGCCCTACTGGAACGAGGCCATCGCCCCCCGCCTCGAGGCCGGCGAGGATGTGCTGATCGCCGCCCACGGCAACTCCCTGCGCGCCATCGTCAAACACCTGTTCGACGTGCCGGACGACCGGATCGTCGGCGTCGAGATCCCGACCGGCAATCCGCTGGAGATCGACCTCGACGCCGCGCTCAAGCCCGTCGCGGCCCGTTATCTGGACGAAGGCCGGGCGGCCGCGCTGCCTCCCCTGCCGGGAACCCCCGCATGACAACGCCGCGGCAGGTTTCCGACGACATCCGCTTCATGGGCCG
>CALRJO020000091.1:0-10218 GCA_943367565.1 Brevundimonas vancanneytii
TCCGCAAGGTCCCCCGGACTCTCCTTCGCCCGGGCTTCTTCGCTCGACCACAGCCCGCCGACATCGAGGCGCTGGATCCGACGCCCTCCCCACCGACGGGATGGGCAGGAGTCTGACACGGGTCCCAGCCATGATGGCTGATGACGCTGTAATTTTGGGAAGTGTAGCAATGTCAGAGGGTTGGCGGCACGAGATATGCTGCCAATCGGCGGATGGGTAGCAGGCTTTCCTTCCATCTCGGCGGAAGGTGGGCGGCGGAGCCGCTGGGACGGGGGCTGTTTCCGCGCCGCGTTTGTCGGCGAGCGGGTCCGAGGTGACCAACCCCCATCCGTCAGGCTTCGCCGCCCACCTTCCCCCGAAATGGGGGAAGGGGCCTTGAAGGCCAGCGGAACACCCCTTCGCTTCCGGGCGTTCCGTCTTCGGGGTCAGAGGGAGAGACGGCATGCGTTCCATTGTGATGATCACGGCGGCGGCGGCCTGCGGGCTGGCGCTGGCCTCCTGCGCCACCACCGGCGGCTACGCCTCGGCCTGCGAGCGCGACTATGAGCGGAACCGGCAGTATGCGATGGGCGCCGGTGCGGCGCTGGGCGCGGCGGTCGGGGCGGCGGTCGCCGGCCGCGACAATCGCGAGGAAGGCGCGGCGATCGGCGCCTTGGCCGGGGCCCTGATCGGCCGCGAACTGTCGGCGGAGGACGATCCGTGCGGCTATGGCTTCGGCGGGTACAACCGCGACTACCGCTATGGACGCGAGCGGGTCTATTGGCGGGACGACGGGCGGCGCTGGTAGGCGCGTCAGTCGAAACGAAGGCCGACCTCGTCGCCGGACTGCCAGGCCAGGGCGCAGGAGCGGTCGATCGAGGCGATCCGGAGGACCAGCCGGCCCGTGATCCGGACGCCGCTCGCGGCGGTCAGCCGGACCTTGGCGCCGCCGTCGGTGAGGTTGCGGACCACCACATCGGCGCATTCCTTGTGGACGCCGTGCAGCAGCTGGCCCCTCAAGGCGGTGCGGGGCCGCGGTCGCCGACGGGCGTCGTCGGGAGGGGCGTCGGACTCGGTCATAACGCGGAGAGTATAGGCGAGGCGGGCGCGGGAGGGGTTAAGAGGCATGGGCGCCATCGAACCCCTTGTCATCCCGGAAGCGCCGCAGGCGCTATCCGGGACGGGAAGGACGCCAAAGCCGGGAACGCACCGCGCCTGTCAGACTCGCTATGAATCGCCGGGGATCATCAGTCTTTCCATGGCGGTGAAGTCAATACAGTCGCCGTAGACCGCTCTCATCTCCGAGCGGTATTCCTGAAAGACCGCCTCGTCCTCAATGAGCGAGCGACGCACGTCCTTGCCGATCATTGGCAGGGAAAGGGCGTGCTCGACGATCTGGCCGCTTGCAAGCGCCAATATCCGTTGATGGCGGTCGAGATTGGAAATCTGCCGAAGTGCGTCGGCGCGAACTTCGGCGTTCATGTTCGGCTGGCTGTAGGCCAGCGGCGCGAGGCCGATGGTTCCGAGATACTCCGCATCATTGAGTTCCTGCTGACCCCTGATCTGTGCAAACATAGCCGCATACTCGACGGCCCTTTCGGCGGGGATGCGCTTGAAGGCTTCGCTTCCCAGTGCGCGATCAAAGCTTGCAGTGACCCATAAGCGAATGGGGGAACGATAGATTTGCGGGGTGGCATAGCCGGGATTGCCGCTTGATCCCAAATGCTCGGCAGGCCCGAGCTCGTCTGTCGCGGCATCGACCCGTTCCGAGAGAGCACGCAATCGCTGGATGAGGCACGGTGTTATCCCCTGACGCTCCAGCGAAAGATTGACCGCGTTCGAAATATCGGCAGTGAACGCCCGTTCCAGATCGCGCGCGTCCGCGTGATATCGTGCCTCCTGGATCAGGTTTTCAAGGCCAAGGGCGACAAGCACGCCGAGCACGACGACCGTAAACTCCACCAGTCGGCGGCGGCTGATCGACAGGCGGCGTATCCGCTTCGGAGGCGGGTCCGGTGCAGGCTCTGACATGAGTGTTGTTCCCCGAACGTCACTCTATGCGTGTGGGGGCCGGAGGCAATAGCGCGAAACGAATGTCCGCACAGGGTGGTGGGCAGACGGACGCCGAGGATGGAAAGCGGACGCCGATCCGCCGGCTATCCCACGCTCAGGTAATCGTAGAGGTACTGCGCGATCAGAAGCGAGAGAACCACAATGCTCGCCCGGCGGCCTCGAACGAGCAGCGCCGCCCCAAGCAAGGCGAACGTTACCGCGACCTCGCCGATGAGAATCGGATTTTTGAAAGCCCGCGCGAGTTCCGGCACGGACAACCAGTAGGCAAGTTGAAGGGCGAGCAGGACCGTCAGGACGCCAATGACGAGACGCCTGACGCGGAAGTAGTGAGCATCCAGATCGCGCTCTAATCCAGGATTCTGCGGGCAAACGAGATGGGCGGCCAGATAGTAGCTTCCCGCGAAGAACAGGCCTCCGAACAGAACGCGGCCATTCACATCGATCAGGTCGCGGGCAATCCAGGCGGCGCTCCAGAATGAGACCAGATCAAGCATCACGAAGATACAGAGCAGGGGCGTCAGCCAACCTATACGGACGGGTTCCCCGTTCCCGCTGTCGGGCCGCACCTTTGCTTCCACTGCCTTCGCCAGCCCACCCAGCACCTCAACAAGGCTGAAGCCGAGCAGCAGGCCGAACAGCGAAAAGACGAACTCGAATTCACTCATGTGCGCTGGCCCCCCAAGCCACCCTCGGGCTTTTCGGCCAAGTCAGCAATGGGTCGAGGCCGACAGTCGCCCAAGGGTGGTTGGCGGACGTCCGGGTGAGGGCTGTGGAGCGTTCTGGCCTGGCCGGAATACAGGGATCAGTCGGGAGGCCGTCGAAATGGTCACGCTGGTCAGATGTCCGCGAAGGGGTCGAAAGCCGATCCGCTCACTATCCGAACCGCCTCCGATGGTCCGCGCTGCGCAGCGTCGAGCGGATGAAATCCGCCGGGGGGTCGGTTTCGGCGAGGACGGCTTCCTTGATGGCGCGGGGTTCGCCGAAGAGGTGGCCCTGGCCCATGGAGACGTCGAGCTCGAGGATGTCGACGATCTGGCGCTCGGTCTCGCATTTCTCGGCGATCAGCTCGATGCCGTAGCGGCGGGTCAGGCCGGCGAAGTCGGCGGCGGAGATGTCGCGAAGGCTGGGCAGGGCCGAGGCGCCGTCGAGGTCGAGCAGCTGTTCGATCAGCAGGTCGGCCGCCACCTTCATGAATTTCACATCCGATCTCTGAAGGTCGGCGAAGTCGAGATCGAGGGTCTGGACCTTGTCGATCGAGAAGCGGAAGCCGAGGTCGGCCAGCTTGGCCATATTGCGGGCCTCGACCGCGCCGCGGGCGTCGAAGGTGGCTTGGCCCAGTTCGAAGATCAGGGCCTGGTTGAGGTCGCGGTTCTCGCTGAGGAAGTCGAGGAACTGGGGGAAGAAGGTCTCGTCGCCGAGCGAGGACAGGGCGACGTTGCAGAAGACGCCGACCTTGCGGTCCTGACGCGCCAGACGGCGGACGATCTGGGCGCAGCGGAACAGCAGGAGATTGTCGATGGCCGGGACCAGACCCTCGCCCTCGGCGACCGAGAGGTATTCGGCCGGCATCATCACCCGGTCGTCGGCGGCGCGCAGGCGGGTGAAGCTCTCGTAGAAGATGGTGCGGCGCTGGGGCAGGGAGACGACCGGCTGGAGGTAGAGGTCGACCCGGTTTTCGGCCAGGGCCTCGTGGATGGTGGCCAGCAGGACGTTCGACTGTTCGCGGTGCCGGGCTTCATAGGGATTGGACGGCTCGGGCTGGGCGGCGCGGTGTTCGAGCGTTTCGCTCATCTGCTGGATCAGGGTCTCCAGCATGCGGACTTCGCCCGACAGGGCCTCGTTCGAGGTCACGGCGCCGGACTCGATGGCCTGGGCCAGTTCGGTCAGGGCGCCCTGGGTCGACTCCATGGCGTCGGCCAGCAGGCGGTGGGCCTCGCGCACCTGTTCGATCTCGTTGCGCAGGGCGGCCTTGTCGGCGCGGCCGGCGATTCCGGTGTGGACCGCGACCAGCAGGCCCATGGTGGCGATGGCCGCCGCCGCGCCCGCCCCGGCGCCGAGACCCGCGCGCCACACGAAGGCGCCGACCGTCAGGGCCAGGAAGAGGTAGCCGAAGAACAGAAAGCCCTGGGTGAGTGCGCGCATTGGAAACGGTTGGTCCGTGTTCCCGGATGGAATCGCCTGAGTATCAGGGTATCACGACAGATCGCCTAGCGTTCGTGCACGGATTCTCCCCACTCTTCGAGGTTAACGATGGAATTGTTCGATCTGACCGGCAAGGTCGCGGTCATCACCGGCTCTTCGCGGGGCATCGGCAAGGCCATCGCCGAGCGGATGGCCGAGCACGGGGCCCGGGTGGTGATCAGTTCGCGCAAGGCCGGACCGTGCGACGAGGTCGCCTCGGCGATCAATGCGAAGCACGGCGAGGGCCGGGCCATCGCCATCCCCGCCAACATCGCCTCGAAGGAAGAACTGCAGCGGCTGGTCGACGAGACCAACGCCGCCTTCGGCCGGATCGACATCCTGGTCTGCAACGCCGCGACCAATCCCTATGCGGGGCCAATGGCCGGGATCAATGACGAGCAGTTCGGCAAGATCCTGCAGAACAATGTGGTCTCCAACCACTGGCTGATCCAGATGGTCGCGCCGCAGATGCTGGAGCGGCGGGACGGATCGGTGATTATCGTGTCGTCGATCGGGGGCTTGCGGGGCAACGCCCTGATCGGCGCCTACAACATCTCCAAGGCGGCGGACATGCAGCTGGCGCGCAATCTGGCGGTGGAGTGGGGGCCGTCGAACGTGCGGGTCAACACCATCGCCCCGGGCCTGGTGCAGACCGATTTCGCCAAATATCTGTGGGAGAACCCCGAGCTGCTGAAACAGGTCACCGACCCCGCGCCGCTGAAGCGGATCGGACAGCCGGACGAGATCGCGGGGGCGGCGGTGTATCTGGCGGCGCCGGCCTCGGCATACATGACCGGCCAGACGCTGGTCGTGGACGGCGGGATCACCATTGCCTGGTGACGGGTCCAGACGCGCCGGTTTGCGCCAGGACCTGATCTGGCGGCTGGAGGCGGCGGCGTTCGCGGGCTTCATCGGCTTCATGCGGCTGCTCGGGGTCGAGCGGGCGTCGGCGCTGGGCGGCTGGCTGTTGCGGACTTTGGGGCCGAGGACGGGGACGCAGCGCACGGTGATGCGGAACCTGCGCATCGCCTTTCCCGACATGCCGCGGGCCGAGCGCGAGGCGCTGGCGCTGGCGCAGTGGGAACAGACCGGCCGCGCCTTCGCCGAGACGGCGGTGATGGACATTCTGGTCCGGCAGAACCGGATCGAGGTGGTCGGGCTGGAGCGGCTGCACGCCATCCGGGACAGCGGCAAGCCGGTGGTGTTCGCGGGTGGGCATTTCGCCAATATCGAGACGCTGGCGGCGACGATCACGGGCTCGGGCGTGCCGTGCCAGATCACCTATCGCGCGGCCAACAACCCCTATGTCGACGCCCAGATCATCGCGGCGCGGGCGCGGTACGGGGTGAAGCTGTTCGCGCCCAAGGGCGGGGACGGGGCGCGGGAGCTGCTGGCCGGGATGGCGCGGGGCGAGTCCGTGGCCCTGATGAACGACCAGAAATTCTCGGAAGGGCCGGAGGTGATGTTCTTCGGCCAGCCGGTGAACGCCGCGCCGGGGCCGAGCCGGCTGGCGTTGAGGTTCGGGACGGTGCTGCAGCCGATGTCGGTGGTGCGGCTGCCCGGGGTGCGGTTCCGGCTGACGGTCTATGAGCCGATCGAGCTGGAGCGGACCGGCGACCGGCAGGCGGACATCATTCGCGGCGTGCAGGCGATCACGACCTTCATCGAGGCGCGGGTGCGCGAGAGTCCCGTCGACTGGTTCTGGGTCCACAAACGGTGGCCCGACCGGGTCTATGCCGCGTTGGAATCGCCCTTGGCCTGATCCGCGGCGCGGCGCAGCGGCCCCTTGTAGTTCGACGCGGTGGAACGACGGCGGTCCGGGCCGAAATAGCCCTCGGTCTTCACGAAGGGGCGGGGCTTGAAGATCACCGCCTGGATGCGGTCGAGGATGGCCTTGGCCGTGATCGGCTTGACCACGAACTCCGTCACCCCGGCGTCGCGCGCCTCATAGACGCGGCTCTTTTCCGAATGGCCGGTCATCATGATGATCGGCAGATAGGGATTGGTGCTGTCCGGGCTGTTGCGGACCAGTCGGGTGAACTCGACGCCGTCGAGGGGAAACATGTTGAAGTCGACGATGGCCAGGTCGATCGACTGTTCACGCAGGAGCTCGAGCCCGGCGGCGCCGTCCGAGGCTTCGTGCACATGGCGCACGCCCGCGGACTTCAGCACGGCGGACGTGATGGCCCGCATGTGCTGGTTGTCGTCGACCAGCAGAACCTTGAGCGCCTGGAGAGAGGACATGAATCGGGGCCGTGCCGGAATCGGCGGGGAAAGAGCGTCAATTTACGGGCAGAATCATTGCCCGTCCATGACCGATCACTGTTCAGTCAGAGAGGTAACCGGTTACTCACGCTCAGGTTTTCACCAGAAGCGCCGGATCGAGGTTGCGATCGCGCCACTTCATGCGCCAGCACAGATGCGGTCCCGTGGCCCGGCCGGTCATGCCGACCCGGCCTATCGGGTCTCCACGCCGCAATTCCTGCCCCGCCGCGACGTCGACGCGGGACTGGTGGAGGTAGGCCGTAATCAACCCCTGGCCGTGGTCGATCAGGACCAGCCCGCCCTCGAAATGCAACCCTGGCTGGGCCAGGGCGACCCGCCCGGCGGCGGGCGCGCGGATCACCGTGCCTTGCGGCGCCGCCAGGTCGATGCCGTAGTGGGGCCGCGCGGGCGTGCCGTTGAGCACCCGCTGGCTGCCCCAGCGGCTGGTGACCCGGAAGCCTTCCAGCGGCCAGTCGAAGCCGTCGCGGAAATGATCGGCGTCGATGCGGCTGGCGAACCCTTCGGTCTTGAGCGCGACCTCGCGCCGGATGCGGGCCAGAAGCTCGGGGTCTGAAGGCTCGACGGTCGAGGGCGGCAGGCCGTTGACGCGGGTGCTGGGGAATTGGCCGCGGGCGATGTCGAGGGTGCGGCGGGCGGTGCGGCTGTCGAGCCGGGCCTCGATCTGGACGCTGCCGGGAGCGTCGCGGTCAAAGCCGACTACGAACCAGCCCCCGGCCGAGGCCGCGGTCAGGGATTCGCCGTCGACGAAGATCAGGGCGCGGGGCCAGGTCCGGCCCAGCGCATGGCCACCCTGTACGAAACGGCCGGTCAGGGTCAGGTTCGCATCATCCTGCGTCCATGCGGGCCGGGCGGCGAACAGGGCGCCGGAGCCGAGCATGACGCCCCGGCGGTTCAGGATCACGCGACCTGGCCCAGACGCTGGAAGGCCTCGTCGGGACCGGCGTAGGCCTCCTGAAGGCTGACCGACCAGTAGCGCAGGGTCTCCAGCGGAATACTCTTGCCGCTGACCGCGCAGGTCACGAACCGGCCGGGCTTGAGCACGGCGAACTCGCCGTCGCCGTAGTGGAGGGTCGCCTGGGCGGTCTGGGTCGTGGTGGTCCGGGTCCTGGCCATGGATCGAGGCTAGCCTGCGGGTGTGGATCGCGCCACGGCTTTCGCGTTCAAAACAGATCACCCTGTCCGGGCGGCGGGGCTTTGGGCCTTGTCGCGGGCGAGGGCTTCGGTCGAACCGGCGGGGATCCGTCGTCGCCGTCGATATGGGCCCCGCGCGATCCGTCGGCGAAGACGAGGCGGACCGCCTGTCCGTCCTGAAGCGCGGCGGCGGCGGCGATCATGGCCCCGTCCTCGGCCTCGACCCGCGCGAAGCCGGGCTTGGGCGTCTTCGGATTGAGGCCCGACAAAGCGCGCGAGAGGGCGGCGAGCCGGGCCGAGTCCTGGTGCAGACGGCGCGTCATGGCCGGGGCGAAGCGGTCGGCGAAGGCGGTCAAACGGTCGTGGCGGCGCTCGAGGGCACGCCTCAGGAGCCCGTCGGAGAGCCGGGCGGAAACGGCGGCGAACTGGCGCTCATGGACGGCGACATTGCGATGCAGGGCCGAGCCGAGCCGGCTCCCGGCATGATCGAGCCGTTGCTGCGGCAGGGCCAGCAGATCTTCGGGTCGGGCGGGCAGGCCGCGGGCGGCGGCGCGCAGCCGGGTGCGGCGGTCCTCGAGGATGCGGCCGCCGGCGCGGGCCAGGCGGCGGTCGAGATCGGCGACCGTATAGACGAGGTCGGCCAGCACGGGGGTGGCGATCTCGGCCGCGCCGGTGGGCGTGGGCGCGCGGCGGTCGGAGACGAAGTCGATCAGTGTGGTGTCCGTCTCGTGCCCGACGGCGGAGATGATCGGGATGGTCGCGGCGGCCACGACCCGGGCCAGTCCCTCGTCGTTGAAGCACCACAGGTCCTCGACCGAGCCGCCGCCGCGGGCGACGATCAGCACGTCGGGTCGGGGCAGGGCGCCGCCCGGCGTCATGGCGTCGAAGCCGCGGATGGCGTTGGACACCTGGCCGCAGGCGGCCTCGCCCTGGACCACCACCGGCCAGACGATGACGCGACAGGGCCAGCGCTCGGCGATCCGGTGCAGGATGTCGCGGATGACGGCGCCGGTCGGGCTGGTGATGACGCCGACCACGGCGGGAAAGGTCGGGATGGGCTTCTTGCGGCCGGGTTCGAACAGGCCCTCGCCGGCCAGTTTCGCCTTCAGCCGCTCCAGCTGGGCCAGCAGGGCGCCGGCGCCGGCGGCCTCCATGGTCTCGATGACGATCTGGTAGGAGGAGCGGGCGGGGTAGGAGGTGATCTTGCCGGTGACGATGACCTCCAGCCCCGACTCGGGCCGGACGCCGAGACCGCGGACCGAGCCCTTCCAGATGACGCCGTCGATGGCGGCCTTGTCGTCCTTGAGCGTCAGATAGACGTGGCCCGAGGCGTGGTGATTGACCTTGGAGATCTCGCCGCGCAGCCGGACATGGCCGAACCGGTCCTCGAGCGTGCGCTTGAGGGCGAAGGACAGCTCGGACACCGTCTGGGGCGGATTGTTGTCCCGCGCGGGCGCCGGCGGTTCGTCGGCCGGGCCCTCGAAGACATAGGAGTCGTCGCTCATCGGGGGAGACTAGCGGGGGAGGCTCGCGGCGGGAATGGGCGTTGAGCGTCCGAACATTCCTCGTCCTCGCGCATTGTGACTGCCGAGGAGAAGACGACATGGCCGCTCGACCCACCTGGCAAGGACATCTGAAGCTGTCGCTGGTCTCCTGTCCGGTGGCGCTGTTCACCGCGACGACCAGCACCAACGACGTGCGGTTTCACCTGATCAATCCCGAGACCAACAACCGCATCCGCATGGTGCCGACCGACCCGGACACCGGACCGGTTGAGCGCAGCGATCTGGTGCGCGGCTATGAGGTGTCCAAGGACGAGTATGTCCTGTTCGACGACGCCGACTTCGACAAGGTCAAGCTGGAGAGCACCCGGACGATCTCGATCGACAAATTCGTCGACGAAACCGAAATCGACCGTCTGTTCTGGGGCGACCCGTTCTTTGTCGTGCCGGAGAAGGGCGCGGGCGTGGAAGCCTTCGCCGTCATCCGGGACGCGATGAAGAAGCAGGGCAAGGTGGCGCTGGGATGCCTGGTCCTGCGCGGCAAGGAGCGGCAGCTCGCGCTCGAGGTGCGGGGCAAGGGTTTGGTGGCCTACACATTGCGGGCCCACGACGAGGTGCGCGACGCGGGCGACTATTTCGACGACATCCCGACGGTCAAGGCCGACGCCGACATGGTGGAGATCGCCGCCCGCATCATCGGACAGAAGGAGGCGGACTTCGACCCCTCGGTCTTCAGGGACCGCTACGACGACGCACTGCGCGAGATGATCAAGTCGAAGGCCAAAGGCGGCAAGGGCACGGTCGACGTGGCCGAGCCGGACGACACCAATGTGATCGACCTGATGGCCGCTTTGAAGAACAGCCTGAAGGGGTCGGCCAAGGGGGCGAAGAAGCCCGCCGCGAAGAAGGCGGCGCCGAAGAAGCCGGCGGCCAGGAAGAAATCGGCCGCCTAGATGTCGAAGCTATGAAGGTTGTTCACCCGGGGGTGGGCTGAGAAGCTGGGGTTGCGAAGCACCAACCTCAACCGAAGAGTTCCCCGGATGAACGTGCACAAGAATGCCCGGCT
>CALRJO020000092.1:0-9806 GCA_943367565.1 Brevundimonas vancanneytii
CCTGGGGGCGCTGATGCCCTGGCACGGCGCCGGCGCGGCGCTTGGTCTCGACCACCACGGTCTTGGTGCGGCCGTGGCTGAAGCTCTGGCGCACGGTGCCGGTCGAAACCGATCCCGCCTGCCGGGGCTTCAGGCTCAGCGGCGCCCGCGGACCCGTCGTGGACGGTGTTCCGGTGGGCGCCTGCGGTGCGCCGTCGTTGGTCTTGTCGTTCTCGTCAGTCATCCGGTCGCTTTACTCGTGACAGCGGGTGATCCGCCGTCGTCTCGTTCAAACACAAAAAGCCGCGCGTCGCCCGGCCCCCAAATCAGGGAGCAGAACCCCGCCCGTCCAAATCCTTGTTCGGCATCCCAGCCGCTTCATCGCCCCACTGTGGAGGCGTCAACGGTCGAAATCCCGCCAGTCGTTCGACCTCTATGGTCCAGCGATCGGCCCGCCCGCCCTCAAGCAGGACGGCGTGTATCGCATTTTCCAGCCCAAGGGCCAAACTCAAATCGTCCGCCGTGAAGAAGCCGCAGACTTTCGGCGGCGGCGTCATGTGTTTCGCCAGCGAAAGCAGCTTGCCGCGACCGTCCGCGGACCCGTCCGCCGCCTCGATGATCCAGGCGGCCTTGCCCGACCGGATATTGGCCAGGGATTTCTCGAAGCCTGAGATAAGCACGCCCTCGCGCCGGGCAAGCCCCAACTGGTCCAGACAGCGCCGGAACAGCAGGCTTTCGACCGTGTCCGCGAGGTCGGCGGCCGGCTTCATCGGCGCCTTGGCGGCGCGCGAGAACAGGTTCTTCTTCACCGCCGTCTCGACCGAGGCGCGGTCCGCCGCGACCCAGAGGCCGCGGCCCGGCAGCTTGCGCGCCAGATCGGGGGCGACCGAACCGTCCGGAGCGGCGACGAAGCGGATCAGGCGAGATTCGTCCATGACCTGGTGGGTCACCAGGTCGCGTCTCTCTCTATCGATCGTCGCTTCGCGCAGACTCATGAACGATCCGGCTTCCCATCACGCTTCGGGGGTTTGTTCGGGGTCCTCGGCGAGGACCTCCGCGGCGTCACCGGCGTCACCGGCGTCTTCGTCGGCGACGGCTTCACCCTCTTCGCCTTCCGGCGCGGCGGCGAAGACGGCGTCGGCGTCGTATTCGCCTTCGGCCAGTTCTTCCTCGTATTCCGGCTCCGGCGGCTGCGGCAGTTCCGAGGCGTCGATCCAGCCGGCCGCGACCCGGGCCTGCAGGATCAGCATCTCGGCCTCTTCCTGGGCCAGGTTGAAGCTTTCCAGAACGCCCGGGACCTTGACCCGTTCACCGTTCCTGACCTCGTAGCCGCCGCGGATTTCGTCGGTGGCCAGATCGGCCAGGTCCTCGACGGTCTTCACCCCGCCTTCGCCCAGGGCGACCGCGATGGCGCCGGTGACGCCGGGAACGGCCATCACCTCGTCCAGCACGCCCAGTTCGACGCGTTTCGCATCGAGGATGGCGGCCTGCTTCTCGAGGAAGTCGCGGGCGCGGGCCTGCAGCTCCTCGGCGGTGTCCTCGTCGAAGCCCTCGATGTCCGAGATTTCGTAGGTTTCCACGAAGGCCAGGTCTTCCACCGTGGCGAAGCCTTCGGTGACCAGCAGCTGGGCGATGACCTCGTCGACGTCGAGGGCTTCCTGGAACAGGACGGTGCGTTCGCTGAACTCACGCTGGCGGCGCTCGGAGTCCTGCGACTCGGTGATGATGTCGATCTGCCAGCCGGTCAGCTGGCTGGCCAGGCGGACGTTCTGGCCGCGGCGGCCGATGGCCAGCGACAGCTGTTCGTCGGGCACGACCACCTCAACGCGGTCGGCTTCCTCGTCGAGCACGACCTTCGAGACTTCAGCGGGGGCCAGGGCGTTGACGATGAAGGTGGGCTCGTCGTTGTTCCACTGGATGATGTCGATCTTCTCGCCCTGCAGTTCGGCGACGACCGCCTGAACCCGCGAGCCGCGCATGCCGACGCAGGCGCCGACCGGATCGATGGAGCTGTCGTTGGACAGCACGGCCATCTTGGCGCGTGAACCGGCGTCGCGGGCGGCGGCGCGGATCTCGATCACGCCGTCGTAAACCTCGGGCACTTCCTGGGCGAACAGCTTGGCCATGAAGCCGGGGTGCGAGCGCGACAGCATGACCTGCGGACCCTTGGCCTCGGCGCGGACGTCATAGATGTAGGTGCGGATCCGGTCGCCGATGTTGAACACCTCGCGCGGGATGGAGTCGTTGCGGCGCATGATGCCCTCGCCCCGGCCCAGGTCGACGACGGTGTTGCCGTATTCGACACGCTTGACGGTGCCGTTGACGATCTCGCCCACGCGGTCCTTGAACTCTTCGTACTGGTTGGCGCGCTCGGCGTCGCGGACCTTCCCGGTCACGACCTGGCGGGCCATCTGGGTCTGGACCCGGCCGAATTCGAACGGCGGCAGGTTCTCGATGTATTCCTTGCCGACGAAGGCTTCGGGATCGCGCTTGGAAGCGTCGGTCAGGCGGACCATGGCGCTGTCGTTGAATTCTTCCAGTTCGTCTTCCGGCTGCCAGTCGTCGGCGACGACGGTGACGTGACGGGTCAGGGCCATCTCGCCCGACTTGATGTCGATCTTGGCGCGGATGTCGTGATGGGCGCCGTAACGCGACTTGGCGCCCTTCTGGATCGCCTCCTCGATCGCCTCGACGACGATCTCCTTATCGATGTTCTTCTCGCGCGCGACCGCATCGGCGATCGTCAGCAGTTCGAGTCGGTTCGCGGAAACGCCGGCAACAGCCATGGTCTAGTCCTCGGTCTCGGGTTCGTTGTTGTCGTTACGGGCGGCCCGCTTCTCGGCGCCGGCCTTCATCAGTTCGTCGGTCAGCACCAGCTTGGCGTCGACCAGCCATTCAAACGGGATCAGGGCGGTGTCCTCCTCGCCCTCCAGGTCCATGGCGACGTTGTCGCCCTCGGTCCCGGCGATCATGCCCTTGAAGCGTTTGCGACCCTCGATCATCCGGTCGCTTTCCAGCCGCGCCTCATAGCCTTCGAACAGGTCGAAGTCGGACAGGCGGGTCAGCGGTCGGTCGACGCCCGGCGACGACACTTCCAGCAGATATTCGCCGGCGATCGGATCGGCGGCGTCGAAGATTTCCGACACGGCGCGGCTCAGGCGGGCGCATTCCTCGACGGCGATGTCGTGGTCGCTGGGCCGTTCGGCCATGATCTGCAGCCGCCGGCGCAGGGTTCCGCCCATCAGACGCACGCGCACGATGTCGAGACCCAGGCTCTCGGCCACGGGTTCGATCAGCTCCAGCAGCTGGCGATCTTCAACGGTCTTGGCCTTCAAGGCGCGTGGTCCAATAAAAAAGCGGCGGGCCATCCGGGGCCGCCGCTTCAAACGGCGCCGTTGGACGCCGGTCTAACGATGTGGGAGGCCGTATAGCGCCGACGGAAGGCTTTGTCAGCCCCTCTTGGCGAAGGCCGAATAGATCAGCCCGGCGGCGGCGCCGGCCAGAAGCAGGCTCGCCACCAGCCACCAATCGTCGCCGCCCAGCTCCGGGCCGACCATCTCCGGCAGAGCCCACGGCGCAAAGAAGATCGCCGCCATCGGCGACAGGGCTGCGATCCCGAGCCCGGTCAGCACATAGAGGCCCGCGGCCGCCACGCCGCCAATCATGAATACCACCGCCGTCGGCCGTCCGCGCCACGGTATTCGTTGGATCACCGTCAGCACCAGACCGCCGAAGGTCAGGCTTGGAAGGGCGCCCCACAAGGACACGATCAGCAGCAACAGCAGAAGGCTTCCGATGAGCCCGCCGACGCCGCCTGTGGGTCCGTCGGACGAACCCGTCAGGGCCACGCCGAGGTAGAAGATCGCTACCGACATCCCGGGAGCGAGGAGCGCGGCGACGAAGAACCCGTTGCCGTCCAATGGCGGCTTCTCCGTCTTCGGTCGAGCCATGCCCTGCTCCTCTCGCCGCCGGGTTCAGATCAGCGCCAGCTGGCCCAGGAAGTCGCGCTTGCCCAGCGGTACGCCGGCGTTGCGCAGGATCGCGTAGGCGGTCGTCAGGTGGAAATAGAAATTCGGCAGGGCGAAGCTGGTCAGATAACCCGCGCCCTCGAAATCCAGTTCGACGCCGGGGAAGCGAAGCTCGATCCGGCGGGTCTCGCCGCCCTCGAAGGCCGCCGGGTCCGTCGCCTCGATGAAGGCGATCGAGAGGGCGATGGTCGCCTTCAGATCGGCCAGCGTGGCCTCGGTGTCGTCGGTCTTCGGCCATGTCTGACCGGTCAGGCGCGCGACGCAGCTGCGGGCGGAAAAGGACGCCATGCGGATCTGGTCGGGGAAGGGCTTCATGTCCGGGGCCAGCCGCGCGTCCATGATCGCCGCCTCGTCGAGGCCGGACTCGACAGCCTTGTCGACCAGTCCTGACAGGGCGGTCAGCCCGCGCAGGAACATGGAGGTCGCGACGTGGTCGAGGGCGAGGCTCATCGGTCAGTCCTTCTGGATGCGACGGTTTTCTGCGCCGGTTCGCGCGAGATTTCCAGCTGACGCCGCCTGGGGCTTGCCGCGCCCGGTCCGGCGTGGTTGGCGTCAGCCATGACCGTTCCATCCGGCCTGCCATTCCGCTTCGCGGCCGTCACCGGCTTCGTTCTGCTGATTGCGGTCAGCGCCCGCCTGTCCGTGCCCATGGTCCCGGTGCCGATGACGATGCAGACCTGGGCCGTGCTGCTGGCGGGGGTGGTCCTCGGGCCGCGTTGGGGCGGCGGCGCCGTGCTGTTGTATCTCGCCGTCGGGCTGGCGGGACTGCCGGTCTTCTCCGACGGCGCCTCGGGCATGGGCCCGCTGACGGGTCCGACCGCCGGCTATCTGCTCGCCTTTCCGTTCGCGGCGGCCTTGGCCGGCGCCTTCGCCGGGAAGGGCCGCCCGCGCGGCTTCGTCCCCGCGACGGCCGGGCTATTCGGCCTGCACCTGATGATTTTGACGCTCGGGACCGGCTGGCTGGCGGTCCGGATGGGGGCCTCCCCCGCGCTCGCTGCCGGCTTCACGCCCTTCCTGATCGGCGCCGCGGTCAAGTCGCTCCTGGTCGTCCTGGCGGCGCGCGCCCTGTCGGCGGTTCCGGGCCTCAGGCGCGGATGAAGTCGAGGAAGATCGGCGCCGTGTCACCCAGCTTCTTCTCTTCATAGCGGGTGACCACATGATCGGCTGGGGCGACGCGCCAGTCATCCGCGGCCTCGGCCTGCCAGACCAGTCCCGGCGTGCGCTCGAACTTCTCCAGCGCCCAGTCGGCATAGTCCTTCCAGTCGGTGACGAACCGCAGGCCGCCGCCCGGTTTCAGGAGCCGAACGATCTCCGCCGCCGTCTCGTCCTGCACCAGCCGGCGCTTGTTGTGCCGCGCCTTGTGCCAGGGGTCGGGGAACAGGATCATCACCCGGTCCAGACTGGCGTCGGGCAGGGCGGTCATCACGTCGCGCGCGTCGTCGGCATGGAGGCGGACATTCTTCAGGCCGCGCTCGTCGATGTGGCGCAGGGCCGAGCCGACCCCGTTCAGGAAGGGCTCGCAGCCGATCATCAGCGTGTCCGGATGACGCGCCGCCTGCTCCGCCAGATGTTCGCCGCCGCCGAAGCCGATCTCCAGCCAGACAGCCGTCGCATCGGGCATCAGGGCCTTCGGGTCGATCGGCCCCGCCTTCGGATCAGGCAGGGCAATCGCGGGCAGCAGGGTGTCGAACAGCGCCGCTTGCCGCGGCTTGATGGCGCGCGACTTGATGCGACCGAACGAGCGGAGCGGCGGGTGTTTCGGTTCGTCGGAAGAGGCCATGGGCGCGCCTGTTAGACGCGCCCGGACGATCAGGCCAGCGCCTTCAGCTGTTCGACCAGATCGGTCTTCTCCCAGCTGAACCCGCCGTCGGCGTCCGGCGCGCGGCCGAAATGGCCATAGGCGGCGGTGCGGGCGTAGATCGGCTTGTTCAGACCGAGGTGCTCGCGGATCGCGCGCGGCGTGGCGCCGCCGATCAGGCCGAGGATGTTGGCCTCCAGCACCGCCTCGGTGACCGCGCCCTTGCCGGTGCCGTGCAGATCGACGTGGATGGACTGGGGCTTGGCCACGCCAATGGCGTAGGAAATCTGGATGGTGCAGCGGTCAGCCAGGCCGGCCGCGACGACGTTCTTGGCGAGGTAGCGGCAGGCATAGGCCGCCGAGCGGTCGACCTTGGTCGGATCCTTGCCGCTGAAGGCGCCGCCGCCGTGCGGCGCCGCGCCGCCGTAGGTATCGACGATGATCTTGCGGCCGGTCACGCCGGCGTCGCCGTCCGGACCGCCGATCTCGAAGATGCCGGTCGGATTGATGTGCCAGACGGTGTTCTCGTCGGTGAAGCCCTTGGGCAGGACCTCGAGAATATGCGGCTTCACGATCGCGGCGACGTCGTCGGAGGACAGGCCGGGCGCGTGCTGGGTCGACAGCACGATCGAGGTGGCCCGCACCGGCTTGCCGTCTTCGTAGTGGATGGTGACCTGGCTCTTGGCGTCGGGTTCAAGCCGCTTGTCGCCGCCGTGGCGGACTTCGGCGAGCCGCTTCAGGATGTTGTGGCTATACTGCAGGGTCGCCGGCATCAACTCGGGCGTCTCGTTCGAGGCGTATCCGAACATGATGCCCTGGTCGCCCGCGCCTTCGTCCTTGTTGCCGGCGGCGTCCACCCCGACCGCGATATCGGCCGACTGACCGTGCAGGCGGTTGATGAACTCGAACTTTTCCCAGTGGAAGCCGGTCTGCTCATAGCCGATGTCGCGGACGGCGGCGCGGACGGCGGCCTCGATCTCGGCCTCGACGCCCGGCGCCCAGTTTCCGGCCGTGTCCATGACGCCCTCGCCGCGGATTTCGCCGGCCAGGACGACCAGATTCGTCGTCGTCAGGGTCTCGCAGGCGACCCGGGCATAGGGATCCTTGGACAGGAACAGGTCCACGACGGTGTCGGAGATGCGGTCCGCGACCTTGTCCGGATGGCCCTCGGAGACGCTTTCCGAGGTGAAGAGGAAGGACGAACGGGACAAGGCGCAGCTCCGGCGAGACGGGAAGGCCGCCAGACATATAAAGATATGTTTATATGTTCAAGTCACTCCCGGGCGCCGGCTCCAGACAGCCTCGCTGCTCGCCGGCTTCTCGCCGGCGAGCCACCGCTCGACGACGCCCGCCAGAATCGTGAGGTCCAGCGCAAAGGTCAGACCCACGTGGGCGGAGATCTCCGCGCGTCGGTCCAGCTCCGGGATGAAGATCTGGGCCACATAGACCATCACGCCCAGGGTCGTAACGGCGGCGGCGGCGAACGGCCACCATCGCCGGCCCGTCAACGCCATCCGCACCAGCACGACCAGCAGGGTGAATTCGAGGGCTGCTTCCAGCACGGAGACGCCTGCAACAAGGACACTGTGCATCCAGTCGGGCGTGGTGGTGCTGGTCGCGATCCAGACCAGGACGGCGCAGGCGCCGAATCGCTCTGGATGACCGCCTTTCGTCCAGGCGACGCCGATGGTCGCGATGGTCAGGGTCAGGGCGGCGAGCTGGAAGGAGGTCATGGGGTGGTGCTCGACGCGGGGCGTCAGCCCGCGACGCCGGTCCGAAGATCGGGACTGGTGGCGCGGTCAATCGCCTGCGCCTGTCCGGTATAGGCGACCAGAAGATCGGCGACGGCCTTGATCAGAACCGCCACGAGCACGAGGGTCATCAGCAGGATCAGGAGACGGAGTCCCCAGCCGCCTGGCGGAGGCCGGTAGCCGAGGCGCCGCTCTGGGCTCCGACCTGCGCCATGACCCAGCCCGCGCTCAGCACCTGTTGCAGCAGCTCTCGCGGACTGGCCCGTTCCGCGTCGTCCGCCAGTCCCCGCATCAGATGCGCCCGCAGCGGATCGTCCGCTCCCAGCGGGCTGAACCCGTCCAGGGCCGCCTCCAGATCCTCCCACGTCCAGTGGGGAAGCGTCCTGACCTGATGACTCATAGACCGACTCCGCTACTATGCGGTCAGGAAAGGTCGCGACGCCCGCTGAAGCTATGGGGTCTTTCGTGGGGTCTGGTACGTTTCGTTCCAGAAGCGCCAGCGCCGCCTTGCGCCGGTTGACGTCCAGCCGTCGGCAGGCCTCGTGCACATGCTTCTTGACGGTGGCCTCCGACAGGCCGAGCCGGACGGCGATTTCCTTGTCGGTGAGGAAGGCGGTCAGCCTCAGACATTCTTCCTGACGCGCGCTGAGCCGCTGTGCCATCGACCGCTCCGAGTACCGCGGTCTAGCTAGGCGGTTCCGGACGGGCCGTCCAGATGAACCGATGGTCGTCGACAAGGCGCAAGGCTCGCAAGGTTGACCCGAGCCCACCTCGAACGCCTCCGGCGGAGACGACAGGCGAAGTAGCGAGGTCGCGCGGGCCCCGGACGGCTTGAGGGAAAGCTCGACAATAAGGCGCCCTACGGCCTAGCTTCAGCGAGCTGGTCAGGAGGCAATCGGATGGATCGGACACTGCACCTCTGGGTCTACAGCCTCATCTACCCGGCCTTCCTGGGTGCCGTGCTGGTCAATCTGCTCCCCAGGCTGACGAGCGATGGTCCGGTTGACGGCGCTTGGGCCTGGAGCCTGGTTCTCGCCCTCTATTTCGCGACCCAGCATGGCGAAGGCGTGGGCGAAGGGGCCCGGTACAGCAACAGCCGCTTCACCAAGGACCTCCTGGAACTGGTGGCGATGATCACGACATTCGGTCTGCTGGGGCTCCTCGGGCTTTCGGTGACGCAGATCGAGGGGGCCAACGTCCTCGCGCAATACTCGGCGATCGCCGCGTTCGCGATCCCGCCAGCCTATCGCCTTGTCTGTAAGCCGGAAGGCAAGCGCGTGACATTTTCGAGCTGGCTGTCGGTCGCCGCGGTCGCCGCGACATTCCTGGGTTTCCAGTCCGTCTGGGGCGCCGGCGCTGTCCTGATCGTGTTGGCTTGCTACGTCTTCCTTGTAATTGCTCGCCGGGCGGAGAAGATCAAAGCCGACAAGAGGGCGGCCGACGAAGCACAGGCTCAGAAAATAGCCAGCCTGAACGATCGCGTGACCAGTCTGGAGGCTGCTCTCACCGCTATGACGCAGAAAGGCGATTCTCCGCCGCTGCCCGCCGCCGGGGGCGGGAGCCCGGGCGGCCAATGAGGTTGGGTTCAGCTGGAAAAATGGTGCCGCTTAGGTGACTCGAACACCTGACCCCCGCATTACGAATGCGATGCTCTACCAGCTGAGCTAAAGCGGCCTCGGCGCGGCGGATAGAGGCCGCCCGCGCGAGAGGGGCTCTTTATACGCGGCGCGCGGGATTGCCAAGCGCCGCGAGCAGGGCGGTCTCGTCGGGCGTCGGGGCGATGCGGATGACGAGGCCGGAGCGGTCGCCGAGGGGCTCCGCCGCCGCCGCTGACAGGGCGAGCGCCGCCTGGCCCGCGAACGGCCCCAGCGCCGACAGGGCGCGGCCGGCGCGGGCGGAATGCACAAGAACGGCGTCAAAGGCGTCGGGCGTCGCGGCCCCGGTCCCGACGGCCTCATAGACGGGCAGGGCCCGGGCCTCGACGCGGCCCCGCAGCAGGGCGGGCAGGTCGCCGGCCGGCTCCCGGGCGCCGGGAACCAGAAGCGGTCCGACCGCCGGTCCCTGGGCGATCAGCAGGGCGGCCAACCGATCCAGATCGCCGCTCGCCGACCGCACCCGTGCGAACCCCGCCGCCCGCGCCGCCTGCGCCGTGGCGTCGCCGACGGTGAAGACGGGCCGGCTCCGGTCGGGGGTCAGGGCCGCGAAGGCGGCGACGCCGTTGGCGCTGGTGAAGACCAGGGCGGCGACGCC
>CALRJO020000093.1:0-9369 GCA_943367565.1 Brevundimonas vancanneytii
CGTTGAACTTGGTCTTGATGGTCGAACCCAGGGCCGTCACGGCCGAGATGATGACGACGGCGATCAGGGCGGCGATGAGGCCGTACTCGATGGCCGTGGCGCCGGACTCGTCGGACATGAATTTCGAAACAAACTTGGTCATGGCTGAAATCCTTCTGTGTTTAAGCGAGCAATCGTTGACACCTGCAGGATCATCGGTTTGTGCCCGCTTGACCCCTCTTGCACGATCATCATGCCTGTCGCGGATTAAGGGCGAGTAAAACAGCGGTATGCCGATGTGATTTCTTTATTGACGCGGCGTTTACTATGATTTCACCCGCGGTTGCCTGATTTCAGACTTTCTTGAGGTTTGCGGGTCAGTGTCCGGAGACGCTCACGCGCGCGCCCTGATTACTGGAAGTCGACGCCATGACCCGACCCGCCTCCCCCGCTCGCCTCATCGCCGTCCTGGCCTCGGCCGCCGTGCTGTTCGCGCCGGCGATCGGGACCGCCCAGTCCGCCAGCATGAATGTCGAAATCGACCAGGCCCAGCGGGTTCAGCTGCGTGGCCCCGCCGGTTCGGTGATCGTCGGCAATCCCGCCATCGCCGATGTGACGGTGGTGGACGCCAACACCCTCTACATCACCGGCAAGGGCTATGGCGTCACCGAGATCGTGGCCGTCGACACCATCGGGCGCACGGTGTTCCAGAGCCAGATCGTCGTCACCGACGGCGCCGGTTCGGGCCGGGTCAGGATCTGGCGCGCCGGCCAGGCGACCGAAATGGCCTGCGCGGCCTCTTGCTCGCCCTCCGTCCGGAGCGGCGACACCGCCCCCACGCCGTAGGGTCGTCCGTGACGATGGGCGCATCCTTTCGATCCCGGAGACGGCCTCGCCGCGGATTCGTCCGCCGCCTGCTGCGCGCGTCCGACGGTTCGGCCGCCGTCGAGTTCGGCATGGTCGCCCTGCCCTTCCTCCTGATGATGTTCGCCATCCTGGAACTCGGCATCGTCTTCGTGACCGATTCCGTTCTCGAGAACGCCACCATCGAGACGGGCCGGCTGGTGCGCACCGGTCAGGCCAGCGCCCAGTCCATGACCGCGGCCACGTTCAAGACCTCCCTGTGCGGACGCATGAGCATCTTCGCCCCGGATTGCGCCACGCGCGCCACGGTCGATGTGCGTGAGATTCCACAGTTCGCCACTACCCCGCCCGATCCGATGGCCGGCGGGACGTTCGACGAGGGCGTGCTGACCTACACCAACGGCGCCCCGGGCAGCCTGATGGTCGTGCGCGTCTGGTACCGCCAGCCGCTGCTGACGACCTTCCTGGCCCAAGGCCTGTCCCGCATGAACGACGGCGCGGCCATGCTGACGGCCACCACGGCGTTCCGGAACGAACCATGATGCGCTTCAGACGCCTATCCCGGCTGGCCGGCGACGAGCGCGGCGTCTCGGCGGTCGAGTTCGCCATGCTGGCGCCGGTCCTGATCGCCTTCTATTTCGGCATGGCCGAATTCTGCCAGGGCTTCATGGCCCAGAAAAGGATGGGCCATGTCTCGGCCATGGTCGCCGATCTGGTGGCCCAGGAAGAGACGATCGCGACCGCCAGTCTGGACGACATCTTCGATATCGGCGGCCTGATCATGAAGCCGTTCCCGACCGCCGCCCTGCAACAGCGAGTCAGCAGCGTGACCCGCACCTCAGGCGTGGCCCGGGTGGACTGGAGCCGCGGCGACGGCATGGCGCCGCGGGCCGTCAACTCGACGATCACACTGCCGGTCGACCTGATCGCCAACGGCGAAAGCGTCATCGTGTCGGAAGCGACCTATGACTACGACTCTCCGGTCGACTATTTCATGCCCGGCATCACCCGCTTCTCGCACATCTACTATCTGCGGCCGCGGACCGTCGATAAGACGGTGTGCACCAACTGCTAGCGGTCGGTCAGCGCTTCCCTCAGCGCCCTGACCTTGGCCTCGGTCTCCGCGAGTTCCGCCTCCGGGTTACTGTCCGCCACGATGCCGGCGCCGGCCAGGGTGCGGAAACGCCAATGGCCCTCCACCCGCTGAAATGAGGCGGTCCGGATCAGCACCGAGGCCGTCAGCCGCCCCCCGTCCTCGATATGAACCAGGCTGCCGCACCAGGGACCGCGCGGCGGTTCGTGTCCCGCGATGACCTTCATGGCCTGATGTTTGGGGGCGCCGGTGATGGAGCCTGGCGGAAAGGTCGCCTCCAGCAGCGCCGCCGCGCCGACCCCGGGGCGGGCGAGGGCGGCGACCGTCGAGACCAGATGGTGGACCGTCGGGTGGCTCTCGACCTCGAACAGGGCCGTGACGGAGACGGAGCCCGGCTCGGCGACGCGCGACAGGTCGTTGCGCATCAGGTCGACGATCATCAGGTTCTCGGCCCGGTCCTTGGCGCTGGCCCGGAGCTCGGCGGCAAGGGCGTCGTCTCGGACGGGGTCGGGATCGCGCGGGCGGGTGCCCTTGATCGGCCGCGTCTTGATCCGGCGACTGTCCGGATCGAAGGTCAGGAACAGCTCGGGAGAGTTGGAAACGATCGCCCGGTCCCCCAGCCGCCAGAAGGCGCCGTAGGCCGAGGCCCGGTCGGCCAGCCGCAGCATGACGTCGAACGGATCCGCGCCGCCCTGCAATTCGCCCGACCATGCCCGCGCGATATTGGCCTGGAACAGCTCGCCCGCCGCGATCCGGGCGACCACGTCGGCAACCGCCGCGAGATAGGCCGCCGGCGGCGACTCGGCGACGAATCCATCGGCCGGGGCCTGCGGACAGGCCGGATCGTCAGCCCTCGCCAGCCAGCTCTCGGCCTGATTGGCGGCGGCGTTCGCGGCGGCCGGATCGTCGCCCCGGCCGATGACCCGCACCACACCGTCCTGATGGTCAAAGGCCAGCATGGAGGGATAGCGGGCCAGCATCAGATCGGGCCAGACCGGCTCGCGCGGACCGGTCGCGGGCCGGGCCCCCGCATCATAGGCCAGCAGGCCGACGACCCCGGTCGCGAACGACGGGTCTCTCAGCGGGTCCAGCGTCCCGTCCGGTCCGATCGGGCCGATGTGAACCCGATCCGGTCCGGCGGCGACGAAGGACCAGCGGCCCAGGATGCCGCCGTCGGACAACAGGGCCAGCGGCCCCTCGAGATGGCGCAGCCCCGCCGCGACCGCCAGCGGGTTTCGCCACGGCCGTTCCCGGGTCTCGACGAAGCGCGCCGCCCCGGTCACGCCGCCAGCCGCGCGCCGATCCGGTCACGCAGCGCCGTATCCACTCCCAGCGCCCGTTCCAGATAGGCGTCGGTCGACCCATGAAGCGCCGTGATCTCGGCCAGGGCGGTGTCCAGATAGATCGGCTCGACCCCGAGGAAGGCGACCACGGCGTCATGGGAAGCGGCCCGACCGGTCTGCGCCTCAAGCTGCCGGGCGATGCCGGGCGCCCGGCCTTCCAGATCGACGGCGGTATTGGTCAACAGATAGTCCGCGACGATGTCGTCGTGATGGACGCCCAGAAGATGATGGGTCAGCGCGGCCAGCAGGCCCGTCCGGTCCTTGCCGGCCGCGCAGTGGATCAGCACCGGGCCGTCCGTCTCGCCGAGGGCGCGAAAGTAGCGGGCGAACAGGTCGAGGTGCGACGGCTCGAAGGCCAGACGCCGGTAGGTGTCGGTCATGAAACGCCGGCCGGAGTCGGGCGTCAGGTCGGCTGTTCGCAGGAAGGTCAGGTGGGGCGCCTCGCCACCGTCGTCATGGGCGCTCTCGATCACCGCGCCGCTGAAGCCCACAGGCCGTTTCGAGGGCTGGCTGCGCCGCTCCGAGGGGCGGCGCAGATCGACCACCGTGGCGATGCCGAGGGCGGCGAGCCGGTCCAGATCGGCCTCGCTGGCCCTCGCCTGATGGCCAGACCTGAACAGCCGGCCGGGCGCGACGTGCCGTCCGGCGGCGGTGGCGTAATCGCCGTAGTCGCGGAAATTGTCGAGAGCGTCGAAACGGTGGATGCGGCCGGTCATGCGCCCTGTCTAGACGAGCCGCCGGGCGCGAACCACCGTCCCGCGATCACGCCTTTCCGACCAGCCCCTGCATGGCGTCGAGATAGGCGACGAAGGCCTTGCGGCCGGCCGGCGTCATGGCGGCCTCGGTCAGGGGTTTGCGACCCTCGAACCGCTTGGTCACGGCGACGAAGCCGGCCTCCTCCAGCTTGCGCAGATGGACCGACAGATTGCCGTCCGTCGCCTGCAGCCGCGCCTTCAAGGTGTTGAAATCCGCACTTTCGACGCCGGACAGAACGGCCATGATCCCCAGACGCACCCGGCCATGGATGACGTCATCGATGCGGTTGATATCGAACTCGTCCGTCATGGGGTCAGGCCCGCGCCTGCCGCATCAGCATCCAGCCCGGCAGGGCCATCAGCAGGAACAGGGAGCCGGCATAGGCCAGATACTGTTCGGCCTGGCCCGCGAAGAGAGCCAGCAGCGGAGCGGCGGCGAAGCTGGCGAGTGAGAGAACCCACAGCTTCCTCGAGCGCTGCATCTCCGCATGGACCGCCCAGCCGACGCCGTAGAAAACCATGATGATCGAAGGGATCAGGGCGAACATCGCATCCAGCGCCGCCTCGTCGGCCAGGCGCCAGCCCAGTACGGCCATGGCCAGGAACATGGCGAAGATCCCCCAGCCCATGCCGCTCCACGCGATTCCCGCCGCCCGGTTGGCCGTGGTGGACACGCCGGCGCGACGTAGCCGGGGAATGGTTATGGCCAGGACGACCCAGTAGATGACCGTGGCCGCGACCCAGCCGATCCAAACCTGGTTCCCGCCCAGAGGCACCAGGCCGACGATGATGCCCCAGTGAAAGAGACTGGCGACGCCGTAGAGCAGCCCCCCGAACATCAGCAGCGAATTGCCCCGCATCGGCGCCTGGGCGCCCTCTTCGGCCAGACGGCGCATCCAGGCGATGTCGGCGGCGGGGTCTTCGGTGTTCTCGGTCATGGGTTCAATGTCCTTTCAGAGTCGGCGGCCAAGGGCCAGCCACAGGCCCGGCAAGAGGGCCGCGAGCGCCAGGGTGGCGGCATGGATCAGATACTGGTCCGGGGCTCCGAACAGGATCGCGGCGCCGGCGGCCCCCGCGAGCGAGACCAGAAACAGGATGCCCATGTTCGGGACGGCGGTGCGGATGGCCGCGACCGCCCAAACGACGGCGAAGAGCGTCAAGCCGGCGACCGCGCTCCACCGCATCAGGCCCCAGTCTCCCGTCGAGGCCGAGACAGCCGCCAGCGACAGGACCGCTCCCAGCTGGGCCAGAACGATGGCCCGGGACCAGCCCGCGACGCGCCGACCAGCCTCGCCTCCCATGCGCCGCAACCAGGAGAGACAGATCAGGAAACCGCCGACCGCCAGGGTCCAGTTGAGACCGGGCAGGGCGGGATGAGGGTCGGCTCCTCCGCTCAGGACGGCCCACTGCAAGAGATTGGCGGGCACGAAGGCCAGGCCGGCCAGCAGCAGAACCCGTCCGGCGCAGATGGCGGCGGTCGGCTCCGAGCGCGGCGTATCGAAGGTCAGGGCGGCTGCGGTCATGGGAAGAATCTCCGAATGCAGCCCCTTCAATGTCACAATGGCTTTGTGTTGTAAAGTACTTGGCCATAGACATCTGACGAATGGGAAGGCCTTGCCCGGCTCGCCCCGGCGAGAGACAAGCCCGCATGACCCACCGCTCCCCCATGAGTTTCCAGCGCATCGCCTATGAGGTCCGCGAGGTCTGCAACGGCGTTGAGATGTCGGCGATCGAGGCGGCGGTGGCGCGTACCGGCCTGGGCGAGGGCGCGACGGCGATCGACCTCGGCACGGGCAATGCGGCGGTGGCCATCCGGCTGGCGCGGCTTTTCGGCATGACAATCTCGGCGATCGAGCTGGATCCGGTCATGGCGGAACTGGCCCGGAGCCGGATCGAGGCGGCGGGGGCCGGGGACCGGGTCTCCCTGATCGTCGCCCGCTCGGCCGAGGCGCTGGCGCGGATGGAACCCGTCGATCTGATCGTGGCGCTGGGGACCACCGACGTCAGCGGCGAGGGCCGGCCGACGCCCGAGGCGGGCTTCATCGCCCTGCGCCGGAGCCTGAAGCCCGGCGGCTGGCTGTTGTGGGGCGACATCGTCTGGCGCGCCGAGCCGCCCGCGCCCCTGCGCCAGATCACCGAGGTCACCAACCTCTATACGGACGATGCCGGCTGGCGGGCGGCGGCCGTCGCGGCGGGGTTCGAGGTCATCGAGGGCCGCATCTCGCCGCAGGACGTCTTCGACGCTTATCCGCGCGACTCGATCGCGGCCGCGCGCGCCTGGGCCGAGGCCCATCCCGAGGCGCCGGAATCCGGTTCGATCCGCTTCCACGCCGACCGCGTGGAGGCCATCATGGCGTTCGGCCGGGACTATATCGACTTCGGCGTCTATCTGCTCCGCAACCCCGGTTGAGCGACGTCTTCAGGCGGTGCGGATGATCCCGTCCGAGGCCTCGACCGGCCAGGGCGTCAGCCGCGCGCCGGCGCAGGGTCCGCCGACACAGGCGCCCGACAACGGCTCGAACACCGCCCCGTGCCAGCCGCACAGGATCAGCGACCCGTCGGGGACCAGATAGCGGTCCAGCTCGATCGCCAGCGGAAACCCCTGGTGGGGGCAGCGGTCGACATAGCCGGCGACCTGCCCCCCTTTGCGCACCACGAAGCCATGGAAGAAGGCCTCGCCGATCTGCAGCACGAAGCCGCGCGAGCCGGGATCGGCGATGTCGGCCTCGGCGCACAAGGCCACGCCCGGCGGGGTGGCCCAGACGCGTTTGCGTTCGCTCATTGGTTTCCGCTCATCCCGGCGAAAGCCGGGACCCAGTGTTGTCCAGCCTGACGCCGGCGCCTCAGGACAACCGAAGAGTCATGACGCCAGCCATTCGTCATCCAAAGGACTGGGTCCCGGCTTTCGCCGGGATGAGCGGACATCTTGCCCTGCACTAGTGCCGCTCGGTCTTGAGCGGGCGCGACAGCAGGGAGTCGATCATTCCCTGGACCGTGGTCTCGCCCGCGAGCAGGGCCGCCACAGCCAGGGAGATGGGCATGTCGACGCCCATTTTTTCGGCCAGTTCCCGCACAGCGGGAGCGGACTCATAGCCCTCGGCCACCGAGCGTTTTCCGGCCAGGGCCTGTTCGACCGTCTGGCCCTGACCGAGCGCGAGACCCAGGCTCATGTTGCGCGACTGGGGGCTGGAGCAGGTCAGCACCAGATCGCCGAGGCCGCACAGGCCGGCCACGGTCTCGGCCTCACCGCCGAGGGCGACTCCCATCCGGGTCATTTCGGCGAAGCCGCGGGTGATCAGGGCGGCGTGGGCGCTGCGGCCCAGACCGCGGCCCTCGCTGATGCCGCAGGCGATAGCCAGCACATTCTTGATCGCGCCCCCGACCTCGGCCCCGATCAGGTCGGCGGCCAGATAGGGCCGGAAGGCGGGGGCCGACAGGGTTTCCATCAGCGACTCGCCCAAGGCTTCGTCGGCGCAGGCGAGGGTGACGGCGCTGGGCAGGCCGCGCGCCACCTCCCCGGCGAAACTGGGACCCGAGAGCACCGCGGCCGGCGCGGCGGGCAGGGTCTCGGCCAGCACATCGGTCATCAGCTTCAGCGTGCCCCGCTCGATCCCCTTGGAGCAGAGGATGACCGGAACGCCGGCCCGATGATGGCTGGCGAAGGCGGCCAGGGTCGACCGCATATGCTGGGCCGGCGGCACGGCGAGGATCAGGTCGCAGGCGCCGAGATCGGCCAGGTCGGAGGTGACCGAGACGCGGTCGTCGAGGGTGATGCCCGGCAGGAAGGCCTCGTTGATGCGCCGCGCGCGGATGCTCTCGACCACCTCGGGCTCGCGCGCCTGCAGCAGGACGTCGAGGCCGGCCCAGCCCGCGACCTGGGCCAGGGCGGTCCCCCAGGCGCCGGCGCCGATCACCCCCGCGGTCTTGAACTGCATGCTCACTCCCTCAAGCCTTGGCGCCCTTGCGGCCCGGCGCGTGCGTCGGGTCGTTGAGCGCGCTGTATTCGTCGAGCGGCCAGCGCGGCCGGGCGGCGGTGTCGATGTCCGAAACCAGCCCCTTGCGCAGTCGTTCCGCCCCGGCCAGCGCGATCATCGCCGCATTGTCGGTGCAATAGGCCATGGGCGGGGCCAGAAAGGCGAATCCGTTCTTTTCGGCCGTCGCCTGCAGGGTCGAGCGGACAGTCCGGTTCGCGGCCACGCCGCCGGCGACGACGAACAGCCGATGGGAATGGTCTTCGGCATAGGCCTTGAGCGCGCGGTCGGAGCGCTCGCTGAGCTGGCGGGCGATGGCGGTCTGGACCGCGTCGGCGAGGTCGGCGCGCTGCTGGCCGGTCTCGCAGGTCTGGGCCAGCCGGGCGGCGGCGGTCTTGAGGCCCGAAAAGGAGAAGTCGCAGTCCTTGCGGCCCAGAAGCGCGCGCGGCAGATCGAAGCGGGATCCGTCGCCGCCCTCGGCCAGCTTTTCCAGCGCCGGCCCGCCGGGGTAGCCGAGGCCCAGCGCCTTGGCGATCTTGTCGAAGGCCTCGCCGGCCGCGTCGTCGATGGTCGTGCCCAGCCGGGTCATGTCGCCGACGCCGCGCACCTCCAGCAACTGGCAATGGCCGCCGGAGACCAGCAGCAGCAGGAAGGGATAGGCCACCGGCTGGCCCAGCCGGGCGGAGACCGCATGGCCCTCCAGATGGTTCACCGCGATCAGCGGGAGGCCGCGCGCCAGGGCCACGGCCTTGCCGAAGCTCAGGCCGACCATGACGCCGCCGACCAGGCCGGGGCCGGCGGTGGCGGCGACGCCGTCGAGGCCGTCGTAGTCCAGTCCGGCCTCGGCCATGGCGCGGCGGACGACGCCGTCGATCATCTCGACATGGCTGCGGGCCGCGATCTCGGGGACGACGCCGCCATAGGCCGCGTGGTCGTCGATCTGGCTGTGCACCACCGAGGACAGGACCGTGGCTTCGCCGTCGGGCGACAGACGCACGACGGAGGCGGCGGTCTCGTCGCAGCTGGTCTCAAGGCCGAGCACGGTGAGGGGCGCGGTTGCCCGGCTTCCATCGCTGCTATAGTCGGCGGACCTCTCCATCGGGTCGAGGTAACGACCCTCTCCCCCCGGCGCAACGACTCATGGCTCCTCTCGTCCGCATCGGCACGCGCCGCTCGAAACTGGCCCTGACCCAGTCGGGCATGATGCAGCGCGCCATCGGCCGGGCCCTGGGCGTGGCGGACGCCGACCTGCCGGAGGCCGTGCCGCTGGTCGAGATCGTCACCACCGGCGACCGGGTCCAGGACCGCCGGCTGATGGAGATCGGCGGCAAGGCGCTGTTCACAAAGGAGATCGAGGAAGCCCT
>CALRJO020000094.1:0-9287 GCA_943367565.1 Brevundimonas vancanneytii
CTGGACAGAACTGGGTCCCGGCTTTCGCCGGGATGAGCGGAACTATCGAGGCTCCTCTTCCGGCCGATGCACCAGTGACACCAGCACCACGCTGATCATCATCAGCAGGAACCAGCTGCCCAGCTTGGCCAGGGACACCGGCTCCCAGCCGTCGTCCTGTCCCGGATAGACCCAGGCCCGGGCGTATGTCCCGACATTCTCCGCCAGCCAGATGAAGACCGCGACGAGAAAGAACCCCGGCAGGAACGGCATCGCCCGCCGCTTCCGGTCGGGCGTGAAATGGAACCAGCCGCGCCCGAACAGCACCGCCGTCAGCACGAACAGCCCCAGCCGCACGTCCGGCAGCCAGTGGTGGGCGAAGAAGTTCACATAGATCGCCGCCGCCAGAACCCAGGTCGCCCACAACGGCGGATAGTGGCGGAAGCGGATGTCGAAGATGCGCCAGATACGGGCGATATAGCTGCCCACCGCCGCATACATGAAGCCCGAGAACAACGGCACCATGCCGATCCGCAGCAGGCTGTCCTCGGGATAGATCCACGACCCGTGCCAGGTCTTGAACAGCTCCATGATCGTGCCGACGACGTGGAAGACGAAGATCACCCTCGCCTCCTCCCAGCTCTCCAGCTTCAGCGCCAGCATGGCCGCCTGAATGCCGAGCGCTCCGATGACAAGGAAATCATAGCGGCTGACCGGCGCCTCGTCCGGCCACCACAGATGCGTCGCCAGCAACAGGACCAGCATCGCCCCGCCGAACAGACAGGCCCAGGCCTGTTTGATCCCGAAAATCAGGAACTCGAAAGCGTAGCGGGACCATGCCCGGCGGTCGGCCCAGGTCTGCAACCGCCCCAGCCAGTGGCGACCCCAGGTTTCGAGCGGGAGGCGGCGGGGTTCGGTCATGGGTTCACACTGGCCGCATCCGCGCGCTCAAGCATGAGCGGAATGTGAGCATTTCACGCGCTGCGCAAATTGCGCAGCAAAGCCTGGCTTCCAGGCATCGTCTTGGCGTCGAGCGAGGCGCCTATTTCGCGAACAGTTGGCCAAGGTCCTCGAAGGCCTTCATCTCGATGGCGTTGCCGCTCGGATCGCGGAAAAACATGGTGGCCTGTTCGCCCGGTTCGCCCTTGAATCGCACATAGGGCTCGATATCGAACTTCATGCCCGCGGCGATGAGGCGGTCGGCCAGCGCCTGCCAGTCCTTCATCTCCAGCACCACGCCGAAATGGGGCACCGGCACCTGATGGCCGTCGACCGCATTGCCGCCGGCGTCGGCCGCTTTCATCCCCGGAACCAGATGCGTCACGATCTGATGGCCGAAGAAATCGAAATCGATCCATTCCGCTGAGCTACGCCCCTCGGCGCAGCCCATGGTCCCGCCCCAGAAGCGGCGCGCGGCGTCGAGGTCATGAACCGGAAAGGCGAGATGGAACGGACGAAGCGACATGGCGCCTCTCACCCCCGCCCGCGATAGGTCGGCACGCCCTGGTCCGGCAGCCACAGCCCTTCGGGCGCCGGCCCCGTCTGCCAGAAGACGTCGATCGGGATGCCGCCGCGCGGATACCAGTAGCCGCCGATCCTCAGCCATTCCGGCCGCAACAGGTCGGCGATCTTCCGGCCGATGGCGACGGTGCAGTCCTCGTGGAAGGCGCCGTGGTTGCGGAAGGCGGTCAGGTACAGTTTCAGGCTCTTGGACTCGACCAGCCAGTCGCCCGGCGCATAGTCGATGACGATATGGGCGAAGTCCGGCTGGCCGGTCACCGGGCACAGGCTGGTGAACTCCGGCGCCGTGAACCGCGTCAGATACAGCATCCCCGGATGGGGATTGGGCACGCGCTCCAGCTCGGCCGTTTCCGGACTGGTCGGCTGGACGGTGTGCTGGCCGAGCTGGTGCAGGCCTGAGGTGTCGGTGGTCATGGCGGGGATGTAGCCGGTTCGTCGCTCGGCGTCATCCTGGTGGCTGGTGGTTGGTGATTGGTGGCTGGCCGGCGCCGGTGCGAGAGCGCGGTCCGCGCCGCCCTTCCGCCGACAGGGAGCAGCAATCACCAACCACCTCTTCCATTTGCCTTCCCCCGGGACAGCCCGCTATCCGTAGCCAAAGACAACTCGGGGGTATCCGCCATGGCCATTCCGGCATCGCTGCAAAAGGGTCTGAAGTTGCCGGTCATCGCCGCGCCCATGTTCCTGGTCTCCGGGCCGGATCTGGTGGTCGAGGCCTGCAACGCCGGGATCATCGGCACCTTCCCCTCGCTGAACCAGCGCTCGACCGAGGGCTATCGGGAGTGGCTGCAGGACATCAAGTCGCGCCTGACCCCCGAGGCCGCCGCCTTCGGCGTCAACCACATCGTCCATCCGACCAATCCGCGCCTGATGGCCGACATGATGGTCTCGGTCGAGGAGAAGGTGCCCCTGATCATCACCTCGCTGGGGGCGGTGCGCGACGTGGTCGACGCCGTGCACGGCTACGGCGGGGTGGTGTTCCACGACATCGCCAACGTCCGCCACGCCCGCAAGGCGGCCCAGGCGGGCGTCGACGGCCTGATCCTCGTGGCCAACGGCGCCGGCGGCCACGCCGGGGTGGTCAACCCCTTCGCCCTGGTCGAGGAGGTGCGCTCCTTCTACGACGGGACCATCATCCTGTCCGGCTGCCTGTCGACCGGCTCGGATGTCGCCGCCGCCCTGATGATGGGGGCCGACTTCGCCTATATGGGCACCCGCTTCATCTCCACGACCGAGTCGCTGGCCCAGGCGGAATACAAGCAGATGATCGTCGAGGCGGGCGCCTCGGACATCACCTACACCCCCGCCGTCTCGGGCATTCCGGCCAATTTCCTCACGCCGTCGCTGGTCGCCAACGGCATCGATCCGAAGTCCCTGCCCGAGCACAAGCTCGACATGGCCGACGAGGCCAAGGCCTGGAAAACCGTCTGGTCCGCTGGCCAGGGATCGGCCGGCGTGCGTGATGTTCTGCCCACGGCGGCGCTTGTCCGTCGGCTGACGGACGAATTTACGCAGGCTTGTGATAAATTCGACAAGAAGCGGCTCTAGACCCCGCCCGTTCAAACGAGGCGACTCACATGCTCCGCACCCTGACGACCGCCGCCGCCCTCGCGGCAGCCCTTCTGGCCATGGCCGGCGGAGCCGCCGCCCAGGACGCCGCCCCTGCCGGCGACTGGTCCTTCGCCGTCGGCGCCGGCACGGACAATCGTTCCAAGGACGCCTCCAAGTCGGACGGCGACGCCTTCGTCTGGGGAGAGGCCGAGTGGGAAAGCGCCTCGGGCCTTTTCTACGCCGGGCCGTCGTTCGAGACGATCCGCAGTTCCACCGGCTCGGAGCTGGAGCTCAAGGCCTCGGCGGGCGTGCGTCCGCAGTTCGCCGGCTTCGACCTCGACCTCAACGCCGCGTACAAATACCAGGTCGACGCCAACCCCGGCGCTGACGCGGATGCCTGGGAGTTCACGGCCGACGTCAAGCGCTCGATCGGCCCGGCCAGCGGCCGCCTTCGCCTGCAGTACAGCCCCGACAGCACCGGTTCGACCGAGGCCTGGACCTGGGTCGAGGCCCGGGTCGGCTGGGACTTCACCGACAAGCTCTCCGGCACGGCCTCCATCGGCCGCCGCGAGCAGGACAACAGCCTTGACTACACGGGCTGGAACGCCGGCTTCAGCTACGCCCTGACCCGGAACATCGAGGCGGATCTGCGCTACCACGCCACCGACGCGAACGTGCCGGGCGAGCAATATGCGGACGCCCTCGTCGCGGGGATCAGCTTCGCCTTCTGATCCTGCGACGAAGCCCTCGCTTTTCGCGTCAGAGTTCCTATCTAGGACGAATGAGCAACCATCGTCCCACCACCCTTGAACGCGCCTATGAACTGGCGCGCGGCGGCGGTTGCCGCACGGTCGGAGAGATCAAACAGGCCCTCCAGTCCGAAGGCTTCGAGCGGATTCAGGACTCCCTGTACGGCCCGACCCTGACGGCCGCCCTGCGCAAGCTTTGCCAGGAGCACTATATCGCCACGCCGGAAGGCGAACCCGCCGCGGAATAGCCCCCTGTGGAGCGTCTTGATTTTGGCGCGCCGCCGGTCCAAAAGCGTTTTGTCGAGCTCTCTGCGAAACGCCACCCTCTGCTTTCGCACTGAGGTCTAGCCGCTCCATTCAGACCCGACAGGCCGCAGGGGCTTTTCCCTGGGGCCAACGCTAGCGGAGGTCCTGAAAATGGCTACCGGCACTGTAAAATGGTTCAACTCCACCAAGGGCTACGGCTTCATCCAGCCTGACGACGGCGGCAAGGACGTCTTCGTCCACATCTCGGCCGTCGAACAAGCGGGCCTGCGCGGCCTGGATGAAAACCAGAAGGTTTCCTACGAAATCGAGCGCGACAAGCGTTCGGGCAAGGAATCGGCTGGTCAGCTGAAGACCGAAGGCTGAGTTCACGCGCCCCTTCCGGGTGCATGATTTCGACGGCGGCGAGGGCTCAGGCCCTCGCCGCCGTTTTGCTGTCTTACGGCGCCGCTTGCTATTGGCCGCCAAAGCGCCCATCTGAGGCTTCGTCGATCTCACTGCGAAACGCTGCTGCCCCTTTGCATCGCGCACCGAGGTCCAAAGCCGATCCCATTCAGACCCGACAGGCCGACCCGGAGCCTCTTCCGGCGGTCAACGCCTAACGGAGGTCTCAAAATGGCTACCGGCACTGTAAAATGGTACAACTCCACCAAGGGTTATGGCTTCATCGCCCCCGATGACGGCGGCAAGGACGTTTTCGTCCACGCCTCGGCCGTTGAAACGTCCGACCTGGGCACGCTGAACGAAAACCAGAAGATTTCCTACGAAGTCGAACGCGACTCGCGTTCGGGCAAGGAATCGGCCGGTCGCCTCAAGGCCGCCGAATAGTTTCCGACAAGCGACCCTGCTGGAGCCAGCTCCAGCTGACGGAAGGGCCGGCCGCCGAACAGGCGCCGGCCCGACTGTTTTTCAACTCTCAGGAGATGCCGATGACCCCGCTGGCCGAAAAGCTCCCGACCATGAGCGACCCCGACCTGAAGGCGCTGCGCCTCAACGCCGTCCGCCTGTCGGAGAGCGGCTCCCCCACCAAGATGGCCACCGCCGCCGAGCTGGTGCCCCTGATCGACGAGGAAGTGGCCCGCCGCGCCGCCGACAAGACGACCACCGTCGTCAAGAAGCCCCGCGCCCCGGCCAAGAAGAAGGTCGTCCCCGCCAGCGGCCACCAGACCGCCCTGCCGGACACCAAGGCCGCCTGACCCGGCCCTTGGCGCCTCGCGCGCCGAACTGGACTCCTGTCTCCATTCGATGACAACCTCCCGGCTCGGCGGATCGCGTCCGCCTGAACAGGGGGTTCCATGCGCATCCGTCCGCTCGCCTTTGTCCTCGCCTGCGTCCTGGCGCCGACCGCCGTCATGGCCCAGGCCTCCGATGTCGTGGAAAAGCCCGCGGCTCTGATCGCTGACGGCGTCCCGGCCATCCCGGCGGCCCTGGCGGCCGAGACCCGCCCCTATATGGAGTTCCGCACCGCCGGCTTCGCGGGCTGGAACGCGGCCGACCGGTCGATGCTGATCTCGACCCGCTTCGGCAATACCGCCCAGATTCACCGCGTCGCGACGCCGATGGGCGCCCGCGAGCAGCTCAGTTTCGAGGTGGAACCCGTCGGCGGCCGCTGGTCTCCCGCCGGCGACGTGCTGGTCGTCAGCAAGGACAGGGGCGGTGACGAATTCTTCCAGCTGTACACCCTGGCCGAAGGCCGCCTGGCCCTGCTGACCGACGGGGGGCGCAGCCGCAACGGCTTCGGGGCATGGAGTCAGGACGGGCGGCTGATCGGCTATTCCTCAACACGCCGCAACGGCCGGGACAGCGATCTCTACGTCATGGACCCGCGCGATCCCTCGACCGCCCGCATGGTGGCCGAGGTCAGCGGCGGCGGATGGGCCATCGCCGACTTCTCGCCCGATGGCCGCACCGCCCTGGTCGTCCAGTATATCCAGGTCACCAAGTCCAACCTCCACGCCCTGGACCTCGCCAGCGGCCGCATGACGCCGATCGGCGATCACAGCCTGCCGATCGCCTATGGCGGCGCCCGGTTCGCGCCTGACGGGACGCTGTGGGTCACCTCGGACCAGGACAGCGACTTCCAGCGGCTTGGCCGCATCGACCTGACCACCGGCGTTTTCACGGCCGTTTCGACGGAACCGCGCTGGGATGTCGCGGATTTCGACATCGCCAAGGACGGCGCCTTCATCGCCTATACGATCAACGAGGCCGGCAGCACCCGCCTGCGTCTCCTTGATCCCTCGTCGGGCCAGGTCCGCACGGTCGAGGGCCTGCCCGCCGGCATCGCCGGCGGTCTCGAGATCGCCCCGTGGGGCGAGATCGGCCTGACCTTTTCCTCGGCCCGCAGCGCCTCCGACGCCTTCTCCGTCGATCCCCGCTCCCTGGCCGTCACCCGCTGGACCCGCAGCGAAACCGGGGGGCTGGATGTCACCCGCAACGTCGAGCCCGAACTGATCGAGGTCGCCAGTTTCGACGGAGAACCCGTTTCCGGCTTCCTCTACCGCCCCGACCCGGCCCGTTTCCCGGGCCGCCGTCCGCTGATCGTCAATATCCACGGCGGGCCCGAGGGCCAGAGCCGCCCCGGTTTCATGGGCCGCAACAACTATCTGATCAACGAGCTGGGCATCGCCATCTTCTTCCCCAACGTCCGCGGCTCGACCGGCTACGGCAAACGGTTCGTCAGCCTCGATAATGGGCCCGATCTGCGCGAGAATTCCGTGCGCGACCTCGGCGCCTACCTCGACCGGCTCGGCGCCGATCCGGCCATCGATCCGGAGCGGGTCGCCGTCACCGGCGGCTCCTACGGCGGATACATGTGCTACGCCGGGGCCATCCACTACGGCGACCGCCTCCGCGGCGCGAACTGCGTGGTCGCCATCTCCAACTTCGTGACCTTCCTGGAGAATACGGAGGCCTATCGCCGCGACCTGCGACGGGTCGAATACGGCGACGAGCGTGACCCGGCCCAGCGCGCCCGCCTGCTCGAGATTTCTCCCATGACCCGCGTCGACGAGATCAACATCCCCCTGATGGTGGTCACCGGCGGCAACGACCCTCGCGTCCCGGCCTCGGAGGCCGATCAGATGATCGCCGCCGTCCGCGCCAACGGCCGCACGGCCTGGCACCTGCTCGGCCAGGACGAGGGCCACGGCTTCGCGAAGAAGGTCAACCAGGACTACCAGTTCTGGGCCAGTCTGCTGTTCTGGCGCGAGACCCTGCTGAACGAGGACTGATCGCCGCTTCCGGCTGGTTCTAGACCGCCAGCGCCTGGTCCAGGTCCGCGATCAGGTCCTCGACCTCTTCCACCCCGACCGACAGCCGGATCAGGTTGTCCGTCACCCCGCCCGCCTCGCGCAGTTCCTTCGGCACAGAGGCGTGGGTCATGATGGCAGGGTGGTTGACCAGGCTTTCGACGCCTCCGAGCGACTCCGCGAGGGTGAAGACCTGAACCCGCTCCAGCACCCGCTTCGTCTGCTCCAGATCGCCGTCGATCAGGGCCGTGACCATGCCGCCGAACCGGCCGTTCATCTGGCGCGACGCCAGTTCGTGCTGAGGGTGGCTGATCAGGCCGGGGTAAATCACCTTCGCGATCCCCTTCCGGTCTTCCAGCCAGCGCGCCACGGCCAGGGCGTTCTCATTGTGCGCCTTCATGCGCAGGCCCAGCGTTTTCAGCCCCCGATTGGCCAGGAAGGCGTCGAACGGCCCCATCACCCCACCGACGGAATTCTGCAGAAACTTGATCTCCTTCGCCAGCTCCGGGTTGGCCGTCACCAGCGCCCCGCCGATGATGTCGGAATGGCCGTTCAGATATTTGGTCGCCGAATGCATGACCACGTCGGCCCCCAGCTCCAGCGGCTGCTGGCTCCAAGGCGTGGCGAAGGTGTTGTCCACGATCAGCAGCAGGCCATGCGCCCTGGCGATCTTCGACAGGCCGGCGATATCGGCCAGTTTCATCAGCGGGTTGGTCGGGGTCTCGGCCCAGATCAGCTTCGTCTTCGGCGTGATCGCCGCCTCGACGGCGCCCAGGTCCGCCATGTCGACATAGGCGAAGTCCAGCCCCATCGACCGCCGCCGCACCCGCTCGAACAGCCGCCACGAGCCGCCGTACAGATCGTCGCCGGTGACGATGTGCGAACCGGCGTCCAGCAGTTCCAGCGCCGTCGAGGTCGCCGCCATGCCGCTGGCGAAGCCGAAGCCGTGGGTCCCGCCCTCCAGATCGGCCAGACAGGCCTCGAACGCCTCGCGCGTCGGGTTCTTGCCCCGCGCATACTCATAGCCCTTGTTCACCCCCGGGCTTTCCTGGGCATAGGTCGAGGTGGCGTAGATCGGGGTCATGACCGCGCCCGTGGTCGGGTCGGGCCGCTGGCCCGCGTGGATGGCGCGGGTCGAAAAGCCCTGACTGTTCTTGAGCGATGCCATGGTTGTTCCGGTTACTGTGAGATTCGGCCGATGTTGCCGTTGAAGAAGTCCAGCGCATAGGCATAGACCTGATCCCACTGCCGCCGGTTCATAATATGGCCGGCCCCGCGCACGGTCCGGGCCCGGATCGGCACCCCGGCCTCGATCAGGAAATGGCGCCAGTGAGCCGTGCTGACCGGGCGAACAACGGCGTCCCTCTGGGCCGAGATGAGCAGGACGGGAATGCGACGCGCGGGACGGCGCGGGGTGTAGACGTCCCAGCCTCCGGCCACGGAGATCGCCGCCGCCGCCCGGCTGTCGCCCAGGGCGCCGTCCACCGCGATATGGGAGCCCAGCGAATAGCCCATGATCCCGGTGCGCCCGCTGTCGATGCCCTGCCCGATCAGCCATTCGATGGCGTCAGAGCCGCAATCGCGCCAGGCGTTCATCACTGGCGCGGGCCGGACGACATCGTCCTCGGCGGCGTCAAGGTAGGTCGGGACGACCGCGACATAGCCGTCGGCGGCGAACCGCTCGCCCAGCACCACCTGCTCGGGCCCGATGCCGCCCGAACCGTGCATCAAGACCACGCCGGAGCCGCGGGCGTTCGCCGTCGGCCGGAACACCGCCGCGCGGATCGCCTTGCCCCTGCTCGGAAAGGTGGTCAGTTCGGTGGTGAAGGCCGCGACCGCCGGCGCCTGCCGCGCCGCCGCCGGCGGGGCGACGGCCAGGGCGCCCGCCGTGACAAGCACGGCGCGCCGGTCGATCTCAACACCCGTCCTCGCGCTCATGATGCGCCTCGCGCGGGCCGGCCCTCCAGAAAGGCGC
>CALRJO020000095.1:0-8815 GCA_943367565.1 Brevundimonas vancanneytii
GGGCCGAATATGCTCGGCCAGCATCTCGCGGATCACGCGCGGACCGACCTCCTCGACCGAACCGATCGGCAGGGTGCCCAGCTGAAACGGCCCATAGGCCAGGCGGATCAGTCGGTTCACGGTCAGGCCGAGGTGTTCCAGGACCTTGCGGACCTCACGGTTCTTGCCCTCGGTGATCGAGACGCTGATCCACAGATTGGCGGGGGCGTTCCCGTCGCTGTCCTTCGCCTTGTCCAGCGTGGCCTCGATGGGCCCGTAGCGAACGCCGTCGACCGTGACGCCATCCTTCAGCGAATCCAGCTGCAACTGACTGACCCGCCCGCGCGCCCGGGCGCGATACTGACGCACCAGTTCGGTCGAGGGCAGTTCCAGCGCACGGCTCAGCTCGCCGTCATTGGTCAGCAGCAGAAGGCCCTCGGTGTTGAGATCGAGCCGGCCGACCGAGATCACGCGCGGAAGTCCGCTGGGCAGGGCGTCGAACACGGTGGGGCGGCCGCCCGGATCATTGTGCGAGGTCACCAGTCCGGCGGGCTTGTGATAGCGCCAGACGCGCGTCGCCTCGGCCGAGCCGATGGCCTTGCCATCGACGGTGATGACGTCGTCACGCGTCACCAGCACGGCGGGCGTGTCGAGGATCTTGCCATTCACGGCGACCTTGCCCAGGCCGATCAGCCGCTCGACCTCGCGGCGCGAGGCGATTCCGGCGCGGGCCATGGCCTTGGCGACCCGCTCGCTGCGCTTCGGACCCTCCTCGGCCTTGGCGGCCGGTTTGCCGTCCTTCGGGAACGGTTTGCCGCCGGGCTTGCCGAAGGATTTTCCGCCCTTGGGCGGACCGCGATCGTCGCCGCCTTCGACGCGCTTGACGTAGGGTTTGCGGGGGCCGTCGCGGCTGTCGTCTTGACGCGGGCGCGGCTTCTTGTCGTTGTCTCGGGGATGGCTGGCCATGATGAGCGGTTCATGCACATGGCCTTGGCGTGTGCGCAAGCGGCGGCGGACGCGGGAGAGACTCCCGTCGGCTGCGTGATCGTCGACGAATCGACCGGCGAGGTCGTCTCCGAGGGTCAAAACGGCCCCATCGGCGCCCACGACCCCACCGCCCACGCCGAGATCGTCGCGATACGGGCGGCCGCGGCGAAACTCGGGAATTATCGCCTGACCGGCCTGACCCTCTATGTGACGCTCGAGCCCTGCGCCATGTGCGCAGGGGCCATCAGCCACGCCCGCATCGGCCGGGTGGTCTGGGGCGCGGACGATCCCAAGGGCGGGGCGGTGGCGCACGGCCCCCGCTTTTTCGACCAGCCGACCTGCCACTGGAAGCCCGAGGCCGAGGGCGGCGTCCTGGCCCCCGAGGGAGCCGACCTGCTGCGGTCCTTCTTCCGCGCCCGCCGTAAAGGAACGGCGGCGCCCGGTGCACGTTAGTCCGCCGGGTCGTACGGCCCCGCTTGTTCGAGAGTCCGCATGAAATTCCTGTCCATCGCCGTCACCCTTGCCGGACTCGCGACCGCGGCCTGCGGCCAGCAGCCGGCCGCGGCGCCCACTGACGGCGACGCAGTTCGGGAACGGGCGCAGGAGGCCCAGACGGCGCGCCGCCGGACCGGCGCCGAGGTACAGGACCGGGCCCTGAACCGCGTCATTCGCACCGTCTATCTGTGTGACAACAGCGAACGCCTGTCGGTCGATTTCGACAATCCGCGCCAGATGGCGACCGTGCGGAACTCCAGCGGCGAGGCGGTGGACCTGTTCCAGGAGCGGGCCCCCGAGGGCATCTGGTACAAGGCCGCAGGCTATGAGCTGCGCGGCAAGGGCGCGGCGGCGACCTGGACCTCGGACGGACGACCGCCGACCACCTGCCGGGCCCTCGACTAGGCGTACGCCGCCAGCCGCGCGTCCAGCCTGGCGCGGACCTCGGGCCAGTCGTCGTCAAGGATGGCGAACTGTGCGGTGTCGCGGATCCGGCCCTTCCAGGTGATCTTGTGCTTGCGCAGGACGCCCTCGTCCCGCGCGCCCAGTTTGCGTATGGCGGCCTGACTGCCCGGATTGATCGCGTCGGTGATGATCTCGACCCGCACCGCACCGCTGTCGAAGGCGTGGCCCAGCAGCAACCGTTTGCAGGCGGGATTGACCGGGCCGCCGCGCGCCTCGGGACGGTAGAAGGTCGAACCGATCTCGCAGCGCCGGTAGTCCGACTTGATCTCGTAAAGACTGGTCGTGCCGACCACCGCGCCGTCGCTCTGCCGGCGTACGGCCCAGGCGATGCGGGACCCTTGTCCCATCGCCCTGAGCGCCGACCGCCACCAACCGTCGAAATGCGGGCCGTAGGCCGCGGCGACCATGATGTCCCAGGACCGCGCGTCACAGTCCAGGGCGGCGCGAACCTCGCCCTCCAGCGTCCCGGTGAAAGGCTCCAGTCGTACGAAGCGGTTTTCCAGGGGCGCGACAGCAAGGGTCATTCCCGGCTGGCTCAAGTGCCGCCCTCGCTGTTCAGGAAGGCCGCGAGGGCAGCCCTGTCCACGGCCTTGTCGACGAAGGCGTCGCCGATGGCGCGGGCCAGGATCAGGGTCAGCCGCCCGCCCTCGGCCTTCTTGTCCCCCGCCATCCGGGCGAGCAGCCGCTTCGTGGTGAAGGCGCCGGCCTGGTCCAGGCGGGTCGGCAGTCCGGCAGCGGCGATGACGGCCTCGACCCGGTCGGCATCGGCCGGTGGGCACAGTCCCCTCGTGGCGGAAAAGCGGAAGGCCAGGGCGCAGCCCAAGGCCACGGCCTCGCCATGGGTCAGGACGTCCTCGTCAAAGCCCAGTTCGGCCTCGATGGCATGACCGAAGGTGTGACCGAGATTCAGCAGGGCGCGCCGCCCCGCCTCCTTCTCGTCCTCACCGACGATGGCGCTCTTGATCTCGACAGACCGGACCACCGCGCGGGTCAGGGCGCCGGCGTCGCCGGTCGCGCCCGCGGCCCCCTCGCCCGCCAGCCAGTCGAAAAAGGCGGCGTCACAGATCAGCCCGTGCTTCAGCACCTCGGCCCAGCCCGAGCGCAGCTGGCGTGGCGGCAGGGTCATCAGCAGATCGATGTCGGCCGCGACCAGCCGCGGCTGGTGGAAAGCGCCGACCAGATTCTTGCCCCGCGGGGTGTCGATCGCCGTCTTGCCCCCGACGGAGGAATCGACCTGGGCCAGCAGGGTCGTGGGAACCTGGACGAAATCGATGCCGCGCATGTAGAGCGCCGCCGCCAGCCCCGCGAGGTCGCCGACCACGCCGCCGCCGAGTGCCACGATCAGGTCGCGGCGGTCGAGCCCGAAGGCCAGCAGCCGGTCGATCACCCGCTCCAGTTCGCCGAAGGATTTGGACCCCTCGCCGGGCGGTACGATCAGCAGCCGGGCGCGCACGCCGGCCCCCTCCAGCGCCGCCAGCACCGCCGGGCCGTGCAGGGCGGCGACGGTCTCGTCGGTGACGATCACCGTCCGGCCCTGCCCCATCGCCGCGATCCGCGCGCCGAGATCGGGTAGCAGGTCACGCCCGATGACCACATCATAGGACTGGAAGCCGTCGCCGGAGACGCTGATCACGGTATTCATGCCGCCGCCTCCGCGAACCAGTCGTCCAGGGCGCGGACGATGGCCTCGACCGCCTCGGCATGGGCCCCGCTGGCCACATCGACCGTCAGATCGGCGGTGGCGTAGAAGGGATAGCGGACCTCGGCCATGGCCCGGAGGGCTTCCAGCGGATCCCGGCCCCGGAGCAGCGGCCGGGTGTCGCGGCGCTGCACCCGCGCCGCCACGGTCTCCAGATCGGCGCGCATCCAGATAGTGACCGCCCGCGCCTTGAGCTCGGCCCGGGTTTCCGGATTGAGCACCGCGCCGCCCCCGGTCGCCAGCACCATGCGCGGCGCCTGCAGCAGGCGTTTCAGCACCCGGGCCTCGCCGGCGCGGAATTCGGACTCGCCGAGCTGGGCGAAGATGTCCGAGACGGTCATGGCCGCCGCCGCCTCGATCTCGATGTCGCCGTCCGCGAAGGGCAGCCCCAGCCGCTTGGCCAACCGGCGCCCCACCGTCGATTTGCCCACGCCCATCAGCCCGACCAGCGCTATGGTGCGCTCATGAACGGGAATCGGTGCGTCATCGATCGCCACGGGGCTCATGACCGGCCTCGCGAGAGGCGGCTGGACGGCGACGGAACGGGCGGCGGCAGGCACGGCATGACCCGACCACCCTCTACACCAAGCGCCGCCCTCGCAAAGCGTCCACGCGCATGAGCACGCCGCAGGTCGAGGCCTTTCTGGAAATGATGGCCGTCGAGCGCGACGCCTCGCCCCACACCCTGTCCGCCTATGGCCGCGATCTCGCCGACGCCGAGGCCGGAATCGCGGGGGGGCTGATGCGCGGGGACGAGGCGGGAGTGGAGGCCTGGTACGCCGATCTGGGCCGGCGCGGTCTGTCGCCGGCCACCCAGGCGCGACGGCGCTCGGCGGTGCGCCAGTTTTACCGCTTCGCGCTCGGCGAGGGCTGGCGGGCGGACGATCCGTCACGCCGGCTGGACGCGCCGAAACAGGGCCGCAGCCTGCCCCGGACCCTGAGCGGCGAGGAGATCGAGAGCCTGTTGAGGGCCTCGGCGGACCGCGACGGCGCGGCCGGTCTGCGGCTGGTAGCGCTGGTGGAGCTGGCCTACGCCTCCGGTCTGCGGGTGTCCGAGCTGCTGGGACTGAAGGTCGAGGCCGTGCGGCGCGACCCGGCCTTCCTGATCGTGCGTGGGAAGGGCGGCAAGGAACGGCTCGCCCCGCTGAACGCCTCCGCCCGCGAGGCGGTGAAGATCTGGCTGATCGCCCGCGACGCCGCCCGGCCGGAAAAGTCCCCCGACAGCCCGTGGCTGTTCCCGTCGGCCTCGGCCAGGGGCCATCTGACCCCGCGCCGCTTCGCCCAGCTGCTGGACCAGGCCGCCGTCGACGCCGGCATCGATCCGGCCCGCGTCAGCCCCCACGTCCTGCGCCACGCCTTCGCCACCCATCTGCTGGAAGGCGGGGCCGACCTGCGCGTGGTCCAGACCCTGCTGGGCCACGCCGACATCTCCACGACCCAGATCTACACCCACGTCGCCACCGACCGCCTGGCCCAGGTGGTGCGTGACAAGCACCCCCTGGCGAGGGATGAGTGAACCGCCGCTTGCTCCCCGGCGTTGACCTGACTAGGTTCCGCCGCCTTCCGATGCGCCATGCGGCGCGCCTGCTCCGGACGCCTGATGGCCGTGCACTACCTCGAGTTTGAAAAGCCGATCGCCGATCTGGAGGCGAAGATCGAGGAGCTGAATCTGCTCTCCTCGACCTCCGGCTCGTTCGACGCCGAGGTCGACGGTCTGCGCAAGAAGGCCGAGCAGCTGCGCCGCAAGACCTACGCCAGCCTCGATCCCTGGATGAAGACCCAGGTCGCGCGCCACCCGCAGCGGCCGCATTTCGTCGACTATGTCGAGGGGCTGTTCACCGATTTCGTCGAGCTGAAGGGCGACCGCCAGTTCGGCGACGACCAGGCCATTCTCGGCGGCCTGGCCCGGTTCCGCGGCGCGCCCGTCGTGCTGATGGGCCATGAGAAGGGCCACGACACCCAGACCCGCGTCGTCCACAATTTCGGCATGGCCCGGCCCGAGGGCTATCGCAAGGCCGTCCGCCTGATGGACCTGGCCGAACAATATGGCCTGCCGGTGCTGACCTTCGTCGACACCGCCGGCGCCTATCCGGGCCTCGGGGCCGAGGAGCGCGGCCAGGCCGAGGCCATCGCCCGCTCGACCGAACGCTGCCTGACCCTGGGCGTGCCCTCGATCGCCACCATTACCGGTGAGGGCGGTTCGGGCGGCGCCATCGCCATCGCCGCCGCCGGCCGGGTGCTGATGCTGGAGCATTCGATCTATTCGGTCATCTCGCCCGAAGGCGCCGCCGGCATCCTCTGGCGCGACGGGGCGCGGGCCCGCGACGCGGCCATGGCCATGAAGATCACCGCGCCCGATCTCGTCGAGCTGAAGATCGTCGACCGGATCATCCCGGAACCCGTCGGCGGGGCGCACGCGGACCGCGAGGCGGCCATCGCGACGGTTGGGGACGTCCTGGCGGAAGAGCTCGCCGCGCTCTCCGGCCTAAACCCGGACCAGCTGCGCAAGGCCCGCGCCGACCGCTTCTACGCCATTGGCCGGGCCGGCTGAGGATTTCGTTAACCCTTCAGCGACGGTTGTCTGACAAGGGTTGCTATATTCTGAGTTGCAGTTCGCAACCCGGCCGGATTTGTCGATATGAGTTCTGTTGGCGAGGCCCTTCGCGATACGGCAATCATCAACCTGACCGGCGCGGTGACCATGGTGGTGGACGACTCGTCCTTCTCCGCCGAAATCGCCACCGGCGCTTTGTTGGGCTTCGGCATCCGGACCCGGCATTCGTGCCGCAGCGCTAGCGAGGCCATGGAAGTCCTCAATGAATCCGAGATCGACCTGCTGGTTGTCGACTGCGAGATGCCGGGCATGGACGGCTTCGAAATGGTGCAGTGGCTGCGGCGCTCGGGCCCGCCCAACGCCTTCGTTCCCGTTATCATGACGGCAGCCCACATCCGCCGTTCGATGGTGAACAAGGCCCGCAACTGCGGCGCCAACTACATCGTGACCAAGCCGTTCAGCGCCGCCAGCCTGCTTGAGCGGATCGTCTGGGTGGCCCGGGACAACCGGCCGTTCCTCGAGGTTGGGGAGTATTTCGGGCCCGACCGCCGCTTCCGACAGAGCGAGCCTCCGGGAGAGGAGCGCCGCGCGGATGTCCTTCGCCGCGCTGAATTCGAAGCCGGAAAAGCCGCCGACGCCGAGACCGCCAAATGACCGTAATCACCCACTCGCGCCGCAAGTCCCGGCTGTCCGAGCTGATCGACAGCGCCGGAGGGATTACGGTTGGGGTCGCGGTGACCCGCGCTCGCGACAACATCGCCCAACTCCGCGGCAAGGCGCTGACCGAGGTGACCCGTCACATCGGCGAACTCGCCGCGCTCCAGCAGCCCAACACCGATGAGGAAAGGGCCGAGACCCTCCGGAGCATCTACCGCTCCTCCAACGACGTGATCGACGCCGCCAGTCCCTTCGGTCTCGATGAAATCTGCGACGTGGCGACCAGCCTTTGCGACATGGTCGACCGCGCAGCGGGAGAGTCCGCCTTCGACTGGCGTATCCTGTCGGTGCACATCCAGTCGCTGCAGCTTTTGAACACGCTGCCGGAAGAGGCCGTCGAGCAGCGCGCCGCCGTTTCGGCTCAGCTGACCAGCATGGTCGCGAAGAAATTCGGTCAGACGGACTGACGCTCCGTCCGCGCCCCGCGGGTCTGTTTGCGCCACAGGGCCGCATACTCCCCGCCCAGGTGCGCCACCAATTCATGGTGCGCGCCGCGCTCGACGATCCGTCCGGCCTTCAATACCAGAATCTGGTCGGCGTCGGCGATGGTCGACAGCCGGTGGGCGACCACCAGGGTCGTCCGGCCCGCCCGCGCCTTTCTCAGCGTCTTCTGGATGGCGGCCTCGGTCCGGCTGTCCAGCGCGCTGGTGGCCTCGTCCAGGATCAACACGCAGGGATCGGCCAGCAGGGCGCGGGCGATGCCGACGCGCTGGCGCTCGCCGCCTGACAGTTTCAGCCCGCGCTCGCCGACACGGGTCTCCATGCCTTCGGGCAGTTCGCGGATGAAATCCGCCAGTTCGGCGGACTCGGCCGCCGCCCAGATGGCGGCCTCGTCGGCGTCGGGGCGGGCGAAGCCGATATTGGCCCGCAGGCTGTCGTTGAACAGGGCCACATCCTGCGGCACCAGGGCCACGGCGGCGCGCAGCGAGGCCTGGGTCACCTGCCGCGCGTCCAGTCCGTCGATCAGCACCCGGCCCTCCTGCGGGTCCAGCAGCCGCAGCGCCAGTTTGACGATGGTCGACTTGCCCGACCCGGACGGCCCCACCAGGGCGGTGGTGGTTCCGGGCGGCGCGATGAAGCTGACGTCCTCGAGCCCGTTGGCCCGGGAATCGTGGCGGAAGCCGACGTGCTCGAAGGCCACGGCCGCGCCGCGGGCGTCCGCCGGCCGGGGCAGCGGGACCGCATCGGGCGCGTCGGCGACCTGCGGCGTCTGACGCGTCACCTTCAGCATCTCCTCCATGTCGATGAAGGACTGACGGATTTCGCGATAGGCGAAGCCGAGGATGTTCAGCGGCGCATAGAGGGAGATCATGATCAGCACCGCCGCCATGACGTCGCCCGGCCCCATCCGGCCCGCCGCGGCCTCGAACCCGGCCATGACCGCCATGACCGCCAGGCCGACGTTCATGATCACGGCCTGCATGATGTTCAGCATGGCCAGCGAGCTGTTGGCCTTCAGCGCCGCGCGGGTGTAGTCGCCCAGCGCCCGGTCATAGGCCCCGGCCGCCCGCGCCTCGGCGCCGAAGGATTTGACCGTCTCATAGTTCAGCAGGGCGTCGACCGAGACGCCGGCGGCCTCGGTGTCGGCGGCGTTCATCTCGCGCCGGTGCTCAAGCCGCCAATTGGCCAGGGCGAAGGTCGAGGCGGCGTAGATCGCGACGACCGCCACCGCCACCGCGCCGAAGCGCCAGTCGTAGCGGGCGCCCAGCACGCCGGCCGCCAGCACCAGCTCGACGCCGGTCGGGACCAGGTTGAAGGCCAGGACGCGCAACAGGAAATCGACCGCCCGCGACCCGCGGTCCATCGTCCGCGACAGCGAACCCGAGCGTTTGGTCTGGTGGAAATCCAGCGACAGGCTGAGCGCATGAGCGAAGGTCTCGGTCGCGGCCCGCCGCTGGGCGGCCGCGCGCACCGGAGCG
>CALRJO020000096.1:0-8704 GCA_943367565.1 Brevundimonas vancanneytii
TGCTCGCGGGTCTGCGGCATCGGGCCGTCGGCGGCCGACACCACCAGGATGGCGCCGTCCATCTGCGCGGCGCCCGTGATCATGTTCTTCACATAGTCGGCGTGGCCGGGGCAGTCGACGTGGGCGTAGTGACGGGCCGCCGTCTCATATTCGACGTGGGCCGTGTTGATCGTGATGCCGCGCGCCTTCTCTTCCGGCGCCGCGTCGATGTCGGCGTAGTTCATCGCCTTGCCGCCGCTGGCCTTGGCCAGAACCATGGTGATCGCCGCCGTCAGCGTCGTCTTGCCGTGGTCGACGTGACCGATCGTGCCGATGTTGCAGTGCGGCTTGTTACGTTCGAACTTTTCCTTGGCCATGGCCAAAACTCCTGTGGCCCGGAAGGGGGCGTTGGTCAGCTAGAGAATTCTGGAGCGGGTAGACGGAATCGAACCGACATATTCAGCTTGGAAGGCTGCTGTACTACCATTGTACTATACCCGCACGGAGACGGCCTCAGGCCCGAAAGCCGTTGGCCGCCGACCCGATATGGGGTCCGGACCTTCGTTTCGAAACCGCGTGGTGGGGGAAGCAGGACTCGAACCTGCGAAGCTTACGCAGGGGATTTACAGTCCCCCCCCTTTGCCACTCGGGACATTCCCCCAGCGCGTTTTCGAACCGTCGGACCGATGCGCCGGCGACCTTTCGGCCGTCGAAACAACAAAAGCTCTCGGTGTCCCGCGTCGCCTGGTTTAGGAGGGGCGCCAGACCCGAAAGCCCTCAGGGCTCCAAATCGGAGGGCGTCTTATAGTGTCGAGAAATCCAGAACGCAACGACCGGAAATCGGGCAAAAAGCCGGTCTTCGGCGACCGGTCGGCAGCCCGTTTGGGCGGACCGGGAGCGGGTCCCAAGGGCAAGTCCGAGGGCGGTCCCGACCGCGGCGGCTGGAACCCCAACCCCAAGCCGAAGAGCTTCTCTGATTCCGCGCCGCGCGCCTCACGCGCCAAGGCGGACGCCGATAATTTCGTCTGGGGCCGCCACCCGGTCATCGCCGCCCTCGCCAATCCGGCCCGCAAGGGCATGGGCCGGCTGCTGGCGACCGCCGACCGCGCCGCCGAGCTGGAGCGGGACAAACTGGCCCACGGCCACAAGATCGAGGTGATCGAGGCCCAGGCGCTGGATCGCATGCTGCCGCCCGGCGCCGTGCATCAGGGGCTCGCCTTCAAGGTCCAGCCGCTGGAGGGCGTGGCGCTGGAGGACATCGCCGAACCGGCTTCAGGCGTCATCGTCATGCTGGACCAGCTGACCGACCCCCAGAACGTCGGCGCGATCTTCCGTTCGGCCCTGGCTTTCGGCGCGCGCGGCATCGTGGTGCAGGACCGGCACTCCCCCGCCCTCGCCGGCGCCCTGGCCAAGGCTTCGGCCGGGGCCACCGAACGCCTGCCCTGCGCGCGGGTGACCAATCTCAGCCGGGCGCTGGAGAAGCTGGCCGACCTCGGCTGGCGGGCCGTGGGTCTCGACGGGGCGGCCGAACTGACGCTCGATCAGGCGCTGGACAGCCGCCCGACCGTGCTCGTCATGGGCTCCGAAGGCGACGGCGTGCGGCGGCTGGTGGCTGAACACTGCGATACGATGGCCCGTATCCCCATGCCCGGCGGATTCGAGAGCCTGAACGTCTCCAACGCCGCCGCCGTGGCGCTCTATGAGGCCAGCCGAAAACAGGGCTGACCGGTCAATGGGCGCGAGCAGTTGCTTTTCGTCGCGGCGGAGATAGAGAGCGACCATGGAATTCCTTTCGTCTCCCGAACTCGCCAGCCAGCTCTCCGCCCTCGGCCAGGTGCTGATGATCGATCTGGTGCTGGCCGGCGACAACGCCGTCGCCGTCGGACTGGCCGCGGCCGCGCTCGCGCCCGATCAGCGCAAGAAGGCGATCCTGATCGGCCTGGCCGCGGCGGTGCTGTTCCGCATCGGCTTCGCCCTGATCACCGTGCAGCTGCTGGCCATCATCGGCCTGCTGCTCGCCGGCGGCATCCTGCTGCTCTGGGTCTGCTGGAAGATGTGGCGCGAACTGCAGGAGCAGAAGACCCACGACCAGGCCGAGGCCTCGGCCGAGATGGAAACCGCCCTGTCGATCCATCACGGCGGCGGCCCGCCCCCCGAGGCCCTGGGCCTCAAGCGCAAATCCTTCGGCGCCGCCCTGGTCCAGATCATGATCGCCGACATCACCATGTCGCTGGACAACGTCCTGGCCGTGGCCGGCGCGGCGCATGAACATCCCTGGATCATGGTCTTCGGCCTGGTCCTGTCCATCGCCCTGATGGGCGTGGCCGCGACCTTCATCGCCCGGATCCTGACCAAACACCGCTGGATCGGCTACGTCGGTCTCGTCATCGTTCTGTACGTCGCCCTGCACATGGTCTGGGACGGCGCGCGATCGGTGATCGTGCGCACTGATCGCATGGACGCCTTCAACGCCTCCGCCCCCGGCTTCCTCGACATCACCGAGAAGGAAAAGGCCAAATATCTGCAGGGCGTGCGCAACGAGGGGACTGGCGCGGCCCCGGCCCACGGTGCGCCGGTCGTTCCAGCGCCGGTAGCCCGGGCGGTTCCCGCCACGGCGCCCTGAATGGCTGCCTCGATCGATGAGACACTTTTTAGTTGTCTTTCGTTGATCCGTAGAGCAGCTTAATCGCGAATGTTTTGTCCGGCTGGAGTCCGGCATGAGCAAACGCCTCGAAGCGATGCGGGCCAATCCGGCAGCTGACTGGCGAATGGGCGACGTCAAACGCCTGTGTGCTGAGCACGGGCTGCGCTGTTCTCCTCCTCGCGGCGGCGGCTCGCACTACAAGATCGGGCATCCCGCGATCGCGGACATGCTCAGCGTCCCATTCGCCCGCCCGATCAAGTCGGTGTATATTCGTCAGCTCGTCCGGATGGTGGACGCGGTCTCGAGGGCATGATGTCGCCTCTGTCCTATCCCGTTCTGGTCCGGCCACTGCGTGAAGACGAAGGTGGAGGTTACCTCGCCACCGTTCCCGATCTTCCCGGCTGCATGAGCGACGGCGAGACGCCGGAGGAGGCCATCGTCAACGTACGCGACGCGATCCTCTGCTGGTTCGAGATGGCTGAAGAGATGAACCGGCCGATTCCACCGCCCTCTCCTGAGTTGAAGCTCGCCTCCTAGACCCCGGCGCCGCCGAACCGCTCGCTCCACTCGGCCACCTGCGTGTCCTCGATCTTGGTGAACAGCACCCCGGCCGCCGCCACGGTCTGGCCGCGCGGCAGGGCGTCCAGCAGGGGCTCGTCCGCCGACGGCCAGCTCAGGTCCGTCGCCCCCACCGCGGCCCCGATCTTCACCGCCGAATCCGGCATCACCGGCGCCGCCAGCCGCGCGAACAGGGCCACCAGATTCAGCCCCGTGCGCACCCCGACCGCCGCCCGGTCCACATCGGTCTTGAAGGCTGTCCACGGCGCCGCCTCCTGCAGATATTCATTGCCCAGCACCCAGACGGCGCGCAGGGCCACGGCGGCCTTGCGGAACTCCATGGCCTCGAACTGGGCCGTGGCCTCGGCGATGCCGGCGCGCAGATCGGCTTCCAGCTTCGCCTCCAGCGGCCCCGGTTCGCCCGCGTCCGGCACCACGCCCTCGAATTTGCTCTCCGCGAACTTGACGATCCGGTTGACGAAATTGCCCAGCACATCGGCCAGGTCCTTGTTCGTCGTCGACTGGAACTGCTCCCAGGTGAAGGCGGCGTCGGAATGCTCGGGCCCATAGGCGGTCAGGTGCCAGCGCCAGTAGTCGGCCGGCAGCAGCTCCAGCGCCTGATCCATGAAGACGCCGCGCTTCTGGCTGGTCGAGAATTTGCCGCCGTACCAGTTCAGCCAGTTGAAGGCCTTGAGCGTATCCACCGTCTTCCATGGCTCGCCGGAGCCCAGGATGGTCGCCGGAAAGCTGACCGTGTGGAAGGCGACATTGTCCTTGCCCATGAACTGGACATAGCGGACGTCGTCCGCCCCCTCGTCCGTCCGCCACCAGTCGCGCCATGTCCGGCCGGTCGCATCGGCCCATTCCTCGGTCGCGCCGATGTATTCGATGGGGGCGTCGAACCAGACGTAGAAGACCTTGCCCTCCATCCCCGGCCGCGGCCCGCCGTCGGGCCCCACCACCGGCACGCCCCATTTCAGGTCGCGGGTGATGCCCCGGTCGATCAGCCCCTCGTCGAGGTGTTTCAGCGCGATCGACCGCGCCAGCGTCTGCCAGTCATGCTTCGAACCGATCCACGCCCGGATCCGGTCGGCCAGCTTGGTCTGCAGCAGATAGAGGTGGCGCGTGTCGCGCACCTCGAGGTTCCGCGACCCCGACACGGCCGAATAGGGATCGATCAGGTCGGTCGGGTCCAGCAGCCGCCCGCAGTTGTCGCATTGGTCCCCCCGCGCCCCGACATGGCCGCAGTGCGGACAGGTCCCCTCCACATAGCGGTCGGGCAGGAAACGGGCGTCGTCGACCGAATAGATCATCCGGTCGACCCGCTCCTCGATCAGGCCGTTCTTTTCCAGCACCTCGGCGAAATGCTGGGTCAGGCGGTGGTTGGGCGCGTTCGACGACCGGCCGAACCAGTCGTAGCTCAGACCAAAGGCTTCGCCCGCCGCCTTCTGGACCTCATGCTGTTCGTCGCAATAGGTCCGCACGTCCTGCCCGGCGGCCGCGGCGGCCAGCTCGGCCGGGGTCCCATGCTCATCGGTGGCGCAGATATACAGAACCTCATGTCCCTGCGCCCGCTTGAACCGCGCATAGACATCGGCCGGCAGCATCGACCCGGCCAGATTCCCCAGATGCTTGATGCCGTTGATGTACGGCAGCGCCGAGGTGATGAGGATGCGGGCCATGGGAATCCGTGTCTGGGGGAGGCGACGGATATAGAGGGCCGTCAGGCCTGCGTCACCCTCGGTAACCTGCGCGCCACCCTGACAAACCGCCCCGTCAGCAGCGCCGACGAGACCAGGCTGGCCATGATCACCGCCCAGACCAGTCCGTTGACCCCGATCTCATGCGCCAGCCACCACCCAAGCGGCATCATGATCAGGCTGTAGGCGGCGAAATGCATGATCGTCGGCCACCAGACGTCGCCCGCCGCGCGGTTGGCCGAGGCCGAGACCACCTGGATCCCGTCCGCCACGAAGAACAGCGTCGCCAGCACCAGCGCCGGAACCACCACCGCCAGCAACGCCGGGTCGCGGTTGTAGGCGCTGGCCACCCACGGCGCGGTCGGCCACAGCACCAGCGCGACCGTCAGGGTCAGCACACTGACCACCCCGATCCCGACCAGTCCGGCCCGCATCACCCCGCGCCCGTCCCCGGCCCCATAGGCCTGCCCGACCAGCACCGCCGTCGCCGACGACAGCCCCATCGGGATCATGAAGACGATGGCCGAGACATTCAGCACCACCGTCCACGCCGCCGTCTCGATGGCCCCCAGCCGACCGGCGATGAAGGTCATGGCCCCGAAGGCCGCGACCTCGATGAAGTATGAGCTGCCGGCCCCGTAGCCGACCTTGCGCTGGTCGCGTTCGGCCGGCGGGTCCCGCCGGGGCCGGTCGAACACCCCCAGCGCCCGCGCCTCCGGCATGCGCAGGATGTAGACGATCAGGAACACCGCCAGCGAGGTCCGCGCGAACAGGGTCGCCCAGGCCGCCGCGATCGCCCCGTTGAAGCCCAGCCCCAGCACATCCGGCACCAGCAGCAGGTTGAGCGCCAGATTGACGCCGTTGGCGATCCACATGGCCCACATGCCCGCCCGCGGCCGGTGCAGCGCCTCGAGAAACAGCTGCGCCGCCACGCTGACCAGATAGCCGGGCATCGACAGGGCCAGCACGATCAGCACCGGCGAGGCGCCCTCGGCCAGCCCGTCGGCCAGTCCCAGCTTCCCCAGCGCCCACGGCCCCAGCAGGATCAGGGCGACCATGGCGCCGAGGCCCAGCTGCATCGAATAGGTCACGCCCCGCCGCAGCACGGCCCCGACCTCATGCCGCCGCCCCTCGCCCAGGAAGCGGGCGGTCATCACCTGCACCCCCATCATCAGGCCCACGGCGGTGGTCACCACGATCGCCGTCGGCGTCATGGCCAGCGAACTGTAGGCCAGCTCCAGCCCTGACCAGTTGCCGACCACGATGGCGTCGGTCAGCCCCATGGTCATGATCCCGATACGCGCCATCACCACCGGCCACGCGAGGTGCAGCAGGTCTTTCAGGGTGGCGCGGGTCTTGAGGCTGAGGGCGATCATGGGAGGCGGGACAGGCCATGGCGCATCTGCGGCGTCAACCTCGGTTCTCTCCGGCCTGACATAAGTTTCCCTTGCTATCGTCATTCCGGCGAAAGCCGGAACCCAGCGGCGCCGAAGGCGACCTGTTCACGCAGGCTGTCCGCGACAGCTTCGCGCTCACGCGCGCCGCTGGGTTCCGGGTCTTCGCTGCGCTCCGCCCGGAATGACGATAGCTAATTGGTATGGAGCGTTCGCCTGAACCGCCCTAAACCAGCCCCATGCCCAAGCTGACGTCCGCCATCGACCCGCACAGCCCCGCCTTCAAGGCGCTGGATGCCCACAACCGGGCCCTCCGCGACGAACTCCGCGAAAAGGTCGCCAAGGCCGCCCGCGGGGGCTCCGACGCCAGCCGCGACCGCCACGTCGCCCGCGGCAAGCTCCTGCCCCGCGACCGCGTCGAACGGCTGCTGGACCCCGGTTCGCCCTTCCTCGAGATCGGCCAGCTGGCCGCCGACGGCATGTATGGCGACGGCGCTCCGGGCGCGGGCATGATCTGCGGCGTCGGCCGGGTCTCGGGCCGCGAGGTCATGATCGTCGCCAACGACCCGACGGTGAAAGGCGGCGCCTATTTCCCGATGACGGTGAAGAAGCACCTGCGCGCCCAGGAGATCGCCGAGCAGAACCGCCTGCCCTGCGTCTATCTGGTCGATTCCGGCGGGGCCAACCTGCCGCACCAGGCCGAGGTCTTTCCCGACCGCGACCATTTCGGCCGCATCTTCTTCAACCAGGCGCGGATGTCGGCGAAGGGCATCCCCCAGATCGCCTGCGTCATGGGCAGTTGCACCGCCGGCGGCGCCTATGTCCCCGCCATGTCGGACGAGAGCGTCATCGTCCGCGAGCAGGGCACCATCTTCCTGGCCGGTCCGCCGCTGGTGAAGGCCGCCACCGGCGAGGTCATCTCGGCCGAGGACCTCGGCGGGGCCGAGACCCACGGCCGCAAGTCCGGCGTGGTCGACTATGTCGCCGAGAATGACGAGCACGCGCTGGAGATCGTCCGCACCATCGTCGACAGCCTCAATACGGTGAAACGCGTCGACCTCGACGTCCGCGAACCCCGCGCCCCCGCCTTGGACGCCGAGGAGCTGTACGGCCTGATCCCCGACGACGTCCGCGCCCCCTATGACGTGCGCGAGGTCATCGCCCGCGTCGTCGACGGCTCCGACTTCGACGAGTTCAAGGCCCTGTACGGCACGACCCTGGTCTGCGGCTTCGCCCGCATCTGGGGCTATCCGGTCGCCATCCTGGCCAACAACGGCGTGCTGTTTTCCGAGAGCGCGCTCAAGGGCGCCCATTTCATCGAACTGGCCTGCAAGCGGAAGATCCCGCTGGTCTTCCTGCAGAACATCAGTGGCTTCATGGTCGGCGGCAAATACGAGGCCGAGGGCATCGCCAAGAACGGCGCCAAACTGGTCACCGCCGTCTCATCGGCCGAGGTGCCCAAATTCACTGTCCTGATCGGCGGCAGCTTCGGCGCCGGCAACTACGGCATGTGCGGCCGCGCCTTCGCCCCCCGCTTCCTGTTCACCTGGCCCAACAGCCGGATCAGCGTCATGGGCGGCGAACAGGCCGCCGCCGTGCTCGCCACCGTCCACCGCGACGCCGACAAATGGACCCCCGAAGAAGCCGAGGCCTTCAAGGCTCCGGTCCGCCAGAAATACGAGGACGAGGGCAATCCGTATTATGCGACGGCCCGCCTGTGGGACGACGGGATCATCGACCCGGTCCAGACGCGGGATGTGCTGGGACTGGCCATCTCGGCCAGCCTGAACGCCCCGATCCCGGAGACGACGTTCGGCGTGTTCAGGATGTGATCATGACGCGCATCGGGCTCGCGAGCTTCTTGGGCCTCGCACTATCCGCCTGCGCCACGGCGACAGACCCGCTTCCCGCTGCATTCGACGGGACGTGGGACCTGACATCCCACGCTTGCGCCGATGAGGATGGCGTAACCCGCCTCCACATCGCGGGAGCCAAGCTTCAGTACTATGAATGGGGAGGAGACGTTCTTTCCGCCCGCCCGGACGGCGTCGGCTCAGTCCGGGTCACCCTGGACTGGTGGAGCATCGATGACACCGACGCCAATGATCGGCCGATGATCCGGCGTCTTCCCGGCAGGCTGACGCTGTCGCCGGATCAATCGATGCTTGAAGTCGATATCGACGGTAACGTCACCGCCTACAGTCGCTGCCCGTGAACTCCACAGGTCCGCGAGCCCTCCGCAGGTAAGAGCGAACACCACCAAGGGAGGCCGGGCGCCTTGTCATCCCCGACGGAGCGAAGCGGAGATCGGGGACGGCGCCGTCCCTCTCTGGACCCTCCCGGACAGCCCGCTTGGGCTGAGCCGGGAGACGAGTGGACGCCGGTGTGCTCGTCGGGGGCCATCGATGTCCGGGGGCAAACCTTCCTAT
>CALRJO020000097.1:0-8627 GCA_943367565.1 Brevundimonas vancanneytii
CTCGGCGTTGGCGTGCTGCAGGAACACCACCCGCACGTCGTCGGCGCTCTCGGCGCGGCGGTCCAGATCCTCGATCAGCGGCCGGATCCGCGCCATCGCCGCCGGATCGCCGCGCAGCACGATGGAGTTGGAACTCTCCACCGGGGTGACGCTGACCATGCCCTGTCCCGGCTGGCCGCCCGGCGGGGCCAGCACCGTCTGCAGCACGGTCGCGATCTCGCGCGCCGAGGAGTTCTGCAGCGTCACCACCTCGAACCCGGTCCGGTCCACGTCGATCCGCCCGATCAGGGACCGGATGCGGGCCAGGTTGTCGGCGAAGTCGGCCACTACCACGCTGTTGGCCCCCGGATTGGCCAGCACCTGGCCTTGGGCCCCGACCAGCGGCCGGATCGTCTCGGCCGCCGAGGCCGCGTCGAGATGGCGCAGCTGGAACACCTCGGTCGAGAACCGCTCATTGCCCACGGTCGCCGGCCCCTGGGCGGCCCCTTGCGCCGGACTGATCCGGTAGGCCCCCGAGGCCGTCGGCGTCACCACCAGGCCGTTGGCCCGCAGGGTCGACAGGAACACCTCGAACAGCTGGGCCCGGCTGAGCGGCCGCTCGCTCGACACCGTCACCGTCCCCGTCACCCCCGGATCGACGATGAAGGTCCGGCCCGTCGACCGCGCCACGTCCTGGATGAAGGCGCGGATGTCGGCGCCCTGCACGTTCAGGGTCTGGGACTGGGCCCACACGGGCCCCGCCGCCAGCGGACCCTGGGCGGCCAGCACCGCCGCCATCACAGCGCCGATCACATTGGATCGCTTCATCGACCGGTCCCTATGGTGGAGGTCTGCACCTGCCCATCCCGCTCATAGCGAACCTCTGCGACAGAACTGTTGGCCAGTTGTCCGCGCAAGGCGGTGATCCGCTCCAGACTGTCGAGCGGCTGGCCGTTCACCGCCAGAACTACATCCCCGGCCTGAAGCCCCGCCGCCCGCAGCACCGCCGCGTCGCCTGATCCCGACACCGTGAACCCGTCCAGCCGCGCGCCCCGCATCCGCGGCCGCAAGCCTGCCTGACTCATCAGCCGCGCCGGATCGACCGGGGCTCGCGCCGCGGCCGTCGGCGTCGGCGTCACCGTTTGCGGACCAGGCGGCGGCGGCGGCGGGGCCGCCACCCCCACCGGCACGTCCGAGAAGATCAGCCGGCTCACCGACGACCCACGCGACAGCGTCACATGGTCCGGGCCGACGCTGCGCAGCACCAGCCCGGGCTCAACCTCTTCGCCCACGCCCACGGACACCTGCCGCCCATCCGCCAGCCCGATGATCGCCGAGCCGCCTCCGGCCCCGTCCGAGCGCAGCCCGTACAGCCGCATCTGCCCGCTGCCCGCCGCGGTGGCCTCGGCCAGGCTGCTCTGCCCGCCCGTGCGGAAAAAGGCGTCAAAACGCTGGAAGACCGAAATATCCGCCGGCTTGATCGGCGCCGAGGCGACCGTCGTGGCGGCGGCGGGAGTCTGAGGCTCGGCCACAATCCATACCAGCCGACCGAGCTGGACGGCCAGCACCAGCGCCAACGCAATCTCCACGGTCGCCCGCATGCGGTCTGGCCGGCTCGCCAGCGCCTGACGAGCCTCCATGCTGAAACTTCGCACTGAGGCGATCACTGCGGCTTCCCCCGTCAGGCCCCCGAACGGCCCCCGCTCTTCCTAGCCCAATCGCCCGGTCCGGGCTACACGGCAGGCGGACCAAAGGCCGTCGGGGCGACGCCTTCCTCAAGAGGCTGAAACGTGGCGCCACCGATCCTCGGAATGTTGTTGGGCGGCTCAGGCCTCATCGTCGGAACCCTTCTCGCCCGGCTGAGCCTGCGCCTGCCCCACGGCGAGGCCGGCGCGCCTCCCGGCCCGCGCCGATATGCGTTCATGGCCCTCGCCGCCGCCGCCATCGCGGCCTGGGCCGCCCTCGTCCAGCCCACGGCGCTCGCCGCCGTCCTGACCGCCCTTCTGGGCTGGCAGTTGCTGTTGATCGCCGTGATCGACGCCGAACATTTCCGCCTGCCGGATCAGCTGACCCTGCCCCTGCTCGCGACCGGCGGGCTCGCAGCGGTGCTGCTGGACCACACCGCCCCGCTCGACGCCGTGATCGGCGCCGCTGCCGGCTTCGCGGGCCTGTGGCTGCTGGCCTTCGTCTATCGCCGGCTTCGCGGCCGCGAAGGCCTCGGCGACGGCGACCCCATACTGCTGGCCGCCGGCGGGGCCTGGGTCGGCTGGATCGGCCTGCCGTCGATCCTGCTCTGGGCTTCGGCCGCCGGGCTCAGCTTCGTGGCTGCCCGACTCCTGGTCGGCCGCAGGGTTTCGGGCGAAGACCGCCTGCCGTTCGGGCCCTGTCTGGCCGCAGGTATCTGGCTGACCTGGATGTTGGGACCGCTGGGGCTATAGGCGCGTCAAAAACCAGTCGGGCGGACCCCGCCATCACCCTTGCGCCTAGCGGGCGGCGGCGAAGGTCGTGGCGGCGTCCCTGTAGCGTTGGTGCTCCCGCGCGGTCATGCAACGGGGCGCGCTCCAGTCGGGGTCCGAGGCTCTCACGGTCAAGGCCTCACGGGCTGTGATGAAGACCGGCGCGGAGCCATGCTCGCGGGTGAAGGCCCGGCGGGTGGCGGCGTCCGTGCCGCAGACAAGGACCGGCCGGGCATTGGGCCGCGCCGACGGTTGTCCGTTGTCGCCGGCGCTCGCCGATACGGCCGGAAGGATCGTCGCGGCCAAGGCTGCAAGGCCGATGAAGGGGGTGAACGCGCGCATCCAGTCTCTCCCGTACGCCTGAAACAATCAGGACCCGGAGGAATAATGCGCTCTTTCCGTCAATTGTAAAGGTTATGCGACAATTGGAAGTATGAAATTTGACATTGGCCGGTCAGGGGACGGCCAAAGCCTCTCCAGGCCGCCGCTTCATTCTTCGAGGGTCCAGCGCTGGATCACGGTGCGGACGCGCCCGTCGGGTCCGGCTTCCAGCAAGGCGGTCCGGACGGCCTTGGAGCCGCCCAGTTCGACATCGACCCGCAGATCGAAGAAGCGGGTCAGGACCGTAACCTGGTCACGCGCCTCCGGGTCGACCTGGACCGCCGCCATGACCGGCTGGGCCCAGAAGGCGGCGGCGTCTCCCCACCCGTCGCGGGGCCGCGCCGCGATCACCGCCCGCGCCTGCTCAGGTCCCACGGCGCCGTCCGTCAGCATGGTCAGCAGCGGCGCCTGCTCGGGCGTCAGGGTGTTCACATTGAGGGGCGACAGGCGCGAGGTCGGCAGGGCGCAGAGAAATGGCCGCAGGCGGCGGTAAGTCCCGGCGTCCACGCCCTTGACCGCGCGCAGTTCGCTGACTTCGGCCAGCATGGCGCCGCCCGTGCGATAGGGCGTGGCCAGGCCCGCATAGGCCCCGTCTTCCGCCCCCAGAGGCAGGGGCGTCGTGTCTGCGTCCAGCCAGTCAGTCAGGGCGTCCGCGATGGCGCGCATCCGGCTGTCGGGCACGCCGGCGGCCCGTCCCAGCGCCCGGAACTGCGCCGCGCCCAGCGGTCGCGCCGTCAGATCCTCGCCGACCCCCAGCGCAAGGCTGTTGAGGTTGAAACAGGCCTGACCGTCGGTGACCGTAGCGGTCAGATTTCCTCCGTCGATCGGGAAGGACATCGGCCGCCCGTTCCATGCCGGCTCCAGCGGGGTTCGCGCGGGATCGGCCGCCGAGAGGCGCGCGATCTGGCCGCGCGCCAGATTCTCGACGCCGGCCGCGTACCACTGGGCCTGGCTCTGGAACTCGACGTTCGCCGTGCGTCGCACGGAGAAGCGCACATCATCCAGGATCGCCACCGCCACCACGGACATGACCGCGACCAGCAGCAGCACGGTCAGCAGGGCCATGCCCTCCCGATCGGCCTGTCGCCGCCTCATCGGCCGCTACCGACGATGAACAGCTGATCGACGTGTCCGTAGCCCTCGATCGTCATCCCGATCCGCACCGCGTCCGGCAGCGGCCGGTCGATGCTGGAGATGAAGGCGGGCGCCGCCTGTCCGTCGCGCACGAACGCCACGGTGACATCGCGCACCCCGCGGTAGAGCACCTGGGGCGGACCCGGTCGCGCGCCATCCAGATAGGTTGAGGCGCGGCGTTCAAGGCGGTCCTCGACCAGCCGGTACTCCACCCGTTGCAGGGACGGCCGCGCCTGTTCGCCGGGATTGCCCCAGCCGGCGCGGTTCAGCACCAGGAGCGGATCGCCGGGCGCGGCGGCGCCGACGATGGGCTGGGGCGTCGGCCGGCCCGTGGGGCCGCGCGACCGGCGCGCCGTGGCCTGACCCAGATCGGCGCGCAGCAGGCCGCGCATCCTTTGCAGGTCCCCGACGTGGTCGCTGGCCGCCTTGACGGCGAACCGGTTGTCGATGGCCCCGCTCAATACGGCCGCGCCCGCGCCCGCCAGCACGGCGAAGATCATCAGCGAGATCATGACCTCGACGAGAGTGAACCCCTCCCTGCCAGGGCGGGGCTGGAGGAAGGAACCCAAAGACGTCTCTATCATCGTCTCCTCACCCCATGGCTCCCGAAGCCGCCTAGAAGCGGGCGCTCAGGCTGACCGAGGCGCTGGACCCGAGACCATAGGTGTTGATCCGGATGCGATTGCCCAGCTCCTGGAACTCGTCGTAGTCGGTGCCGAGCAGATTGCGCAGCTCGAGGGCGAAACCCAGTTCCCGGCCCGCATAGTCGAAATCCTTGCGGTAGACGAAATCGAGGAACACGCCCGGATCCTGGATGTAGTCGGGCTCGCGGGCTCCGGCCGCCCCGGCCCCGCGGGCGGTGATCCGTTCGCTGACGTAGTTGACGATGATCGTCGCCTGCGACCGGGCGGTGTCGTCTTCCCAGCCCAGCTGCAGGTTGGCGACATGCTCGGAATGGCCCTGGAGCCGGCTGCCGTCGGAGATGAAGAAGGACGCCTGTTCATCGGCTCCGCCGCCGCCCTGGGTCCGGACCGTGTCGCCGGCGCCCACATGCACCTCCGAGTCCGACCAGGTGTAGTTGGCCTGGACCAGCCAGCGCTTGTTGGCGACGAAGGACCAGCCGTTGTCGGGGAATTCGAAGAATTTCTTGGCCTCGAGCTCGGCGCCGAAGACGGTGGCCGCGGGCGCGTTCAGGAAGGACTGCTGACGCTGGTCTCCCGTGAGGACCACCACCGATTCCACCGGCCGCTCCAGATCCTTGTAGAAGACGCCGGCGGTCAGATACTGCTGCCGGGCGAAATACCACTCGTAGCGGGCGTCGAGATTGAGGATCTCGGTATCGACCAGGAAGGGGTTGCCGGTGAACTCGCGGTCGCTTTCCGGATCGATGTAGGACTGGGGCGCCAGTTCGCGGAACTGCGGACGGCCGACGGTCTGGGACGCCCCGAAGCGGAGCTGCTGGTCCTCGGCGAAATTCCACGTCGCGGTGAAGGCGGGCAGGACGTACTGCTCCTCCAGCGTTGTGACCGGGAAGACCGCGGAGCCGAACAGGTCGCGCGGCGTGACCGACTGGCTGGCGTCCTCGTAGCGCACACCGATGGTCGTCCGGACCAGCGGAATGATCTCGGCGTCGACCTGGGCGTAGACGGCGTTGACCACCAGTTCGGCGTCATAGGCGCCGGCGCCGTTGGTGCCCGACACCTCGCGCAGCTCGATGGTGTTCTCGTTGATGTTGAAGTCCGAGTAGAGGAAATCGACCCGGGACTCGCGCTGCTCGTCGGTCAGGGCGCTGACGGCCGCCAACTGCAGGTCGTGACGGGTGGCCTCGCGGCTGTTATCCGTCCGGGCGACACCCAGGCTGAACACCGCCTCGCGCACATCCGACAGCGGCAGGGTGTAGCTGACGTCGGCCCCGCCCGACACCACATCCTCGTCCAGTTCGCTGAAGGAGATGAGGTTGAAGTTGTCGTGAATGAAGTTCCCGGCGGCGTTCACCCCGTACTGGAAGCGGGATTCATAGGGGGCGTCGCGCGAGGTGCGGGCGAAGGCGGCCCGCCAGTTCAACTCCAGCGCACCGTCGGCAAGGAAGTGATCCCCCGAGAGCTGGGACGAGAACAGCTGCCGCACGAACCATTCGGTATAGTCGTCGCGCACGATGGCGCCGCCGCGGCTGAGGTCCGGACCGGCGCTGGACCGGGCTTCCTTGGTGGTGTTGCGGACGTAGAAATTCGTCCATCTCAACTCGTGGTCGGGGTTGGACAGCGACAGGCCGGCCAGCATGTTCAGCTGGATGTCGTTCTGGGTGGATTCAAAGGCCTTGCTGGTCGTGGGCACCAGAACGGCGCCCGAGAACTGGCCCTCTTCCTGGAATCCCCGGCGCGTCGTCCAGCTGTTGCCGTAACCGGCCACGCCGATCAGACCGATGGTGCCGATCCGGCTGTCGCTGGACAGACCGCCGGCGACGTCGAAGCCGAAATTCACCGGAATCTCGTCCCGTTGCAGCAGACGCAGCGGGGCGTTGACCAGCGACTGACCCATGGCCCGCAACTGATCGGTCGTGAAATTGGTCCGGTTGATCTGCTGACCCGAGCCGAAGGCCAGGGCGATGGAGCCGGGCGTCTCCCGGGTCCCGTCGTCGAAGCCGGTGAAGTCGGTGCGCGAGCCGAAATAGATCAGGCCGTCCCGGCCGGTCGTCTCGCTGTTGGCCCCGATGGAGGACGAGAAGCTGAAGAAGGGCTGGCTGGGCGCGCCGACGGTGCGCAGGTCGATCACGCCGCCGCCGAACTCGCCTGGGAAGTCCGCCGAATAGCTCTTCTGGACCGTCACGCTTTCCAGGATGCTGGACGGAAACAGGTCCAGCGGCACGACCCGCTGGAGCGGCTCGGGACTGGGCAGGGGCGAACCGTTCAGGAGGGCCGAGGAATAGCGCTCGCCGAGGCCCCGGACGTAGATGAACCGACCCTCGACCACCGTCAGGCCGGTGACCCGGGTCAGGGCCGCGGCGGCGCTGGAGTCGCCGGTCCGCTCGAGGTCTTCGGCGGTCAGGAAGGCCGCGACCTCCGAGCTCTGGCGGTTCGGTTCCGGAATATAGCGGCCGAGGACGACGACCTCATCCAGCTCGCCGACGGCTTCGGGCTCATCCCGGGGGGCCGGATCCTGCGGGGCGGAAGCCTGCGAAGCCGCGGCCGGGGTTTGAGCGTTGGCGAGCCCGGGCGCGATCAGCGCGCTGGTGGCCATAAGGACCCCGCTCAGGGTCAGGGTAACGGTCTTCATGATCTGCGCCTCGAAGGAGTTCAACGGACTGGGCGAAAGCCGGAGGCGGCCCGGGCGGGCCGCCTCCGCATCCGTCGTCAGCAGGTCGCGCCGGCCGTGAGGCCGCAGGTCCAGCCCTGCCACCAGGTGTCGGCGGCGTTCTGGACGGCGCCGATGTAGGTGGTGTTCTGGAAGAACGGATAGACCGTCGCCGCGGCGACCGGGGTCACGGCGTTCTCATTGGCCCCGTTGACGAAGGTCAGAACCTGGTTGCTCAGGCTCGTTCCCGCCGGGGCGGTCAGGGTCGAGGTTCCGTTGGCCGTATTGTTCGTGCCGGCGGTGAAGGCCGCCGCCGACAGGACGGTGTTGGCTGGACGGTACGGCAGGGTGCAGGACATGAAGACCGAGTTGAAGGTCACGCCGCTGGTGGCCGTGTCCGCGTCGTTGATGGCCATGCAGCCGGCCAGCGAACCGGCGACCGCGGTGATCACCGAGTTGATGATCGTGGAGTCGGTGCCCGAGTCGAAGTGCGCGACCGTGTGGGCGTCGGTCGGCGAGTTGCGGCCGACCAGGGTCCAGTTGGCGATGAAGGGCCGGGAGACGTAACGCGAGGCCAGTGGCACGGAGGCCGGAGCCGCCGAGAATTCGAAGGCGGCGCTGCGGCTGGTGGAGGTGGGGGGGCGCTGGGTGACGATGCCGAACTGGGCCCCGCCGCGCCAGCCGGTGTCGGTGTCGAGGCCGTCGTCGTCGGCGCCCGTGATGACGATGTGGCGCAGGTTGACGTTGCCGCCGAAGATTTCGATGCCGTCGTCCGAGCTGTTGTGGACCTGGATGTGATCAATCGTGGTGCCCGAACCGACGCCGGCCATGGTCAGGCCCTGCAGTTCGTTGCCCGGCGAGATTTCGAAGCCGGAGAACCTGATCTGGACATAGCGCAGCCGGCCCGAGTTGTCGGTCGGGGTATTGCCGCCGTAGAAGGCGCTGGTGCCTTCGACGGTGCCGGTGCAGGTGACCGGCGCAACCAGCGAACAGTTGGCCTGGGGCGCGCGGCCGGCCAGGACGATGCCGCCCCACTGGCCCTGGGACGTTTCCGTGGTGGTGCCCTCGACGTTCTGACGGCTGGTGAAGATGATCGGGGCGGCGGGCGTGCCTTCAGCGAACAGCTGCGAACCGCGGTTGACCAGCAGATAGTCCGAACCGCCCGAGGCGAAGAGGCGCACGCCCGCTTCGATGGTCAGGATGCCCGAGGTGCTGCCCGCCGTGGGCGCGGCGGCGTCGATGCCGCGGTCGGTGCCGACCGAGGTCCGGCCCGAGATCGAATAGATGGTGCCGGCGCGCAGCGGCACCGTCAGGGCGCCGTCGATCTGTTGCGGCAGCTGGCAGACGCGCAGGGTGTTGGACGCGATCAGGCCGACGTTGGCCAAG
>CALRJO020000098.1:0-8356 GCA_943367565.1 Brevundimonas vancanneytii
GGCCGCGCCGCGAACCGCGATCGCGGCCGGACTTCGCAGCAGGATGAGTCGAAGGCGACGCCCTCGGCCTGAGTTCAGGCCGCGCGCGCCTGGGCCGGCGCGGCTGACGTACTCACCGGCTGCCCCGACCGCCGGATCGGCAGATCGAAGCTGACGGTGGTGCCGCGCCCCGGCTCGCTTTCGATGCTCAGGGTCCCTCCATGCAGCTCGATCAGGGACTTGGTCAGGGCCAGGCCCAGACCCGTGCCCTGGGTCGTCTTGGAGTGCTGGCCCTCGACCTGTTCGAAAGGCCGCGCCAGCCGGGTCAGGTCCTCGGCGGCGATGCCGATGCCGGTGTCGGTCACCGCCACCCGCAGCCGGTCGTCGTCCTCGCGGGACAGGGCCACGACGATATGCCCGCCCTCGGGCGTGAATTTCACCGCGTTCGAGATCAGGTTCAGCACCACCTGTTTCAGGCCGCGATAGTCGGCGTCGATCTCCGGCAGGTCCGGCGCGTCGACCAGGATGTTCAGCCCCGCTTCCTGGATCTTGCCGCGCATCAACCGGGCGGCGTCGTCGACGACCTCCTTCAGCGACACCGTCTCATAATGCAGCGTCAGCTTGCCGGCCTCGATCTTGGCCATGTCGAGCACGTCGTTGATCAGCGACAGCAGGTGCTGGCCCGACTTCAGGATGTCGGCGGCGTAACCCTTGTATTTCGGATCGCCGAGCGGTCCGAACATCTCGCCGGCCATGATCTCCGAGAAGCCGTTGATGGCGTTCAGCGGCGTGCGCAGCTCATGGCTCATATTGGCCAGGAATTCGGACTTGGCCTGGTTGGCCGCCTCGGCCCGGGTCATCGCCACCTCGTATTTCCGGGCCAGCTGCGACAGCTTCTCCTCGCGGTCCTCCAGCTCGGTGATGGTGACGTGCAGTCGTTCGGTGGCGCGTTGACGCTCTGCCTCCTTCTGCTTGATGGCAGTGATGTCGGCCGCCGTGACGACCGAGCCGCCGTCGGAGGTGAACCGCTCGATCAGTTGCAGCCAGCGCCCGTCATGCAGTTCGACCTCGCGTGCGCCGGCGCGGCCGCCGGCCGCCGGCTGGTCCGATTTGATGGCCAGGGCGGCGATCTGGTTCAGATCCTGTTTGAACGCGCCCCGGCGCAATACCCCCGGTTCGAAGGCGAAGGCGTCCTGGAAGGCCTGGTTCGACAGGATCAGCCGTCCCTGTTTGTCGAACAGGACGAAGGCGTCGGACACGCTCTCGATGCCGTCGCGCAACCGGCTCTCGGCGGCCTGGGCCTGGGCCTTGGCCCGCCGCGCCTCGGTCGTGTCCAAGGCCACGCCCAGCACGCTTGTGAAGCCCTCGTCGCCGCGATCGCCGCGGGCCTGGCCGCGGGCGTCGATCCAGCGCGCCCGGCCCTGGGCGTCCGGCACCGGAAAGCTGACGTCGAAGGTCCCGAAGGTCTGGGCCTGGCGCAGCGCGTGCAGGACCGTTTCGTGATAGCGCGGATGGATGCGGGCCAGCATCTCATCGGACGGGATCGGGCCGCTGCGATCCAGCCCCATCAGTTCGGCCATATAGTCTGAAATGCTGACCAGATCGGTGTCGGTGTCCCATTCCCAGACCCCGCAGCGGGCCGCCTCGACCGCGCCCCTGAACCGGCGTTCGGACGCCGCCCATTCGCGGCTGATGCCCTGCTGGCGCCGTTGCATGATCAGCACCAGTGTGAGTGTGAACAGGCCGATGGCGATCGGCGGGCCCAGAACCCAGAGTTCGCTCCAACCGATTCCGGCGAACGGACCCCCGGCTGCCGCTTCGTGACGGTCGATGGTTCGCGCGATCAGCAGGACATGGGCGGTGATCGCCAGGGCAAGCGTCAGTATGGCGATGCGGAGCCATCGGGGCGGGCCCCTGTGCCGGTCGGCTGCGCGCCGTCCCTCACTGGTTATGCGGCGCTCTTCACCCCGCAAGGCGCTCTCCCCAAGGATTCGACGTTGAGCGGTGAATCTAGGCTGCGTCGCGGATTCCTGTCGAGGCTTGGTTGGAAACCATCAACCGTTTGTCGCGCCGTCCCGCTCAGGCCGCCTGCGATTCCCGCGTCGGCGAGACGGCGCCCTCGGTCGGCGCTGACAGCACGTCGGTGACCGTCTTCAACACGGTCCGCGCCTCGCGCGCCAGCGTCTGCAGTTCCGGCGGCGCGTCGTCCGGCGCTTCATCGACCGAAGACGCCAGCCGCTCGGCCAGCGCCATCAGGCGCGGCGCGGCGGCGATCAGCCGGGCCTGGAATTCGATCTGGTCGGGGTCGCGGTCATATTCCGCGCCCGGCACCCGCCAGCCGCCCCAGTCCGCCTTGTCGGTGACAACCACCGGGTAGGTGCCGGGGAAGGGGTGGTGGGGACAGTCATCCGCCGTCTGCCACTTGTTCCGCGCCCGCATCAGCCGCCAGGACTCGCCGGCGTTCGCGGCCGGGTCGTCCGTGGGCAACAGCAGCTCATGACCGAGGAACTCGCGACCCAGTCCGACGTCGTAGGTGACGCGCACCGGCTCCTCGAAACCCTTCGCCCAGACGGGCTGGACCTTTTCGATCTGGGCCCAAGCGCCGACGCATTCGACCCAGACCTTCTGTCCCTTCTGGAACTGCGCGCGCGCCATGGGCGTCTCCCGTATTCGACGGGAACCCTGTCACGGTCGGATGAACACCCGGTTTGGCGAAAGGGTGAAGCGGGTCTTAACGCCCGTACCCGGTCAGGCCCGCGAGATATCCTCCAGCGCCTCGCCGGCGTATTTTTCCTTCACCCGCGTCGACAGGTCCCCCAGCGACACCACCCCGACCAGTCGCTGGTCCTTGTCCAGCACCGGCAGGCGGCGGATCTGCTTCGAACCCATGGCGTCCAGAACGGTCTTCAGATCGTCGTCCGCATAGGCGGTCTGGGGCTCGCGGCTGATGTATTCCACCACCGGCGAGGTGCAGGCGGCGCCCCCGGCGACGGCCCTCACGGCGATGTCGCGGTCGGTGATCGTGCCGATCAGCCGGTCGCCGTCCGCCACCGGCATGAAGCCGAAATCGCCGGCGCTCATCCGCGCGGCCACGTCCTGCAGGGTGTCGCCGGGCCGGGCCACCTGGACGTCCTTGCTCATCACGTCGCGAACTTTCATCGGGAGTCTCCTTCAGGGGTTGCGGTCAGAACACTCGCCCTTCGGCGCGGTTCCTGACTGTCAGACAACGAACCCCTCAGGTCGGGGTCAGGCCCGGTGTGGTCTTCTGCCTCCATCGACCGGGATGGTCCCGGCAAGAAAGGAACTGCAATGAAGACCGCCACGATCAGGAAAGCCCTGCTCCCCGTGCTGGCGGCGTCCGCGGTCATGGTTTCGACCCCGGCGCTGGCCCAGAACTTCGGAGTCACCCTCAGCTTCGGCTCGCCCGGCTACAGCCAGGGCTACGCCCCCAGCCGCGGCTACAGCCCGCGCGACCTTCAGTACCGCGCCCAGATGCTGTCGCAGCACATCGACCGCCTGGGGTGGGACCGCGGCGTCAACCGCGGTCAGGCGCGCAGCCTGGCCGCGCAGATGAACCAGTACTGGCGCTTGGAGCATCAGTACGCCCGCAACGGTCTCACCGCCCGCGAATACGCCGACCTGAACAACCGCCTGAACCGCATCCAGATGCAGGTCCAGCGCGTCCAGCGCACCCGCTGGTAGTCGTCGTCGGATGATGGAGGGCCGCCCCGGCGACGGGGCGGCCCTTTCGCTTTGGCCCCGGTCCCGCTAAGCCGCCCGGGTCAGCCGGAGCCCGAACTCATGACCGCCGCCGCCGAAAGCCGAGACATCCTGACCCGTCTGGGCGTGCCCGCCGCCGTCTGGAGCTCCGACGGATTCGAAGCCCGCTCGCCGATCGATGGTTCGGTCGCCGGCCGCGTGGCCGAAACGTCCGACCTCGACGCCGTCGCGGACCGCGCTGCCGCCGCCTTCCACCAGTGGAAACGGGTCCCCGCCCCGCGCCGGGGCGAACTGGTCCGCCTGCTCGGTGAGGAGCTGCGCGCCTCGAAGGACGACCTCGCCCGCCTGGTCACGCTGGAAGCCGGCAAGATCGTCTCCGAGGGCCTCGGCGAGGTTCAGGAGATGATCGACATCTGCGACTTCGCCGTCGGCCTGTCCCGCCAGATCTACGGCCTGACCATCGCCTCCGAACGCCCCGGCCACCACATGCGCGAGACCTGGCAGCCGCTGGGCCCGGTGCTGGTCATCTCCGCCTTCAACTTCCCGGTCGCCGTCTGGGCCTGGAACGCCTGCCTCGCCCTCGTCTGCGGCGACCCCGTGATCTGGAAGCCGTCGGAGAAGACCCCGCTGACGGCGCTGGCGACCCACGCCATCCTCGATCGCGCCATCGCCCGCTTTGGCGACGCCCCCGACGGCCTGTCCCAACTGGTCATCGGCGGCCGCGAAGCCGGCGAAGCCCTGGCCGCCGACCCGCGCATCCCGCTCGTCTCCGCGACCGGCTCCACCCGGATGGGCCGCGCCGTGGCCCAGACCGTCGCCGCCCGCCTCGGCCGCAGCCTGCTGGAGCTCGGCGGCAACAACGCCATGATCGTCACCCCCAGCGCCGACCTCGACATGGCCGTCCGCGCCATCGCCTTCTCGGCCGTCGGCACCTGCGGCCAGCGCTGCACCACCCTGCGCCGGCTGCTGGTGCATGAGGGTATCGCCGACGCCCTCATCGCGCGGCTGAAGGCGGCCTATGAGACCCTGCCCGTCGGCGACCCGCGCGACGACGGCGTGCTGGTCGGCCCGCTGATCGACGACGCGTCGGCGCAAGGTTTTGATGCGGCCTTGTCGCAAGCCGCCGAGCAGGGCGGTGAAGTCGTCGTCGGCGGCGACCGGGTCGAGCGTGACGGCGTCTACGTCCGTCCCGCCATCGTCCGCATGCCGTCGCAGACCGCCGTGGTCCAGCACGAGACCTTCGCCCCCATCCTCTACGTCCTGACCTGGTCCGACTTCGACGACGCCGTCGCCCTGCAGAACGCCGTGCCGCAGGGCCTGAGCTCCTGCGTCTTCACCGACAGCGTCCGCGAGGCCGAGGCCTTCCTCTCGGCCTGGGGCTCGGACTGCGGCATCGCCAACGTCAACATCGGTCCCTCGGGGGCCGAGATCGGCGGGGCCTTCGGCGGGGAAAAAGACACCGGCGGCGGCCGCGAATCCGGGTCCGACGCCTGGAAGGCCTATATGCGCCGCCAGACCCAGACGGTGAATTTCAGCCGCGACCTGCCGCTGGCGCAGGGGGTGGTGTTCGAGGTCTAGGGCGGCATCCTCCGCTATCGTCATTCCGGCGAAGGCCGGAACCCAGCGGCGCCGAAGGCGATCTGTTCACGCAGCGTGTCCGCGACAGCTTCGCGCTCACGCGCGCCGCTGGGTTCCGGGTCTCCGCTGCGCTCCGCCCGGAATGACGATAGCGGGTTAGAGGGCCTCCTCCAGCGCCTCCGCCAGATCACCCTTTCCCACGATCTCGACATCTCCCAGCCCCAGCCAGCCCGCCATCCGCCGCAGCTCCGCCGCCAGCCGCGCCGGGGTGTCTGGCGTCGCATCCGGCTCGCGCCACGCCGCCTGCACCAGCAGCCGCCCGCTCTTGCGGTCCGACTTCAGATCGACCCGCGCCGTGATCGCCTCGTCCTCGAGGAAGGGCAATACGTAATAGCCGTGGGTCCGCTTGTGGGCGGGGGTGTAGATCTCCAGCCGCACCCGCGTCCCGAACAGCCGCTCCGTCCGGTCGCGGGTCCAGATCAGATTGTCGAAGGGTGACAGCAGGGCCGCGCCCGCGACCTTGCGCGGCGTCCGCGCCCCGGCCGCCAGATATGCCGGCTGCCGCCAGCCCTTGACCGTGACCGGCGTCAGCTCGCCCGCCTCGACCAGCTCCGCCACCCGCTCCCGCGCATTGGCCAGCGGCAGGCGGAAATAGTCCCGCAGATCCGCCGCCGTCGCCACGCCCATGGCCCGCGCCGCGATGCGCACCAGTTCGCGCTGGGCGTCGGTCTCGGTCGGCGTCGGCAGGTCGACGATGCGGGCGGGCAGGGCGCGTTCGGTCAGGTCATAGACGCGCTCGAAGCCGTTGCGGGTCCGGGTGGTGATCAGTCCGGCCCAGAACAACCACTCCAGCGCCCGCTTGCCGTCCGACCACGACCACCAGCCGGGCGCCCCGCGCGGGCCTTCAGCGAAGTCGCCGCCGGTGACCGGTCCGCGTCGCTCGATCTCCGCCAGGACCCCGTCGATATAGTCCCGCTTCTCGCGCCCGAACCGCGACAGGCCGGTCCACATCGCCCCGCCCCGCGCACGCTCCATCCGCCAGCGCAACAGCGGCTGCAGCTCCAGCGGCAGCAGCGACGCCTCATGGCCCCAGTATTCGAACAGCCCCCGCCGCGCGCCCCAGGCCTCGCTCTCCAGCGCCGCGCGTGGATAGTCGCCCAGCCGCGAGAAGCCCGGCAGATAGTGGGTCCGCGTCACCACATTGACGCTGTCGATCTGGATCACGCCCAGCCGCCGGGCGACGTCGCGCACATGGCTGCGGCCGGGCGCGGCGGGCTGCGCGCGCCCGAACCCCTGGGCGGCCAAGGCGATGCGGCGGGCGGTCTTCGGGGACAGGGTTTCGGTCACGGGGGGACCATGCCGCGTTCCCTCTCCCATTGGGAGAGGCGCTGCTCAACCGCGTCCGAAAAGCGCTCGACGCAAACTTCGCTGCCTTGTCATCCCTGTGTATTGCCTCATCAGGCCGCGCCAATACACAGGGATGACAAGAACCGGATCAGAGCTACGGCGCCGCCCGCGCCGGCAGACCCTGCGCCGCCCGGACCAGCCGCACGAACTCGGCCCGCTCGCCGTAGGGGTCCTCGCCGCGCGCGCCCTGGGCCTGTTCGAGCACCGCGTTCCAGTCGAAGCCGTCGCCCAGCCACGGATCGCCGCGCAACCGCTGACCAAAGGCCGCGACAGCCAGCGCCCAACGGGTGCTCTCCGGCGGCTGCGCGCTGACCCGTTCGCCGCCCGCGTTCGACACCACCCGCTGCATCAGCCGCGAGTCCCGCTCGCCCGGCAGCTTGAAGCGGACCTGCACGAACCCGACCTCGCCGTTGGGGTCGCCGCCGCCGACGCCGAGGCTGTTGCGGTTCTCCGGGTAGCGCCGCTCGCCCATCTGGCTGGGCCCGCCGACCGGGGTGATTTCGTACAGGGCCGTCACCGTGGCGCCCGACCCGACCTCTCCGGCGTCGACGCGGTCATTGTTGAAATCGGCCTCATTGAGCAGCCGGGTCTCGTAGCCGATCAGCCGGTATTCGCTGACCCGGGCCGGGTTGAACTCGACCTGGATCTTGACGTCGTCGGCGATCGGGAACGCCCCGCGGTCGAACGCCGGACCGAACAGCCGCCGCGCCTCGTCCAGGTCGTCGACATAGGCCGCCGTGCCGTTGCCGGCCTGGGCGATCGCCTGCATCCGCGCGTCCTGATAGTTGCCGCGCCCGAAGCCATAGACCGACAGATAGACGCCGGTTGCCCGCTTGGCGGCGACATAGTCCTCCAGCCGCATATTGTCCGTGACCCCGACATTGAAGTCGCCGTCGGTGAACATCAGGATGCGGTTGACCCGCTCGCGCGCGAAGCTGGCCTCGGCCTGCTGATAGGCGTTGGTCATGCCGGTTGCCCCGGCCGTGCCGCCCGAGGCGTACAGGCTGGCCACGGCGCAGCGCAGCTTCAGCTTGTGGTTGCCGGGCGTCGGCGCCAGCCGCGTGCCCGCCCCTTCGGCGTAGAAGGTCACCGCCGCCGTATCCTGCGGTCGCAGCCGGTCGATGATCAGGTTCATCGCCTTCTGCGCCAGGGCCAGCTTGTCCGGGCTGTTCATCGAGCCCGACACATCGACCAGGAAGGTCAGGTTCAGCGGCCGCCGCTCGTTCTCGGGCAGCTCATAGCCCTGCAGCGCGACATGGACGATCTGGCGTCCGGGCGCCCAGGGCGACGCCGTCACCGCCGTAGTGATGGCGAACGGCTGCGCCGCCGTGGTCGGCCGCTCATAGCCGTAGTCGAAATAGTTGATCAGCTCCTCCACCCGGACCGCGTCGGCCGGTGGCGTCCGTCCGTCCCCGATGAAGCGACGGACATTGGCATAACTGGCCGTGTCTACGTCGATCGAGAAGGTCGAAACCGGCTCGTCCGCGACACGGCGCACCGGGTTCGGCGTGGCGTCGGGATAGCGTTCGGTGTCGACGGGGCGGGGCGGGGCTATGATCCCGGGCGGCGGCGCGTTGGGAGCCATGACGCCGCCGGTCACCACCGGCGACGCAGCTACCACCGACCCGCCGGGAATGCGGCTCCCGGTGACGACGACGTCGTTCATCTCCGT
>CALRJO020000099.1:0-8124 GCA_943367565.1 Brevundimonas vancanneytii
GGGAAGCGGGCGAACTCGGCAAGGCCGTGATGCGGCACGAGATCACCAAGGACGCCGCCGCCGGCGCGGCCGTGGGCGCCCTGATCGCCGTGCCGATCCCGCTGGTCGGCCCCGTCGCGGGCGCCGCCGTCGGGGCGGCCATCGGCCTGACCCGGGGCGTCGTCGGCGCGGGGATGATCAGCGACGTGGTGGGCCAGGTCGCCGAGGGCCTCAGAAAGCCGCCGCGCCGGAAGCCAGCCCGGAAGAAGAAGCCGGCGTCATAGGGCGCTGACCGACCGCGCGGTCTGGGTCGGCCCCTTGAAGACGACGGCCGGTTCGGCGAAGCCGAGCTCGCACCAGTGATTGTCGGACTGACCCATCCGGCCACCGTAGCGGGTGGCTTCGCTCCCAACAAACCGCTCATCCCCGCGAAAGCGGGGACCCAGTTCTTTGGGTGGTGGGACGGTTTCGGTTCAGACCCACCGTTCGTCCTGAAGCGCCGGCGTCACGCTGGACAGGACTGGGTCCCCGCTTTCGCGGGGATGAGCGGAATAAAGGGGTGAGGTCTCAGCCCTTGCCGCGCGAGTAGGACTCGATTGCGTGGCCGTTGGCATCGAGCGCCACGACATGGCGGGCGTCGAACTCGACCACGCCCTGCTCCTTCCATTTGATGGAGGGGTCGCCGTCATAGGCCAGGTCGACGGCTTCCTCGAGGGAGGCGGCTTCGACCTCGGTGGTGTAGTCGACGTAGGCGTCGACGCGGCTGAGGATGGTGAACTTCGGCATCGGGCGCTCCTTCGGAAGGAGCCTGCCGAAATGGAGGTAGGACCGCTACCAACCACAAGTGGGAACCGTAGCTATTGCCCCCAACCCCAGGTCGGTAGAACATCGTGGGATACGCTTTGGGCGTGCTTCGACCGCCATTGGATTGCGACGATATGACGATCCCCTTCGCCGAAACCCCTACGATTGGCCTCGGTCGATATATCCGCGAGACACGTTTCAAGGTACCGCCTCACCAACGCGATTATTCGTGGACCACTGAATACGTCGAGACGTTCCTTGAAGACATCCAAGCCGCGATGGACACCAAGGAAGAGTTATACTTCTGCGGCCTAATGGTTCTTGTCAAAGCTGAAAACTCTCACTTTTTAGTGCTTGATGGTCAACAGCGGCTAGCGACGACAATCATACTTCTCTCTGCGATCCGCAATTGGCTGTCCCAACACACTCAATTCCACAAAGCGGCGACCCAAATTGATGAACGTTACCTCGGTGAGAGTGAACTTGGCGGTGATGAGGTCAAGCCAAAGCTTACACTGAATGCTGCTAATAACGATGCATTCAAGCGGTATGTAGTGGAAGCCTTGCCAGCCAGCGCAATCAAGCTCGCGCTCGACAAGCTACGAAAATCGGATCGCAACAGGGCGCTCTTGGAGGCGGTAATATTCGTCAACCAATGGATTGATGAGTTGGCCACGAAAAATGATGATCAGGAGAAAACAAAGGACTATCTTCTTTCAGTCGTAAACTACATCACCGACACTGTGCAGATTGTCCGACTTGTTGTCTCTGGGGAGGAGGCTGCGTATACGATCTTTGAGACCCTCAATGATCGTGGAATGGAACTATCACCGCTTGATTTGGTGAAAAATCATCTATTCAGCAAAGCTGAACGAAAGGGCGAGAGCGCACTTCGCGACCTAGAGGAGAGATGGTCGGAAATGATGACCATACTCAGCTCCGTCAAAGCGGATGCCTTCCTTCGAGTTTATTGGGCCTCCAAGCACGGAATTTTAGAGGGCTCAAAGCTATTCAAATCCTTTAAGAAACAATACTCCACGGTTCAGGCAGCATACTCTGTTTCTCTCGACATGAGAGCGACTGCCGAGAGGTACGTGGCTCTAACTGACGCAGACGATCCGATTTGGCTCGACCAAAGCGATCAAGCCAAGCGCAGCATCAGAGCACTGTCGGTTATCGGCGCTACGCAAATGCATCCCATAATCCTTTCGGCGTTGGGCAAATTCGATCAGCGCGAGTTGGGAAGATTGCTTTGGCTTCTAGAGGTGATTGCGGTTCGCTATCAACTCACCGCACGAGGTCGATCAGCCCGTGTAGAAAGCCTCGGCGCTCGGCTGGCAAAGATGATTAGCGAGGGCTCGGTGACGACAGCCACTAAGGCGCTTCCCGAACTCCGGGAACTGTACATTCCAGACCAGCAATTCCGATCCGATTTCGCCACGAAGCTGGAGCGTGAGAGCAAGAAGGCTGCCTATCTCCTACGCGGATTGGAGCAACAGGCACGTATAAAAGCAGGTCACCCTCATCCCCGAGAAGTTGCGCCGAGCCACGTAACCATCGAGCACATACTTCCGAAATCTCCGGGGGAAGAATGGGCTGGCGCTCTTTCTGCTGACTCGGACCTCTTCCCGGACCATCTCTATCGCTTGGGAAATTTGTGCCTTCTGGACACCAACCGCGCTCTCGGAAACAAGTCCTTCGCTGAGAAAAAGAAGAATTTCGAGTCTTCCGACCTCTTGCTGACCCGCCATGTCTCCGAACAAGCAAAGTGGGGACGCAAGGAAATAGATACTCGTCAGCGCTTCTTAGCAGACTTGGCCGTGAAGGAATGGCGGTTCCAGTGAACCGCAGCGTCAACCCTACCGCCCCTTCCGGAACGCCTCCGCCTTCTCCGCCGCCGCCTCGGCCCGCCAGCGCTTCGGCGCCGCCTTGTCGACCGTCTCCCCCTCGGCCGTCAGGACCTCATTGGCGAACTCCAGGTCCATCAGCTTCATCCGCTTGATCTCGTCCCTGAGCCGCGCCGCCTCCTCGAATTCGAGGTTGGCGGCGGCGTTGCGCATGCGGCCTTCGATGTCCTTGAGGGCGGCCTGGAAGTTGGAGCCGGTGAAAGGTTTGGCCTCCTCCTTCATCCCCGGCGCGGTCAGCTTGTCGAGGGCGCGGGACTCATAGGGGCTGGCCATGATCTCGCGGATGTCGCGCTTGACCGATTCCGGGGTGATGCCGTGTTCGGCGTTGTACGCCTCCTGCTTCTCGCGGCGGCGGTTGGTCTCGGCGATGGCGCGCTCCATCGAGCCGGTCATGCGGTCGGCGTAGAGGATGACTCTCCCGTCGACGTTGCGCGCGGCCCGGCCGATGGTCTGGATCAGGGAGGTCTCGGAGCGCAGGAAGCCCTCCTTGTCAGCGTCGAGGATGGCGACCAGGCCGCACTCGGGGATGTCGAGGCCCTCGCGCAGCAGGTTGATGCCGATCAGGACGTCGAAGGCGCCCATGCGCAGGTCGCGCAGGATCTCGATCCGCTCCATGGTGTCGACGTCGGAGTGCATGTAGCGGACGCGGACGCCCTGTTCGTGCATGTACTCCGTCAGGTCCTCGGCCATCTTCTTGGTCAGAACGGTGACCAGGGAGCGGTAGCCGGCGCGGGCGACGGCCTTCACCTCGTCGATACAGTCGTCGACCTGGTTGCGGGTGGCGCCGCTGACCGGGCGGATCTCGACCGGGGGGTCGATCAGGCCGGTGGGGCGGATGACCTGTTCGGTGAAGACGCCGCCGGTGCGCTCCATCTCCCACGGGCCGGGGGTGGCGCTGACGAACATCGTCTGGGGGCGCATGGCGTCCCATTCGTCGAATTTCAGCGGGCGGTTGTCGATGCAGCTGGGGAGGCGGAAGCCGTACTCCGCCAGGGTGGATTTGCGGCGGTAGTCGCCGCGGTACATGGCGCTGATCTGGCCGACGGTGACGTGGCTCTCGTCGACGAACAGCAGGGCGTTGTCGGGGATGTATTCGAAGAAGGTGGGCGGCGGCTCGCCCGGGGCGCGGCCGGTCAGCCAGCGGCTGTAGTTCTCGATGCCGGCGCAGGAGCCGGTGGCCTCCATCATCTCCAGATCGAAGCGCACGCGTTGCTCCAGCCGCTGGGCCTCCAGCAGCTTGCCGTTCTCGACCATCCAGTCGAGCGTCTCCTTCAGCTCGGCCTTGATGCCGGTGATGGCCTGGTTGAGCGAGGGGCGCGGGGTGACGTAGTGGCTGGCGGCGTAGACGGTGATCTCGGTCAGGTCGGCGGTCTTCTTGCCGGTCAGGGGGTCGAACTCCTGGATCGATTCCAGCTCGTCGCCGAACAGCTGGATGCGCCAGGCGCGGTCCTCCATGTGGACGGGGAAGATCTCGATGACGTCGCCGCGCTTGCGGAACATGCCGCGGTCGAAGGCGGCGTCGTTGCGCTTGTACTGCAGGGCGATCAGGTCGGCGCGGAGTTTGGATTCATCGATCTGGTCGCCGACCTTCAGGGTGAAGGTCATGGCGGTATAGGTCTCGACCGAGCCGATGCCGTAGATGCAGCTGACCGAGGCCACGACGATGACGTCGTCCCGCTCGAGGATCGCCCGCGTCGCCGAGTGGCGCATGCGGTCGATCTGCTCGTTTATGGAGCTGTCCTTTTCGATGTAAGTATCTGATTTCGGGACATAAGCTTCCGGTTGATAGTAGTCGTAGTACGAGACGAAATACTCGACGGCGTTGTCCGGGAAGAAGCTTTTGAACTCGGAATAGAGCTGGGCGGCGAGGGTCTTGTTGTGGGCGAGGATCAGGGCCGGGCGCTGGGTCGCTTCGATGACCTTGGCCATGGTGAAGGTCTTGCCCGAGCCGGTGACGCCGAGCAGGACCTGATCGCGCTCGCCGGTCTTCGCCGTGGCCACGAGCTCGGCGATGGCCGAGGGCTGGTCGCCGGCGGGGGTGTATTCGGAGTGCAGGCGGAAGGGGATGTGCTTGCGCCCGTCGGGACGGTCGGGGCGGTGCGGGACCCAGTCGGCGGGCTTGCCGGGGGCCTCTTCCGGCGTCAGGCGCGGGCCGGTGACGGGGGCGAACATGGGCATGTGCGGCGTCTTGACCGGCATGCGAGCCGGCGCGCCCTCGTCGTCGCGGAGGAAGGCGGCGGGCGCCTCGGCCATGGACTCGCCCCGGACGTGGACCGGTTTGGCAGTGCGCGGCGCGGAGCCCTTGGGGGGCGAACTGGAACGGTTCATGAACAGCAATCTAGGGCGCGGAGGGCGGGTTCGCCAGTCAACGCGCGGGCGCGTTGGAGGCTGCTGACAGCGGGTGTCAGCAGGGCCGGTGTGACGGTCCGAAAACCGCGAGACGCGTCGGGGCGGGCGCGGCAGTATCGGGCTTCAACCGGAGACCGCCATGACCGCCTTCCACGCCCTGCACCGCGACGGCCTGCTGATCCTGCCCAACGCCTGGGACGGGGGCAGCGCGGCGCTGATGCGATCGCTGGGGGCGAGGGCGGTGGCGACGACCAGCGCGGGCGTGGCCTGGGCGCTGGGCTGGCCGGACGGGGACGCCCTGCCGGTCGAGCGGGTGGTGCAGGCGGCGCGGGACGTGGTGCGGGGCGCGGGCGGCCTGCCCGTCTCGATCGACATGGAGGGCGGCTATTCCGACGATCCGGCGGCGGTGGCGGCGCTGGCCGCCCGGCTGGTCGAGGCGGGCGCGCAGGGGATCAACATCGAGGACGGCGGCGGCGCGCCGGAAGCGCTGGCGGCCAAGATCGCGGCGGTGAAGGGGGCGGTCGGCGGGTCGTTGTTCGTCAACGCCCGATGCGACGTGTGGCTGAGGGGCGTCGGCGCGGCGGAGACCCGGGCGGATGAGGCGCTGCGGCGCGCGGCGATCTATGCGGCAGCGGGCGCGGACGGTTTCTTCGCCCCGGGGCTGGTCGAGACGGCGGGGATCGCGACCCTGACGGCGGGGACCGGCCTGCCCGTCAATCTGCTGGCCTTCCCCGGCCTGCCCGGGGCGGCGGAGCTGCGGCGGCTGGGGGTGCGGCGGCTGAGCGCCGGCTCCGGACTGGCCAGCGCCGCCTTCGGCCGCGTCGCGGCCCTGACCCGGGCGTTTCTGGCCGACGGGGCCTCGGAGCCGATGATGGAGGGCGGCCTGCCCTGGTCGGAGATGAACGCCCTGATGCCGTGAGGCCCTGGGCCCCGGCGGGCTAGAGTCCCCTGAACATGACGCCGGCGCTGAGCACCGCGAAGGCGATCATCAGGGTCTCGGCGACGTGGCCGTCGACCCACGGGATGGTGATGCCGAGGAAATGCGCCAGCACCGCCAGCAGGGCGATGAAAACGGCGATGCCGAACACGGGTACGGTGGGGGCGGAAAGGCTGATCGCGCCGCGCAGACTGGCCATGACGCAGGCTCCTGAACGCGCCGGGGATGGGGCGCGAGCGGACTGTGCGCGCGGACGTCAGGCCTGGCAATACGCGGGCGGATCGGGCCGCGGCTCCGCCCTCGGCTGGCGGCGACCGGAGCCGAAAACCGCGAGCCTTCGCCGTCCCCCGGGTGCAGGATGCCAGTCATGAATCGCCCGCCCCCCGCCCTGACCCTGTCCTGGCTCCAGAGCCCGATCGGCCCGTTGGCTCTGGCCTGTGACGACGCGGGCGTGGTGCGCGGGGTGTCGTTCGGGGACGGGCTGATCGGGGCGATGCGGCGGGAGTATCCGGGCGCGGCCCTGAACGACGGCGTCGCGCCGGCGGCGGTGTCGCGCGCGATCGCCGCCGATTTCGGGGGCGACCGCGAGGCGTTGGATCGCGTGCCGTGGTCGCTGGACGGCGCGGCGGCGGGCGACGGCTTTCAGGCGCGGGTGTGGCGGGCGCTGGCGAAGGTGCCGGCGGGGGTCACCATCAGCTATGGCGAGATGGCGAAGCGGGCCGGCGAGCCCGGCGCGGCCCAGGCGGCGGGGACGGCCCTGAACCGCAACCCCATCCCGCTGGTGCTGGCCTGTCACCGGGTGGTGGGGGCCGATGGCGCCCTGGTCGGGTTCGGCGGCGGACTGGAGCGGAAGGGGTGGCTGTTGCGCCATGAGGGCGCGCTGCTGCTCTAGCCGAACAGGCCGATCAGTTCGCGGCCGGCGAGGACGCAGAACAGGATCCCGCCCGCCGCCAGCATGGCGTTCGAGAGCCAGCCGCTGCGCCACTCTGCGGGGGTGCGCGAGGAGTTGAGCAGCCAGACCAGGGTCAGGGCCAGGAAGGGCATGAACAGGGCTCCCAGCGCGCCATAGGCGACGATCAGGCCGAAGGGCCGGTCCATGAACAGCAGGGCCATGGGCGGGAAGGTCAGCCACAGCAGATAGCCGCGGAAGGCGGGGCTGCCCTCGCCCCTGGCCGCAGCCTCGTCGGCGCGGCCGCGCATATGGGCCCAGAAGTCGGCGAACATCAGGCTGACGCCGTGCCAGACCCCGATCAGGGAGGAGAAGCTGGCGGCGAAGAAGCCGACCAGGAACATGATCCCGACCACGTCGCCGAAACGCTCGCGCAGCACCTCGTCGAGGTCGAGGAGACCGCGGTCGCCCCGGGCAAGGGCGATGCTGGAGGCATGGAGTAGTTCGGCGCCGACGATCAGCATGGACACGACGAAGACGCCGGTGACGGCATAGCCGACGCGGTTGTCCAGCCGCATGACCTTCATCCAGGCCGGACCGCGCCAGCCCTTCTCGCCGATCCAGTAGCCATAGGCGGCCAGGGTGATGGTGCCTCCGACCCCGCCGATCAGGCCGAGGGTGTAGAAGGCCGAACCGGCCGGCAGGGTCGGGACCAGGCCGCGCGCCATGGCCGGCAGATCGGGGGCGACGATGAAGGCCAGACCCACCACGGTGACGAACATCACCGCCACCAGGGCGGTCATCAGCTTCTCGAACACCGGATAGCGGTTGAACCAGACCAGGACGAGGCCGATCACGCCGCAGATCATGGCCCAGGTCTTGAGGTCCAACGCCATGGCCGTGCCGTCCAGCAAGGCCGCCAGCGGCAGGGCCGAGGCGGTCATGGCCGTGGCCCCGTAGACGAAGCCCCAGATCACGACATAGACGCCGAAATAGACGCTGGCCCAGTTGAGCCGCCCGCCAAACCAGCCGGGCCCGAGGCTGGACCAGCCGTCGAAGATGGTCCGTCCCGAGGCCAGGGCCCAGCGGCCGACAGCCTCGGCGAGGGATATCTTCAGCAGCGTCCCGACCACGGCGGCCCACAACAGGGCATAGCCGAACATCGAGCCGGCCACGAGGGTGGCCACGAGGTCGCCGGCGCCGACGCCGGTGGCGGCGGCGACGATGCCCGGGCCGATCAACCGCCAGCGGCTGCCGGG
>CALRJO020000100.1:0-7778 GCA_943367565.1 Brevundimonas vancanneytii
TATGACCGGCATGTGGTCAGCGACCTGGTGTTCAGCGAGCCCGCGCGGCATCTGGCGCGCCTGCACGGGGCCGGGGGGCATCCGACCTGGCTGTACCGGTTCGACGTCGTGCCGGCGTCCGATCCGGAGCCCGGCGGCGGGGCCACCCATGCCTCCGAGCGGCCCTATGTGTTCGACAATCTGCACACCGTCGGGCGGCCGATGGGCGAGCGGGACGCCCGGGCGGCGGCGGCGATGGCCGACTACTGGACGACCTTCGCGGCCAGGGGGAACCCCAACGGACCGGGCCGGCCGGTCTGGCCGGAGTTCGGGGCCGGGCGCGATCGGCTGCTGGAGTTCACCAATGACGGGCCGGTGGCGAGGCCGGTTCCCTTCGCCGAGCGGCTGGATCTGATCGAGGCCTTCCACGCCCGCATGCGGTGAGGCGGCCGGACCATGACACTTGCGGGGGCCGCGGCCAGTGTGGCATGTAATCGGTTACACGGCGCTTTCAGACGGACCCGCGCAAGGCGGGCCGGGACCGGAAACGCCCGGGGAGGATGGACTTTGGCGCCGAGGGCGATCCGGCACATTTGCGTGGGGACGGCGGCGTGAAGGCCGCCACGATCCGAGATGTCGCCGAACGGGCCGAGGTGTCCGTCGCCTCCGTTTCGCGCGTGCTGAACGGCGCCGGCCCGGTGACGGAAACGACCCGGAACCGTGTCCTGGAAGCCGCCAGGGCGCTCCAGTATGTGCCCCATTCCGGCGCCCGCAGCCTGTCGACCAGCAGAACCCGGACGATCGGCGTGATCCTGCCGGATCTGTATGGCGAGTTCTTCTCGGAGCTGATCCGGGGCATGGACCTGGCCGCCCGTTCGCTTGGCTACCACCTGATCGTTTCCAGTTCCCACGCCGACGCGGAAGAGGCCTCGGCCGCGACCTGTTCCATGCGTGGACGGGTCGATGGCCTGATCGTGCTGTCGCCCCACCTCGACGCCGCCAACCTGGCGGGAGTCCTTGCCGGCGGAACGCCGATCCTGATGATGAATGGCGGCGCGGAGGCCGGACGCCCTTCGATCGTCATCGACAACCACGGCGGCGCCGTTCTGGCGGTCGAACATCTGGTCGCCACGGGCCGCCGTCGCATCGCCCACATCCGGGGACCAAGGGGCGACGTGGCGGCCGAGGCCCGGCGGGCGGGCTACCTTGAGGCCATGGCCCGCGCGGACTTGCCGACCACCGTGGTCGAAGGCGCCTCTGCCGGGACATCCGGCCATGACGCAGGGCTCGAACTGGCGCGCCGCCCGAACCCGCCCGACGGGATCTTCGCGGGCAATGACATCCTGGCCGTCGGCGCCATGCTGGCGTTGCAGAACGCCGGACTGCGCGTGCCCGAGGACATCGCCATCGTCGGTTTCGACGATGCCCCGATCGCCAGCCTTGTCCGGCCCGGCCTGACCACCCTGAGAATCCCCATCGCCGACACCGGCCGGAGCGCGCTCGAGCGCCTTGTCCGCCTCATCAACGCCGCGGGCGAAGCCGCCGCCGACACCGCCCGTGAGGTCGTACGCCCCGAACTGGTCGTGCGCCCGTCGAGCCAGCCGGCGGACGGGACTCAGTCGCCGTAGTTCTCATACCTCTGGCCCTGGGCCAGATTGCCGAACTTCGTCGTATTGGCGTCGAAACTGAGCTTGATGATGCCGATCGGGCCGTGGCGCTGCTTGCCGATGACGACCTCGGCCTGGTGCTCGAGCCGGTCCATGTCCTCCTGCCATTGCAGGTGTTCAGGGGAGCCCTCGCGGGGTTCGGCGCGGCCGAGATAGTAGCTTTCGCGATAGACGAACATGACGCAGTCGGCGTCCTGCTCGATGGAGCCGGATTCGCGCAGGTCGGACAGCTGGGGCCGCTTGTCCTCGCGTTGCTCGACCTGACGCGACAGCTGCGACAGGGCCAGGATCGGCACGCTGAGTTCCTTGGCCAGGGCCTTGAGGGCGCCGGTGATCTCGGAGACCTCCTGCACCCGGTTCTTCTGGTTGTTGCCCTCGCCGACGGTGATGAGCTGAAGGTAGTCGACGATGATCAGGTCGAGGCCGTGCTCCTGCCGCTTCAGCCGGCGGGCCCGGGCGGCGAGTTTGGAGATCGACAGGCCGCCGGTGGCGTCGATGAACAGGGGGCTTTCGCCGATCTCGACGGCGGCCTCGCGGATGCGGCCGAAGTCGGCGGCGTCGATCTCGCCCTTGCGCAGCTTGTCGGACGACACGCCCGAGGCGTCGGCCAGGATACGCATGGCCAGCTGTTCGGCGCTCATTTCCAGTGAGTAGAAGGCGACCACGCCGCCGCTGACGGTCTTGCGGCCCTCCGGTGTCGGCTCCCAGCGATAGTTGCGGGCGATGTTGAAGGCGATGTTGGTGGCCAGCGCCGTCTTGCCCATCGAGGGGCGGCCGGCGAGGACCAGAAGGTCGGACGGGTGCAGGCCGCCCAGCTTGGAGTCCAGATCGGTCAGATGGGTGGCCAGACCGGCCAGCTTGCCGTCGCGCTGATAGGCCTCGGCCGCCATCTGGACCGCGCCGCTGAGGGCGCTGGAGAAGCTGACGAAGCCCGAGGACGGCTTGCCGGTCTCGGCCAGGGTGTAGAGCTGTTGCTCCGCCTGTTCGATCTGGTCGATGGCGGCGGTTTCGGGCTGGGGCGCCTCGCGCACGATCTCGCCGCCGATGCGGATCAGGTCGCGGCGCAGGGCCAGATCATAGACCACCCGGGCGTAGTCGGGGGCGTTGGCGGCGGGCGGGGCGCGGTCGACCAGGTCGGCCAGATAGCGCAGGCCGCCGAACTCCTGGAAGGCGGGATCCAGCTTGAACCGCTCCATCAGTATGGTCGGCTCGGCCAGCATGCCCTGGCGGATGTGGTCCTCGATCGCCTCGTACAGGCGCTGGTGGAAGGGTTCGTAGAAGTGCGAACCGCGCAGCCGGTCGGACAGCCGCTCGAACACGGCGTTGTCGAACATCAGCGAACCCAGAAGCGCCTGTTCGGCTTCCAGATTGTGCGGCATCGACGGGATGGAGCCGGAGTCGGCGGGGCCGGGGAAGGCAAGCGGTGCGAAGGCGTTCATGGGGGCCATGTCTTACCCGTGCGCGCGGGCTACGACAGGTTCGGACGCAGCCTTCGTCGGGGACAGATTGGGCCCGCTGTGGACGACAGCGAATTCCGTAGCCGGATCAGTTAATGGCCACGCTGGAACCCGTTCAGGCCGGGCATGGGTATCGGTTGGCCATCCATGAACGGATGCCGTCGGTGACGGTCATTCGCTGGCGGCGCTCCTGCGGAATGCTGTTGAGGAAGGCCAGCATCTGGTGCGGATTGATGCTGATGCGTTCCGGCGGGCAGGCCGGCGGCCGGCGACCGGCGGCGCGAGCGTCGCGAACCTCGGCGCCCACGGCCCTGAAGGCCCGCTCGAACTCGCCCTTCAGACGATGCGCGCTGGGGCGAAGCGCCGATGTCGCATTGAGCGGAATGCGGTTCGCCTCGGCGACGAAGCCGTCAAGGGTGCGCGAAGCCTGCGCCCCGACGACGCCGGGCGCGAGCAGGACGCCAAGAGCGAACACAACCGACGCCAACCGCTTCATTCAGTTTCTCCGTTCGCCGACGCCATCACAGGGCGAACAAGCACAAGCTTTGCTGAACCGTCAATGAACAGGCTTCCAGGACGAAAAAGGGCGCGTCCGGCTGGACGCGCCCCTTCGATCGTTCCGTCAGGTGAGACGTCGGTTCAGGCTTCCGAACCGAGGCCGTCCTGCTGGCCGGCGCCGCCGGCGACCATGTCCTTGGCCTGTTCGAGGGCCAGTTCGCGGTCCTCGTCGTAAGCGGCCTTGATCACGTCCTCGCCCTTCGCCTGACGCTCGGCTTCGTCGGCCGAGCGGGCGATGTTGATCTTGACGGTGGCCGAGACCTCGGCGTGCAGGCGAACCAGCACTTCGTGGACGCCCAGGGTCTTGATCGGGGTGTTGAGCACGATCTGGCTGCGCTCGACCTTGCCGCCTTCGGCCACGACGGCCTCGACGACGTCGCGCGCGGCGACCGAACCGTACAGCTGACCCGTCTCACCGGCTTGCCGGATCATGACGTAGGTCTGGCCGTCGATCTTGGAGCCGATCGTGGCGGCGTCGGCCTTGTTCTTCTCGTTGCGGGCCTCGATGGCGGCGCGGTCGAGTTCGAACGCCTTCAGGTTCGCCGACGTGGCCCGACGGGCCTTGTCGCGCGGCAGAAGGAAGTTGCGGGCGAAGCCGTCCTTGACGGACACGACATCGCCGATGGCGCCGAGATTATCGACGCGCTCAAGCAGAACGACCTTCATCTTATTTCACCACGTAGGGCAGGAGGGCCAGATAGCGGGCGCGCTTGATGGCCTTGGCCAGTTCGCGTTGCTTGATCTGGGAAACGGCGGTGATGCGCGACGGGACGATCTTGCCGCGTTCGCTGATGTAGCGTTGCAGCAGTTTGACGTCCTTGTAGTCGATCTTCGGCGCGCCTTCGCCCGTGAACGGGCAAACCTTGCGGCGACGATAGAAGGGACGGCGTCCGGCGGCGCCGGAGCCGGCCGGCGCGCCCGGCGACGGAGCGGTGGTGTCGGTCATGTTCCGGGTTCCTTAAACGGTGGCTTCGACGGCGGCGTCGTCGCGGGGCGTGCGCTCGCGCTCACGTTCGCGCTCGCGCTCGCGGCGGGCCAGCAGGGGGGACAGTTCCAGGTCGAGTTCCTCGACGCGGACGGTCAGCCAGCGAAGGACGTCCTCGTTGAGCGACAGTTGACGCTCGACCTCGGCCATGGCGGCGGGCGGGCAGTCGACGGCGAGCAGCGAATAATGCGCCTTGCGGTTCTTCTTGACCCGATAGGTCAGGTTGCGCAGACCCCAGTATTCGATCTTGGCGACGGTGCCGCCGCCGGCTTCGATCAAACCCTTGATGGTGTCGTTCAGCGCTTCGGCCTGTTGCGCGCTGATATCCTGGCGCGACATGACCGTGTGCTCGTAAAGAGCCATTCGGTAGTCTCCCTTGTAGGGCGTCGGCGCGAGGGGACCGGGTAAGTCCTCTCCCACGATGGATCCCGATGCGGCGGCCGGGATGACTTCCCGAACCCTTTGGAGTTCCGCGACCGGGACCGAAGCCCTGGAAAGGCGGCGCGTATAGGGGAAAAGGGCCCCGGGGGCAACCGGTGTTGGAACTCAGAACGCCCGCCGCACGGAGATGGTGGCCTGAACCTGGCCGGAAGACGTGCTTCGTTCATCATAGGCAACGGCGCCGGTGGGCCGTGGAGCGCTGAACAGCGTGAAATCACTCTCGAAACCGTCGCTGACGAACAGGCTGCCGGAAATGCTGAGCGTCGCGTCGGGACGATAGGTCAATCCAGCGTGGAAGCTGGGTCCGGCGCGGAAGCTGGACAGTGTGCGTGGAGCGAAGGATTCCTGTTCGATGCCGCTGGAGACGTTGACGTTCCAGCTGATGCGCTGAGCGACCAGATTCTGGCTCAGGCCGAGGTTCCAGCTGAACGGCTGTTCGCCCGACAGGCGGCGGTCGACGAAGGTGACCGGGTCTTCGGTCTGTGAGCGGCGCCACTGGAGGCTTGTGGACAGTATGCCGCCGGTCAGGCCGTACCGGTCCAGTGGCAACCGGTTGCTCAGCTTCAGAGTATCGCGGACGGCGTCGCCGACGTTACGGGTGATGTTGAAGGCGATGGGACCGGGCGCCCCGGGGGGCGTTTCCAGAACAATGACCTGTCCAAGGACGTCATCGATCCACTCATGGGTCAATTCAGCCACGAACGACCCCTGCCGGTCATAAATCCGTTCGTACCGTGCCTGGGCCAGCCATACCTGGGCCGGACGCAGGTCGGGGTTGCCGCGACCGAAGATGCCGGTGTTGAACGAGGCGGAAGCGGTGAAGGCGCCGAATGACAACTGGTCGGCGTTGCGTTCGAGCTTGAAATTGGCCTGATGGCCGGGAGCCGGGGTCCAGGCCACGTTCAGCCGGGGCTTCAGGAAGCTGAGCTGTGTCTCGGCTTCGCCGGCGCTGCCGGTGGCGGTGATGCGCGAGACTTCATAGCGAAGGGTGGTCTCCACGCTCAGGTTGGACCGCGGCGTCCAGACCCCGGTGGCGAAGGTCTCGCTGCGCAGTTCTTCCACCCGCGTGTCGTCGCCCGGCAACAGCAACGGCGAGTTGTTGAAGCCGAACGCGGAACTGCTCTCGACCCAGTTCAGGGCGACCTCCGAACCGGTTTCGAAACTCCATCCGCCCCTGGGGGCGAATTTGACGGCGGCGCTGACGATGCTTTCGCCCGACCTCGTTTCCGACAGGGTGTCAGAGGTGAAGAACGGTGTGTTGTAGGTGAAATCGCCGTTGGAGCGCGCAAGCTGCTGGAAGCCGATCAGTTCAAGCGTCATGCCGCGAGGAAGGCTGCGGTTCCAGCGCAGGCCCGCCTCGCCCTTGAGGTTGTCGTTTTCGCCCGTCGAGCGTTCCTCGCCCACGGGAACGGTCAGGGTGTCGAGCCCCTCGAAGACGCCGGTATTGAAGGCGACGAGGGCGTTCGCCCGGATACGTCCGCCCCCCAGCGGGCCTTCGTAGACGGTGGTGGCCTGGGCCGATTGGTGTTCGTTCTCATTCCGGCTTCCGGCTCGCAGAAGCACCTGACCGTCCGGGGCGACGCGGACGCGGCTGCCCTCGCCCTGGCTCTCGCCTGTGTTCAGTTGCAGGGCGCCGTCCAGCGAACGACCGTCGCGCTGGCGTTGGGCCTGGACGGAGAAGCCGGACGACAGACGGCCCCGGCCAGACGCCGAAGCGTTGGCGGAGACGGCGCCGGTGACGCCCCCTTCCGGCCGTCGGATCACATTGGCGACCACCGCCTTGCCCTGCATGTCGATGCCGCCTGTCCCGGCGCGCACGATGTCGATCCGCAGCACCTGGGAGGCCGGTATGCGCGACAGTACGGTGGACAGGGCGTCGCTGCGGGTCGGCGGACGCTCGCCGTCGATCAGGACATTGCCGGCGGTGCCGGCGAACCCCCGCGCCGACGTGCCGCCGTCGAACTGGAATCCGGGAACGCGGCCGATCATGTCCAGCGCGGTGACCGGGCGGTAGTCGGTGAAATACGAAGGAGCGTAGGGCGTGATGTTGGGGTCGGCGGGAGCGGGGGTTGGCGTCTGGGCCGCCGCCCCGCCGGCGACCGGCGCCCCAAGTACGAGGATAGACGCGCCGAGCAGTCGCCAGCATCCGCGTTTTCCGACCATCTGTCTTGATTCCCCACCCGTCCGGCCTCGAACCTTGACGCGCATTATGTCGAAGGCGCGACCATAAACTGTCAGGATTGAAGTCACCCGAGGCTTCACGACACCCCTTCCGAGCGGACCCGAGCGGACCCGAGCGGAGCAGCAGCAGGGCGGTCGCCTGCCATCAGAGCAGCGAGATGAAGACGGCGGAAACCACGAAGGTGACGCTCCGCTTGCCGCCGTTGGCGGGGTCCAGACCCGTCCAGCGGCCCTCGCCGAGAGGCGTGGCTACTCCGGCCGCACCACCATGCATGTCACCCGGCGCTCGGCCAGGGCGGCGCAGGCCGACCGGGCGCCCTGTTCGGTCATGCCGGTGAAGCGCGAGCGGTACCAGCCTTCGGCGTTTTGCACGGTTCGTTCGGCGGCGGTGAACTGGGCCCGGAAGCGGCGGTTGACCTCGGTCAGCCAGTCGCGGGCCACCCGCTCGTCGCGGAAGGCGCCGACCTGCACCGACCAGCGGCCCGCGGGGGCGCGAGCGGGCTCGCGGGC
>CALRJO020000101.1:0-7230 GCA_943367565.1 Brevundimonas vancanneytii
CAGCGTCATCAGCCATCATGGCTGGGACCCGTGTCAGACTCCTGCCCATCCCGTCGGTGGGGAGGGCGTCGGATCCAGCGCCTCGATGTCGGCGGGCTGTGGTCGAGCGAAGAAGCCCGGGCGAAGGAGAGTCCGGGGGACCTTGCGGACGTCGATGGATGGCGTCCGCCTGCTCGCCGCGCGCCTCTTGTGCGGACCGCTGGCGCCTGCCGCCATGTCCGCCGCGCGTCCCGGGCAGCAATGTCCGCGGCGGTGAATCCGGTAAGGCCCGAAGCAAGGGCCGCCAGCCGGAGGGCGCGTGGAAAACGGCTGCGCGGGGCGGTCTGCTTCGTCGAAACGGTAAAACACATACGCACCGGGCGAGGCCCGGCCGCTCCGCGCCCTCCCCAACCCGCCTGGAAACAGGCGGCGAAGAGTCTTGGGTGATTGGTGGCTGGTGGCTGCTGCCGCCCTGATGGCCGAAGAGCGACGCAAACCGCATCCTCGGCCCAATCACCAATCACCAGCCACCAGCCACCGCCCTTCACCCCCTTCCCCGAAACCGCTATCAGCCCCGAATGACCCTCCCCCACGCCCTCGCCGGCCTGTCCGACATCGCCGCCGACTACGACATCCTGCTCTGCGACGTCTGGGGCGTGATCCACAACGGCCGCGAAAGCTGGCCCGAAGCCTGCGATGCCCTGGCCCGCTTCAATCGCGGCCACGGGCAGGTCGTGCTGATCTCCAACTCGCCGCGCCCGGCTCCGGGCATGATCGCCCAGATGGACGCGCTGGGCGTGCCGCGGGACGCATGGGGCGCCGTCGTCACCTCGGGCGACGCCACCCGCGTGGAACTGGGCAAACGCACGCCCGGCCCGGCGTGGATCATCGGTCCCGACCGCGACTGGCCGCTCTATGACGGCCTCGGTCTGGACCTGGCGGAGGGCGCCGCCGACGCCGCCTTCATCTCCGTCACCGGCATGATCGATGACGAGACCGAAACGCCCGAGGACTACCGCGACCGCCTCGTCGCCGGCGTCGGACGCGGCCTCGAACTGATCTGCGCCAATCCCGATCGGGTGGTCCAGCGCGGCGACAAATTGATCTGGTGCGGGGGCGCCCTGGCCGACCTCTACGAAAGCCTCGGCGGCCGGGTCACCATGGCCGGCAAGCCCTTCGACCCGATCTACGGCCTGGCCCTGCACGAGGGCGAGCGGCTGCTCGGCCGCCCGGTCGATCGCTCGCGCGTCCTGTGCATCGGCGACGGCGTGGTCACCGACGTCCTGGGCGCCAATCGTCAGGCCCTCGACTGCCTGTTCATCGCCCAGGGCATCCATGGCGACGCCGCCCGCGGTCCCGATGGCCGCCTCGACCCGGCCCGCGCCGCCGACCTGCTCAGGGCCGAGACGACATACGCCCGCTACGCCGCGCTCGATCTGGCGTGGTGAGCGCCCTCGATTCACGCTAAGGCCGGGCCATGACAGAGATTGTGACGAAACACCCTTCCGGCGGCTACATCCTCGAGGAACTCCACCCCGGCATGACGGCGGAGACCCACATCCTCGTCACCGAACAGCGCATCCAGCAGTTCGCGGACGCCTCTGACGACTTCAACCCGGTCCATATGGACGAGGCCTTCGCCGCGAAGACCGCCTATCGCGGTCGCATCGCCCACGGCCTGCTGACGGCCTCCTTCGGCTCGGCCGTGGTCGGCACCATTCTGCCCGGCGCCGGGGCCATCTACCTGTCCCAGACCCTCGGCTTCCACCAGCCGGTGCGGATCGGCGAGACCGTCCTGGTCCGCGTCAGCGTCAAGTCCGTCGATCCGGAAAGCGCCCGCGTCGAGCTGGACTGCGAGGGCTTCGTCGACGGCAAGCGGGTCATGGATGGCGTCGCGCTCGTCCGCGTCCCCCGCCGCCGGCGCCCCGCGAAGGGCTGACCTCGCCGTGATCGTCACCGACTGGCGCGACCTGCCCGACCGGCTTCGCGGCGCGGCCGTGGCCATCGGCGCATTCGACGGCGTCCATCGGGGCCATCAGGCGGTCATCGCCCAGGCCCGCGCCGCCGCCGACCGCCTCGCCGCCCCGCTGGCCGTCGTCAGTTTCGACCCCCACCCCCGCCGCTGGTTCCAGCCCGACGCCGCCCCCTTCCGCCTGATGACCAGCGCCCAGATGGCCCGCGCCATGGCCCCGTTGGGCGTCGACCGCCTCTATCTCCTCCCCTTCGACGCCGCCATGGCCGCCATGACCGACGAGACCTTCGCCCGCGAAGTCCTGGCGGGCGGCCTCGGCATCCGACACGCCGCCGTCGGCTTCGACTTCACCTATGGCAAGGGCCGCACCGGCTCGCCCGAGGGCCTGCGCCGCCACGGCGAAACGCTGGGTTTCAGCGTGACCGTCGTCGACCGCATCGACGACCCCGACGGGCTGAAACTGTCCTCCTCCGGCGTCCGCGAGGCGCTCAAGGCCGGCGACATGCCCCGCGCCGCCGCCATCCTCGGCCGTCCCTTCGCCATCGAGGGTCAGGTGATCCACGGCGACAAGCGCGGCCGCACCATCGGCGTCCCGACCGCCAATGTGCCGATGGGCGACTACATGCGCCCGGCCTATGGCGTCTACGCGACCCGCACCCGCCTGCCGGACGGCCGCGTCATCGACGGCGTCGCCAATCTCGGCGTCCGCCCCATGTTCGAGATCGACCAGCCCCTGCTCGAGGTCTGGCTGTTCGACTTCAATGAGGATCTCTACGGCCAGACCGTCGAAACCGGACTGATCGCCTTCCTGCGCGGCGAAATGGCCTTCGATGGCCTCGAGGCCCTCAAGATCCAGATCGACAGGGACGCGGAGGCGGCCCGTGCGGCGCTCAGCTGATCTCCGCCATCAACTGCTCGGTCAGTGGCGGCCGCCCCGGAACCAGCACGTCGGAGACCCTCCACATCGGCCCCTCCTTCACCAGCTTCAGCGTCTGCCGCTTCGTCTCGCCCGCGTTGGTGAACACCACCGCCGCCTCGGCCGCCTGCGGTCCCGACTGCGTCACCGTCACGGAATCGAGCGTGAAGCCTTCGCTGTCCTGACAGTCGCAGATCGGATCGTAGTTGAGCGTCGGGACCTCCCCCGCCGCCTTGGCGAAATCCGCGCCGATCATGGCGTTCAACATCCGGTCGTAGATCGGGTCCTGCCCCGGTGCCAGCGGCTCGCCCATGCCGGCCCCCGGCGTGGCGTGGACGGCGTAAAGGGCCCGCACGAATGCCTCCGGCCCGACCCGCGCCGCCTCATAGATGGCGGGACGTCCCGGCGGCTGGGCGGCGGGCGCATCGGCCGGTTCGGTCGCCTCGCCCTCGGGCGGGGAACAGGCGGCAAGCGCGGCGAGGCCGGCGACGGCGATCAGGGACAGGCGCATGGGAACCTCCGGTCTGGCCCGACTATCCCGGCCCGTCCCGTCGCTGGCAAGCCTCAGTCACCCCCCACGCCAACCCACCGATCCTGACGGCGCGGGGTGGCGTCCGCCCCTCCCCGTCTGCTAGACCCGTCGCACCATGACCGTCCGCGTGTTTCGCCCGATTTCGATTAGCCGCCCGGCGTAGCGCCGCAGGGCTCCGGCCCCGTGCACGCCGGGACTATCGAGACTGACGCGAACGATCACCCAACGACGAAACGAGACTTCATGGCCGACGCCTCCGACACCCCTGCTGGCCGCGACTATCGCGAGACCGTCTTCCTGCCCGAGACGTCCTTCCCCATGCGCGGCGGCCTGCCGCAGAAGGAACCGGCGATCATCGAGGCCTGGGGCGACCTCTATGCGGCCTTGCGCAAACAGCGTCAGGCCGAGGGCGCGCCCCTCTACGTCCTCCATGACGGTCCGCCCTACGCCAATGGCGACATCCACATCGGCCACGCCCTGAACAAGACGCTCAAGGACTTCGTCGTCCGCAGCCGCTTCCTGCTCGGCCATGACGTCGATTACGTCCCCGGCTGGGACTGCCACGGCCTGCCGATCGAGTGGAAGATCGAGGAGCAATACCGCGCCAAGGGGCGTCGCAAGGATGAGGTCTCCAAGGCCGAATTCCGCCAGGCCTGCCGCGAATACGCCGCCGGCTGGATCGACGTGCAGCGCGAGCAGTTCAAACGGCTGGGCGTCATCGGCGACTGGGACAATCGCTACGCCACCATGGACTTCACGACCGAGGCGGCGATCGTCTCGGAATTCCACAAGTTCAAGAACTCGGGCCAGCTCTACCGCGGCTCCAAACCGGTCATGTGGTCGCCGGTCGAGCGCACCGCCCTGGCCGACGCCGAGATCGAGTACCACGACCACACCAGCCCGACGGTCTGGGTCAAATTCCCGGTCACGGGCGCGACCGACGGCCATCCCGACGACCTGCTGGCCTTCCGCCACACCACGCCATCGGTGGTCATCTGGACCACCACGCCCTGGACCATCCCGGCCAACCGCGCCATCAGCTACGGCCCCGAGATCGCCTATGGCCTCTATGAGGTCACCGCCATGGAGACCGGGCTGGAGTTCGAGCCCTGGGCCAGGCCGGGCGACCGGCTGATCGTCGCCGACAAACTGGCCGAAGACGTCTTCCGCGCCGCGAAAATCGCCACGTGGACCCGTGTCGACGACCTCAACCCCTCGGGTCTGGAATGCGCCCACCCGCTGGCCGAGCTGTCGCCGGGCTATGGCTTCTCCGTGCCCCTGCTGGCCGGCGACCACGTCACCGACGACGCGGGCACGGGCTTCGTCCACACCGCCCCCGGCCACGGCGCCGACGATTTCGAGGTGTGGAAGGCCCACGGCCATCACGAGGTGCCCGATACCGTCGATCCCGACGGCGCCTACTACGACCACGTCCCCCTGTTCGCCGGCCTCAAGGTGCTGGAGACCGAGGGCAAGAAGACCGGCAAATTCGGCCCGGCCAATCCGGCGGTGATCGAGAAGTTGATCGAGGCCGGCGCCCTGCTGGCCCGCGGCCGGATGGAGCATTCCTATCCGCACAGCTGGCGTTCCAAGGCCCCGATCATCTTTCGCAACACGCCGCAGTGGTTCATCCGCATGGATGCGCCGCTCAAGGACGACGGCACCCTGCGCGAACGGGCGCTGGACGCGATCGACAAGACCGACTTCCATCCCGAGGCCGGGCGCAACCGTATCCGGTCCATGGTCGAGGGCCGGCCCGACTGGCTGATCAGCCGCCAGCGCGCCTGGGGCACGCCCCTGGCCATGTTCGTCGACAAACAGACCGGCCAGCCGCTGCACGACCCCGCCGTCGACGCCCGCATCGTCGCGGCCGTGGCCGAGGGCGGCGCCGACGCCTGGTTCACCCGCCCCGACGCCGACTTCCTCGGCGCCCATGACCCGACCCGCTATGAAAAGATCGAGGACATCCTCGACGTCTGGTTCGACTCCGGCTGCACCCACGCCTTCACGCTCGAGGCGCGCGATCCGGCCCATGGATATGCCGGCGACCGCCCGTCGCACTGGCCCGCCGACCTCTATCTCGAAGGCTCGGACCAGCATCGCGGCTGGTTCCAGTCCAACCTGCTGGAAGGCTGCGGCACCCGCGGCCGCGCTCCCTATGACGCCGTCCTGACCCACGGCTTCACCCAGGACGAGAACGGGGAGAAGATGTCCAAGTCGAAGGGGAACACGACCGACCCCGCGACCATCATCAAGGAGTCCGGCGCCGACATCCTGCGCCTCTGGGTCGCCCTGGTGGACTACGCCGAGGACCAGCGGATCGGGAAACAGATCCTGCAGACCACGGTCGACGCCTATCGCAAGCTGCGCAACACCGTCCGCTACCTGCTCGGCGCCCTGGTCGGCTTCGACGAGGCCGAACGTCTGCCGCTCGACCAGATGCCGCCGCTGGAACGGTTCATCCTGCACCGGCTGTGGGAGCTCGATCGCGACGTCCGCAAGGCCTATGCCGAGTACCGCTTCCAGGACGTCGTCCGCCCGGTGCTGGAGTACTGCTCCAACGACCTGTCGGCCCTCTATTTCGACATCCGCAAGGACAGCCTCTACTGCGACCGCCCCGACGCGATCCGCCGCCGCGCGGCCCGCACGGTGATGCATGAGGTCTTCATGCGCCTGACCGCCTGGCTCGCCCCGCTGACGCCCTTCACCATGGAAGAGGCCTGGGGCACGCGGTATCCCGAAGGCGGCTTCAACTGCGCCCGGGTGATCCCGGAGACGCCGGGGGCGTGGCAGGATACCGTCGAGAAGACCCGTTGGAAGGCAATCGAACGCGTCCTTCTGGTTACCAACGGCGCCCTTGAGATCGATCGTCGTGAAAAGCGGATTGGCACCGGTTTGGACGCCGCTCTCACCGTCTATGTAACGGACGAGCAGATCGCTTTCGCCTTCGAGGGCTTCGACCAACAGGAGATCGCTGACATTTTCCGCGTCAGCCAGGTCCAGCTCGTTCAGGGCTCGCCGCCGGCCGATGCCTTCCAGATGTCGGAAGTCATCAACGTCGCTGCGGTAGTCCAGCCCATTACGGACCACCCCAAATGCGCCCGCTCATGGCGACGCGTGCCGGACGTCGGCTCCGACCCCGCCTATCCCGAGCTCAGCGCCCGCGACGCGGACGCCGTGCGCTGGTGGGACGCCCAAAGGAGCTGACGACCCGCCCGCTCCGGCCGAACCGGAGCGGGCGGGCCCATTGTCAGGTCAGGACGGCTGGCGAGCGGCGCGTTCGCGCAGCTCGACGGCCCGGCGCTCCAGCTCATCGGCCCGGGTCGCCAGACGCGGCGACAGGGCCTGCAGTTCCGCGTCCGTGACTGTCTGCCCGCGTTCCCGCGCCCGCTCGATCTGCGTCGCGCGATAGGCCGGGTCCCGCAGGCGCGCCGACTCCTCGCGCATCTGTTCGGCCCCGGCGACCATCTGATCGGCGCCCCGGCCCATGTTCACCCGGGCATTGGCCATCTCACGAGCCGCATGGGCGCGAGCGACCCCGGCCTGGGCGCGCGCCTCGGCGGCTTCTGCCATCGCGGCCCTCGCATGTGCGCGGGCTTCAGGGGCGGCGGCGACCTGGGCGCGGGCCTGCGCCCGCGCCTGAACTGCCTCCCGGCGGGCTTCTCTCGCGTGGATTCGCGCCTCAACAGCGGCCTGACGGGCCTCGGCCACGGCCTGACGCTCCTGTTCCGTCAGCGGCCGGCTGTTCTGGACCCAGCCGGGAGCACGGGGCGCACGGGCAGGCGGAGCCGGAGGCACGGGCGGGGCCGGCGGGGCGGGCGGGGCCGCCAT
>CALRJO020000102.1:0-6827 GCA_943367565.1 Brevundimonas vancanneytii
CGCGCGTCGTGCTGCGCGATCCGGTCCGGGTTTCGCGTCCCTGGCTGGCCGGCGACGGTCTCGCCCCGGTCTCGGCCCGGGCCAGCCTGTGGGCCACGGGGGTCGGTCCGGCCGATCAGACCCTGCTGGCCGAGGGCCGACGCGCCGGCGAGGCCTGGCGTTTCCCGGACGCGACGGCCGCCGCCCTGGAGCGTCTGGACCCGCGCGAGACCTTCGCCGTCGAGTTCCATTTCCGCGACGGCAGCGTGGCGACGGCGAAATTCGAGGCGGGGGACTTCGCCGCCGGGCGGGCGTTCCTGGCGATGGGAATGCTTTAGGGGACGTTGCACCAAGCCGATACGAGCCGGTCGGTGGCCGGGTCGTAGACGACGTTCAAGACAGCGCACCCCTGATGATAGACTTCGGGCAGCATATCGCGGCGATGGGTCAGCACCACGCCGGCCGGCTGCTCCAGGACACTTTCAAGCACAAGCACGCCGGCGATCCGTCGCCCGCTGAAGTTGGCAGCCTCAGCAGGGCGCGGCGTGTCGATTGTTGTGAAGGGCAGGTCGTCTTCCGTTCGCAGGGTAACGAAGACATAGTGCCTTACGTACTGGTCCAGCATTCTGGCCCTGTCGGGCGGCGGCTGTGCCATACCCGGGGGATATCCGGATCCCTCAATCCCCTCCGAGATTCTCAAGCTCAGTTTTGCCTCGAGCCGGCGCACGTCCTCGGGATCGGGCGTCGGTACAGGCTGATCGTGAAGCGGCGTGGCGATGCCCGCCAATATCGCTGCGCCCGCCAGACCGAACAGGACCGAGGCGCCGCGCATGCCGATCAGCCCCCGCCCTTCAACGGCAGCTGGATGATCTCGGCCCCGCCCTCCGGCGCCGGGGCGCGGGCGATCAGGGCGACGGGCAGGCGCACCGTCACGGCCGTGCCCTCGCCCAGGGTCGAGTCGATGCTCATCCGGCCGCCGTGCAGTTCGGCGAAGGCGCGGACCAGCGACAGGCCAAGGCCGGTGCCCTGCCGGCGCTGTTCCATCTCGCCGGCCTGTTCGAACGGCCGTCCAAGACGGCGCACGTCCTCGGGCGCGATGCCGACGCCGGTGTCGGCGACGACGACCTCCAGATAGGGGCCGACGGCCTCGACCGTGACGGTGATCGACCCGCCACGGGGGGTGAATTTCACCGCATTGGACAACAGGTTCAGGGCGATCTGCTTGAGGGCGCGTTTGTCGGCCGAGACCTCGACCGGGTCGCCGGGCAGGACGCTGGACAGGCTGACGCCCTTGTCGTCGGCGTTGACGCGCACCAGGGCCATGGCCGCCGACACGACCTCGCGGGCGTCGAACCGCTCCAGCGTCAGGGCGTAGCGCTCGGCCTCGATCTTGGTGACGTCGAGCACGTCATTGATCAGGTCCAGCAGATGGCCGCCGGCCTGGTGGATGTTCTCGGCGTAGTCGCCGTAGCGGTCGGGCAGGGGGCCGAAGATGCGCTGGCGCATGATGTCCGAGAAGCCGAGCACGGCGTTCAGCGGCGTGCGCAGCTCGTGGCTCATATTGGCCAGGAAGCGGGTCTTGCCGGCCTCGCGCGTCTCGGCCTCGGCGCGGGCGATCTCGAGGCCCAGTTCGCGGGCGTACTGGGCCGTGGCGTCGAAGACCTGGGCGATCAGGCGGGGGCCGGAGGGGTCGTCGAGGCGCCGCACGATCAGCTGCACCCGGCGGTCCAGCGCCACTCGGGGCGCGAACAGGGCCGCGCCGTCCTGTCCCGTCATGGCGCGTTCGAAGGCGTCGAGCAGCCGGGGCCGGTCCGGGGCGTGCACGGCGGCCACCAACCCGGTCTCGAACAGCGGATCGACCGGCAGGGCTGCCGGCGGGGCGCCGTAGGCGGCCAGAACCCGGCCCGAGGGCTCCAGCACCAGGGTCAGTCCGGGCTGGGCGGCCAGCAGGGTTTCGACCCGGGCCGTCCTGGCCACCGCCGCCGTCAGGCTCGATTCCCGCTGCCGCCATGACAGTCGTACCGCGAGAGCCGCGGCGGCGGCGGTCAGCAGGGCCGAAATGGCCGCCAGGGTGGGAAGATGGGGCCCCGGATTGACCCAGGCCGAAAGCATGCCCGCCAGGGCCGCCACGCCGACCGCGAAGGCGCCGGCCTGTACGGGACGGGGACCGCCGAGGGCGATCCCGGCCGCCAGCGGAAGGAAGACAAAGCCGCTCAGGGGTCCGGTCAGGCCCCCGGACAGGGCCGCCGCCAGCAGGGCCGCCAGACCCCAGATGGCGAGCAGGGCCATCCGCTCGTCCGGGCCGTCGCGCCGCAGGAGACCCAGACCGCTCAGGCCCGGCACGACCATGGCCAGGACGCCGTAGAACAGCGGACCGTCGATACCGCCGATCCACCGCCCCCCCAGCGCCAGCAGGGCCGCCGCCACCGCCCAGCCCGCATGCCAGGCGGCCAGCGACGGACGATCGCTCGCCGGAGCGTCGGTCAGGGGCTTCGGGTCAGGGCGGGCGGGCTGGATCAAGGGCGGAGTTGAGAGGGCCGGACAGGACGCCGCCGGCCTTTCCAGCCTAGCCGTCCGGGTGAGTCGTCCAAAGCCCGCACGCGTTCCAGGCGACTGGCGCCAAGGCCTTGCGGGCGGTTTTCAGGGGAAAGGACGGGCGGTTGTCGTTAACGCCGGTCCGGCCTATCCAGCGCCCATGACCGCCGCCCTCGCCATCGACGACGTCCTGGCCGAACTGATCGAGGAATTCGACCTGCTCGGCGACTGGGAAGGCCGGATCGAATACGTCATCGAACTGGGCAAGGGTCTGGCGCCCCTGCCGGACGAGGATCGAACCGAGGCGCACAAGGTGCCGGGCTGCGCCGCCCAGGTCTGGCTCTCGGTGCGGCGCGAGGGTGACCGGCTGGTGTTCGCCGCCGACAGCGACAGCGCCCTGTCCAAGGGCAATATCGCCCTGCTGCTGCGGCTGTATTCGGGCCGGACGCCGGCCGAGATCCTCGGCTTCGACGCGCGCGCCGCCCTCGATCGCCTGGGCCTGCCGTCCGCCCTCACCCGACAACGCGCCAACGGCCTGAACGCCATGGTGGGCCGGATCAGGGACGCGGCCGCCGCGGCGGCCTGATCGCCGGGCTTCAGTAGTAGGAGCCGCGGACCGTCATGGCCGGACGCTCGCCCGGCTGTTCCGACACCTCGACCGCCAGGCCGTATTCGTCGGGATGGGTGCTGCGGCGATCCCAACGCCAGGGGTTGTCCGCCGGCGTGGTCCAGTAGGCGCGATTGCGGAAGGCGCGGCGGCCGAGATCGGCGAGTTCGCGCGCGCTGGCCCGGCTGGATGAGATGGTGCAGCTGGCCTCATAGGCCGTCCGGTCGTCCCGTTCGACGGTGCCCTCCTCAATCCGGACGCGCCACACGCCGTCGTTGGACACCATGGTGATCTCGGAGGCCCATTCGTCCAGCGGCGCGGTATCGGCCACGGGGCGACGGAACTGGAGTTCGCGGGCGGCGCGGATCGACCGCTCGAAGGTCTGGGCGCGGTTGGCGTAGGGCAGACACACCTCGGTGAGCAGTCCGGCGGGCACGGCCTCCTGGGCCGCGAGCGGGGCGGCGACGGTCAACAGGCCGACGACCAGACTGGAAAAGATTACTGACTTCAACGTCATCCCCGAATTCGACGGCTTTTCGGGAGCCCGTCGTCGCCTCAACGCGATAGCGCGCCCCGAGGGGGCGCGCTTTCAACTTCATCCTACGGCTGAATCCCGACGGGAGAAAGTTACGAGCCTGTAACGTGGGACCGCGCGGCTTCCGTCGCTCGCCCGGCGCATCAGCCGAGGCGGTAGTGGACCGCCAGGGCGGCCAGGCCCTTTTGCAGCAACAGCTTGCCTTCGCGGCGGCGCAGACCCAGGCCGCGTTCGGCCGCCTGCAACGCCGTGGCGCGGATGCAGATCGCCTCGATCATGGGCCGCGCGTTCCCGCAGACCGCGAGCGCGGCCTCGACCCGACGCGCGGCGGCCATGGCGGGATCACCCGGTTCGGCCCGAACGGCGGACCCGCCGCCGGCGCGGGGCAGGGCGTCCCAGCGCAGGGTCAGCGACGGCCCCCGCGCGGCCATTTCGGCGTCGAGGCCCAGGCGGGCGGCGGCCGCGACCTGGGCGGGCTCCAGCCAGGGCCGTCCGGTCGCGTCCCTGCGCCGCGCCAGCCAGGCCACGGCCGACTGCCCGAGATTGGCGCGACGGGGGACGGCCCGGCCGTCGGGCTCCATGACGGCGCGGGAGCCCTCGATCATGCCGGGCCGCCCGGGTTCGGGGATGTCCGAACGGTCTGGAGGGGCGGTTCGCGCGACCCATCCGCCGCCGGGACGCCGCCTCAGGCCTGGCGTCTCGACCAGCTGGAGAAAGCCCGCCTCGCCCAGAACCAGGACGATACGGCTGCGCCGGTCCCCGCCTGGACGGACGCCGTAACCCTCCGGCAAGGCCTCGATCCAGCCGCCCCGCCGGGCCAGCAGCCGCCGCGCGCGGGCCACGGCGCCCGCCTGCGTCGCCGCGGCGGTCATGCGGGCAGTTCGCAGGCGGGGGCTTCGAGCAGCTGGGTCACGCAGAGTTCCAGCCGCTCCAGCAGGGCGTCCACCGCCGGGTGGTCGCGCCCGTCCTCGGCCCAGCGGCAGGCGGCCGCCGCCGTCGCCCGGTTCAGGCCGAAGGCGTGCGCCACGCGGTCGAGCGGCCAGCCGAAGGTGACATAGGCCGTGTACAGCGCCAGCCAGCGGGCCCGGCACACTCGCCCCTTCAGGCGAGCGGACGCCGTCATCCGATCGACCGTGATCCCGGTCGCCGCCGCGACCAGCTGGAGCGCCAGCCCCGCCCGGATCCGGTCTTCGTCCGTCACCGGCGCGCGCCAGGTCTCTTCCATCCGCAAACTCCCGTCATCCCGTGATGGCGCCGGTCATTGAGCATCGCCGGCGCCGATGTCAGGAATATAATCCTAGAGTCACGTCGAAAGCGGACGCAGGCCCGGTCTTTGATCATCCGGCGCGAAAAAATCCCGCTCGCTTGACTCGGGACTCTCGACGCCGATTCGCAAATCAGCCTACGATTCGTCTCAATGGAGTGGTGTTAACCTTTCTTAAGTTTTTACTCGGTTAACTCCCGAACAAGGTTACCCGTTCTCCGATGACGGTTCGTACCGTCAAGCTTTGCCTGGAGGGGCATGAATGCGCGTCCTGCTTATCGAAGATGATCACGCGACGGCGCAGAGCATCGAACTGATGCTCAAGTCGGAAGGGTTCAATGTCTACACGACGGACCTGGGTGAAGAGGGCATCGATCTCGGCAAGATCTATGACTACGACCTGATCCTGCTCGACCTGAACCTGCCCGACATGAACGGGCTCGAGGTGTTGCGCCAGCTGCGCGTCGGCAAGGTCAATACGCCGGTGATGATCCTGTCGGGTTCGTCGGAGATCGAGACCAAGGTCAAGACCTTCGGCGGCGGCGCCGACGACTATATGACCAAGCCCTTCCACAAGGACGAGCTGATCGCGCGCACCCACGCCGTGGTCCGCCGCTCCAAGGGGCACGCCCAGGCCATCATCCACACCGGCGAGATCGCCGTGAACCTGGACGGCAAGACGGTCGAGGTGAACGGTCACCGCGTCCATCTGACGGGCAAGGAATACCAGATGCTGGAGCTGCTCTCGCTCCGCAAGGGCACCACCCTGACCAAGGAAATGTTCCTCAACCACCTGTACGGCGGCATGGACGAGCCCGAGCTGAAGATCATCGACGTCTTCATCTGCAAGCTGCGCAAGAAGCTGGCCACGGCCGCCGGCGGCAAACACTATATCGAGACCGTCTGGGGCCGCGGCTATGTGCTGCGCGACCCGTCGGAAAGCTCGGCCCCAGTACCGGTCAGCGCCGCCGCCTGATCCCCTCGGGTTCACGGCGCTGAAATCAGAACGCCCGCCGGAGTGATCCGGCGGGCGTTTTGCTGTCAGACGGCCACGATCAGATCGTAGTGCGCCGTGAGGGCGCCCGCCTCGGCGCCGGTCCCGGCGGTATAGGGCCGGATGATGCCCTCCCGCTCCATCGGCGTTGTCTGTCGCAAGAGGATGTCGGCGTCGTTCTGCGGCGCGCCCGCGACATAGAGCTGGGTGGTCAGGCGGCGAACGCCCCGGGTCGAAACGGCGGCGTGAATGTGCGGCGCGCGCCAGATCTGCTCACCGCCGAGGGTCGCTGAATAGGCCACCGGCTTGATCGTACGGAAACGGAAGGCGCCCCGGGCGTCGGTGATGGCCTTGCCATAGCCCTGGAAGCCGGGGTCGCGCGCTCTGTCCGTGTTGGGGTCATCCCTGTGAATGTATCGCCCGGTATGGTCGCACTGCCAGATCTCGACCAGGGCGCCGGCGCGCGGCTCGCCGAACTGGTTCCACACCACGCCGGTCACATGGGTCACCTCGCCCAGCGCCTCCGTGTCCACGCCTGTGACGCGGACAAGGTCTGCGTCCTGGTCGGTGGGCATGTCGTCATAGGGATAGAACGGGCCTTCGACCTGGAACGCCGTGGCGGGCGAGGGGCGCGGCGGCTCCTGCGCCCTGAGGATCGCCGGGGCCGCGAACCCGACGAGGCCCACGCCCAATCCGCCGATCAATCCGCGCCTGTGCAAACGAGGCATGGCTTTCAGGCTCCAAAGGATCATTGTTCGACGAACCTAGAGCCGGGGCGGCGTTGAGTCCACCGGGCCTGACGGGCTGGTGGGAGGCGGAAACGTCCGCAGGTGTGAGTCGAGCGGCTCCAACGCAAAGCGGCGGACCGTCACTCGACGCCCCGCAAACGGCAAAGCGCCCGCCGGATCGCTCC
>CALRJO020000103.1:0-6767 GCA_943367565.1 Brevundimonas vancanneytii
CGGCCTCGCCGGTCCCCGAGCGCAGCGCAGCGCCCCGGGCCTGGGCCGTGGCCGCGGTCAGGGCCGCCTCGATCTGCGGCGCGAACAGGTTGCAACGGGCGTCGGCGGCGACCACGAAGGCGCGTTCATAATAGGTCTCGGCCGGCCCCGCCCACGCCGTCGCCGGCAGGCCCAGCACGACGGCGGCGGCCACGGCGGCTTTGGTCTTCGAGGCGGTCTGGCCTATCGTCATGGGACCGCACCTTAAGCATCACGCGTTCCGGTCCGGTTTCCGAGCAGGGTTATCGAAATGCTTCTGTCGAGCGACCTGTGGGTCTCCGCCCTGATCCGCCGCGCCGAGCTGGGCGGGGCCTTCGCCACGGTCGCGCGCAAGGGCGACGCGCGCGCCGGGACGGTCATCGTCAAGGCCTTCGACACCTCCAGCCGCCGCGCCCGACTCTATAGCGAGGCGTTCGGCCCCGACGGCGAACGGCTATGGATGCAGCCGGTCGAGAGCGAGTTCGAGGGCGAGCTGGATGCCTATGTCCAGCGCCAGATCGGCTACGACCCCGACCTCTGGGTGGTCGAGATCGAGGACCGCGAGGGGCGGCACTTTATAACGGAGAAGGTGGCGGGGGGCGGAGGGTGATTGGTGGTTTGTGGCTGATCGCATCGCTGGCGGCGGAAGGGCGGCGCCAATCGCGCCCCGCCCGACTGGCGGCCCATCACCAACCACCAATCACCAACCACCCCTAACCACCTGTGACCACCCCCCGCCCCCAGTGCGAAATCCTTAACGACGTTCGCACACGGAACCTCAAGCGGAGGCGCCTATGGTCACCCTCAACGGGCCGCGATGAGCCCGAAACGATGGTGGGTGTTGTCGATGCTCTTTCTTCTCAACGACGTGGTGTTCGATCTGGACGAGGCCTGCCCGGTCACGCCCGGCGACGCGCGCCGGTTCGAGAACCTGGAGCTGGACTATGTCCTCGAACTCGGTTGCGAACTGTTTTCCGACGATCCCCTGCTGCACATCAACGACCCGCAGCGCGCGCGCCGTCTGGCCTGGCTGATCCACGACCGCTCGCCGGAAGTGAACGCCGCCCTGTTCGCCGCCCCCGCCGCGGGCTGTGATCCGACCCTGGTCGAGCCGCAGTTCTGCGCCCTGCCGGCCGCCATCATGCGCCAGCTGAAGACCCGCGCCGCCAAGGGCCAGCTGAACGCCCTCGCCGCCGACCGCGCGGTCTGGATGCGCATGGCCGCCTGAAGGCCACGCTTGGACACCCGCCCCCGTAGCCCCTAGGGTCCGACCCGGGCCGGGGAGTTTGGGCGATGCGTATTCTGACGATGCTGAAGACCATCGGGTTGGCCTTCGCGGCCCTGACGCTGCTGACGGCCGCTCCGGCGCGGGCGGAATGGCTGCGCGCCGAGACCGAGCATTTCGTGATCATCGGCGACACCGGCCGCGGCACGATTACCGAATACGCCCGCAAGGTCGAGCGATTCCACACGATGCTGGCGATGTTCATGCCGCCGGAGCGGGACGACGTCGTTGCGCCGAAACTCTGGATCTATCTGGCCGATGGTCGGGCCGACATGCGCCAGATCTGGCCGTCGATCCGCGATGGCGTGTCGGGCTTCTACAGCCGCACCGACGACCGGATCTTCGCTGTAGTCGACACCGAAAATGAGGAAAGCGACAACACGCTGTTCCACGAATACGGCCACCACTACCTGTTCCAGTACCAGAACGCCGCCTATCCGGGCTGGTTCGTGGAGGGGTTCGCTGAATATTTCGCCCCTTCGGAAATGGGCATCAGCCGCGTCCGCTACGGCATGTACCGGCCCGGACGACTCTATTCCCTTCAGGACACCAACGGCTGGGTGCCGATGGAGGACGTGCTGCGTTCGCGCCTCACAGGCAACTCCGCGCGGCGCGGCGCCGCCTATTACGCCCAGGCCTGGCTCCTGACGCACTATATGCTCGGCGACCCGGCGAGGCGGGCCCAGATGTCGGCCTACCTGGACGCGGTGGCGCGCGGTGGGGAACCCATCGAGGCCCTCGCCACCCATATCGGCCGCACGCCCGACGAACTCGGGCGGGAAATGCGCTCGTATCTGTCGCGTGGCATCACAGTCTATACGCTGCCGCAGGCGCTGCCTCGCGCCGAGGTCACCGTCACCAGTCTCCCGCGCAGCACCGGCGATGTCGTGTGGCTCGACCTGCGATCCGCGCGCCCACTGGGCGACGACGGGCCCGCTTTGGTGGCACGGGCGCAGGCGTCAGCGACCCGGAACCCGGGCGACCGGCTGCCCGCTGTGGTTCTCGCCAAGCTCCAGCGCGAGACTGAGGACCTGGACGGCGCCCGCCGGACGCTTGAGCCGGTGCTGGCCGCTTGGCCGGAGGACGCCGAGGCGCAGTGGCTGATGGGGGTGGTGCTGGGCGAACAGGCCGACGCGACCGAGGATGATGCGGCGAGGCAGGCGCTTACACGACAGGCCCGGACCCATCTGGCGGCCGCCTATCAGGCTGATCCGCTCGACTACCGCATCTATCTGGCGCTGCTGGACAATCGCCGCGGCGCGCCAGGCTTTCCCTCCGACAATGACGTGACCATCGCCGAGTCCGCCTGGCGGCTGGCGCCCCAGGTCGGGACGACGGCTTTCGAGGCGGCGCAACTGCTCATGTACAAGGAGCGGTATCTGGAAGCCGCCCATGTTCTGGCCCCCTTGGCCAACAACCCGCACGGCGGAGACAGTCTGGCGTCCGTAAGGACCTTGCTGGCCGAAGCCCGCCAGAAAGCCGGGCTGGAACCGTTGGATGTCGATGCGCCGCCGGACGCGGACGCGGCTGCGGAAGCCGGGGCGCCGGAGGATGAGGAGCCGGAAGGCGACGGCCTCCAACAACCCTGACGGCGACGCTTGAACAGGCCCGGATGTGCCGTTTAGGGTTGTGGCCATGTGGTGGGGAGCCGGGGGGCCATGCGTATTCCGACATTTCTGAAGATGATCGTCATGATCGTCGCAGGCCTGAGCCTGTTCGCCGCAGGACCCGCGCGCGCGGAGTGGCGCAAGGCGGAGACTGAGCACTTCATTCTCTACGGCGACGTGTCCGAGCGCACCCTGCGCACCTACGCCACCAAGATCGAACGTTTCGACGCTCTTCTTCGGACCTATTATCCGATCCAGAGCGACGTCCAGATTCCGAAGCTGGAGATCTATCTGGCGGACGGCGCGCGGGACATGCGCCGCATCCTTCCCGGCGCCTCGGAGGGCATCGCCGGATTCTACTCCGCCGACTCGGGCCGAATCTACACGGTGACCAACATCTCGAACCCCGAGGCGCTGAGCACCCTGTTCCACGAATACGCGCACCATTTCATGTTCCAGATGTCGGCCGAGGCCTATCCATCCTGGTTCGTGGAGGGTTTCGCCGAATACTATTCCACCGTCGTCATGGAACCCGACAAGATCGAGGTTGGACGGGAAGACCGCGGGCGGATGATGCTGTTCACGCAGCTGGGGACCAACGAATGGGCGCCCCTGGCCGACGTGCTGAAATGGCGGATCAGTCGATCCGGGCGGGCCCGCATGTTCGACTACTACGCCCAGTCCTGGGCGCTGACCCACTATCTGATGAGCGCGCCCGAACGGCAGCGGATGTTGAGCCAGTACCTTAACGCGGTGATACGCGGAGCGGACCCGGTCGCGGCGATGGAGACGGCGACCGGGCGCACCTCGATCGAACTCCAGAACGACTTCCGCCGCTACTTTCGGGGGCGCATCACCTATTTTACGCCCCAGATCGATATTCCGATGCCCGAGGTCGCGATCTCGACCCTCCCCGCGGATGAAGGCGCCCTGGTCTGGTATGACCTTCGACTGGACGACACGCCCCTGGTCGTCCCGCCCGACAACGACCCTGATGATCCGCGCTCGGAGGAGCGAAGGGCCGAGATGGCCCGCGAGGCAGCTCGACATCGCGCTGAACTGATCACCGACGCCCTCGCTGCGGCGGCGCGGCGCCCGGGCCAGCGCATGGCCATGCTGGTCGCCGCTCGCGCGCATCGGTTGAAGGGCGACCCGGCGGCGGGCCTGGCGGCGCTGCAACCGCTCTTGTCGGCCACGTCCACGGACGCGGATGCGCTACGCATCGCCGCCGCGCTCCTGATGGACCAGGCCAGGGCGGAGCCGGACTCCCCGAACGCGCCGTCCCGGCGACGCCTCGCCATGTCCTATCTGGGTCAGGCCATGGAGCACAAGCCGCTGGACTTCCGCATCTATCTCGGCCTGAACGACACGCGGCGCGGGCAGCCCGGCTATCCGAACGCCAACGACGTATCGACGCTGGAGGTCGCCACCGCCCTCGCCCCCCAGGCCGACGAAAATCGGCTGAGGCTGGCCGAGGCCTATATGGCCAGGCTCTTGTGGAGTGAGGCGAAGACGATGCTCGATCCGGTCGCCAACGCGCCCCACCCCGGCGCCGACCGCGTCCGCGCCCGAACCATGCTCGCCGCCATCGCGACAGCGACCGGGGGGGGGCCGGACGTCGACGAAGCCCCGTCGGAAGAGATCGCGCAGCCGGAGGCCGCGGGAGACTGATACCCGGCGACGGGTGACTTTCTACCCTGTCCGCGCTACGTCCCGCCGCCCAACGGAACGAACATGTCGAAACTTCCTCTCGAACAGGAGGCCCTGCGCCGCAGGACCTTCGCCATCATCGCGCACCCGGACGCGGGCAAGACCACCCTGACCGAGCACATTCTGCTGGCCGGCGGAGCCATTCGCGCGGCCGGCGCCGTGCGGGCGCGCGGCGAGAACCGGCGGACCCAGTCCGACTGGATGAAGATCGAGAAGGAGCGCGGCATCTCGGTCAGCGCCTCGGTCATGACGTTCGAGCACGACGGCAAGATGTTCAACCTGCTCGACACCCCCGGGCACGAGGACTTTTCGGAAGACACCTACCGCACCCTGACCGCCGCCGACTGCGCCATCATGGTGCTGGACGCCGCCAAGGGCATCGAGCCGCAGACGCTGAAACTGTTCGAGGTCTGCCGCCTGCGCGGCATGGTCGAGATGGGCACGGGCCGCTTCCAGCCCTACGCCCGCAAGCCCGCCGGTTCGGCCGAGGACGTGCCCCACCCCGAGGCCCTGCCCCTGACCGAAGCGGCCCAATATTTCGAGGCAGGCGAGCACGAGGCGCTGATGGAGGCGCAGGAACTGGTCGAGGGCGGCTATCCGGCCTTCGACCGCCAGTCCTTCCTCGAGGGCCATATGACCCCGGTGCTGTGGGGCTCGGCCCTGCGCCATTTCGGCATCGACGAACTGCTGGCCGCCATCGGCGAATGGGCCCCGCCGCCCAAGGTGATGAAGGCCCACAAGGCCGCCCCCGCCGGAACGCGCAACGCCGCCGAGCCGGTTGCCACGACCATCGAGCCCGGCGCGCCCGAGGTCACCGGCTTCGTCTTCAAGGTCCAGGCGAACATGGACCCCAACCACCGCGACCGCATCGCCATGTTCCGCATGGCCTCGGGCAAATTCCAGCGCGGCATGAAGCTGAAGGTGCAGAACACCGGCAAGCAGCTGTCCGTCAACGCCCCCATCATGTTCTTCGCCTCGGACCGCGAACTGGCCGAGGACGCCTATGCCGGCGACGTCATCGGCATCCCCAACCACGGCGTCCTGCGCGTCGGCGACAGCCTGTCCGAGACCGGCCTGATCCGGTTCGCCGGCCTGCCGAATTTCGCTCCGGAAATCCTGCAGCGCGTGCGGGTCAAGGATCCGCTCAAGGCCAAACACCTGAAGAAGGCGCTGGACGGCCTGGCCGAGGAGGGCGTCACCCAGCTGTTCCGTCCGGAGATGGGGTCCGACTTCATCGTCGGCGCCGTCGGCCAACTCCAGTTCGAGGTCATGGCCGACCGTCTGGGCGAGGAATACGGGCTGGAGGTCCTCTTCGAGCCCTCGCCCTGGGCCGAGGCGCGCTGGATCGGCGGGACCAGGGCCGATCTCGAGGACTTCATGGGCAAATACCGCGGCCAGATGGCCCGCGACATCGACGACGATCCGGTCTTCCTCGCCAAGTCGAGCTGGGAGACGGGGTATGTCATGGAGCGGTTCCCGCAGGTCGCCTTCACGAAGACGAAAGAGCGAGGCTGAAGCCGGGGTCTACTTCCGGTTGCTGATTGGAAATCCCCGACCTATGCTCCTTGAAGGGAGAGGCGGGGGTTTCTTGTATGTCGGCCTTGTACGCCGTGTTGGCGGCGGTGATCGCCTCTGCGTCGCCTGTGGTTCAGGAACCCGGTGTGGAGCCCGCGGCGGCCGCGGCGCCTGCCGAAGCCGCCTTTGGCGAATGGGGAGCCCTGGGGGGTCTTGCCGGCGGCGACTGGCGCTATGAACAACCCAGTGGCGTGGTCGTCCGGTTCGACTGGATCGAGCCCGGCCGGGTGCTGGCGTTTCGGTCGGTCCTCGCCGATGGAACGCTGTACGACAGCGTGATCTTCACCCGGGACCCGTCAACGGGCGCGATCGAAGGCGCCATGCCCAACGCCTGGAATCGCAAGGGTCGGGTGGAGGTGGCGGCCGACGGGACCGCCACCCTCGTATATGGTGGAATGCTGCCCAGCCGGACCGAGTTCGCTCGCGCCGGCGAGGGTTACAGGGTCACAGCGACAGCCCGGATGTCGCCCCGATTCGAATCCGTCCTGACCCGGGTCGAAAGCGCGCCCGGCCAGGGGCTGGCGGCCGCCGAACCGCCCGCCGCGCCGCGCACGCCCATTGTCCTCTCCCCC
>CALRJO020000104.1:0-6599 GCA_943367565.1 Brevundimonas vancanneytii
GCACAGGTCCGCCACCGGAACGCCGGCCTCCTGCTCGCGCAGGATCCCGATGATCTGCTCTTCCGTGAACCGTGATCGCTTCATTCTGTCCGTCCTTTCGAGGGGCGGACTCTAGCTATTCCTGGAGGAGTTTAAGGGGGTCACGTCACGAGCTGCTGCCCGCTGCTCCTCTTCGTAAGCGCCACGTCCGCCTCGCCGGTTCCGATCAGTTGAACAGACGTTTCTGGCCTAGGTGTGTTTGCTGGTCAAAGCCGCGCTTCGCTTCCGGAGGCTCAAGCCCTCTCCCAATGGGAGAGGGATCAGAGAATCCGCGCCGCCTCCTCGAACCCCAGCCGCGGCGAACGCGGAAACAGATTCTCGTCCGAGCCATAGCCGAGGTTGACGATGAAATTCGGCTCGACCGCCGTGCCGGCGAAGAACTCGGCCTTCACGCCCGCGGCGTCGAAGCCCGACATCGGCCCGACATCGAGCCCCAGGGCCCGGGCCGCCAGCAGGAAATAGCCGCCCTGCAGCGAGCTGTTGCGGAAGGCGGTCTCGCGCCGCCCCGCCTCGTCGGCGAACCAGTCCTTCGCTCCGGGCGCATGCGGGAACAGCACCGGCAGGTGTTCGTGGAAGTCGATATCCTGGCCGATGATCACATTGACCGGCGCCTGCAGGGTCTTGGCGCGATTGGCCTCAGCCATGTGCGGCGCCAGCCGGGTCCTCGCCTCGGGAGAGGTCAGGAAGACGAACCGGGCCGGTGTCGCATTCACCGCCGTTGGACCGAATTTGGTCAGGTCGTAGAGCTTGCGCAGCAGGTCGTCGGACACCGGCCGGTCGGTCCAGGCGTTGCGCGTGCGGGCGCCGGTGAACAGTTGGTCCAGCGCCGTATCGGACAGCGGCAGGTCGCGGGCGGGAGCGGAATCGAAGGCCATGGGAATGTCCTATTAGCAACAGCGATAGATGCTAAATGGCGCGTCCCGGATCGGGGTTCAAGGCCATTCGAAACAAAATCTATTGCTATTTTTCAGGCCTGTCCGAACCCGGGGTCAGCGCCTATCTTGAGGCCATGACAGACCTCAACGCCCTCATGAAACAGGCCCAGGCGATGCAGCAGAAGCTGCAGGACGCCCAGGCGAAAATGGCTGAAACCACTGCGTCCGGCACGTCCGGCGGCGGCCTTGTCTCGATCGCCCTCAAGGGGCCGGGCGAGATCACGGCGGTCACCATCGACGACAGCCTGCTGGTCTCCGGCGAGGGCGAGATCCTCGCCGACCTGATCGTCGCCGCCCACGCCGACGCCAAGCGCAAGCTGGACGAGGCCAACGGCGCCCTGATGCGCGAGGCCGCCGGCCCCATGGCCGGGATGAACATCCCCGGCATGCCCAAGCTGTTCTGAGCCCCGAAGCATGGCCGCCTCCGCCGGACCCGAGATCGAGCGGCTGATATCGCTGCTGGCCAAGCTCCCCGGCCTCGGTCCGCGCTCGGCCCGCCGCGCTGCCCTGGCCCTGCTGAAAAAGCGCGAACAGCTGCTGGTCCCGCTGGCGGCCTCTCTCGCCGAGACAGCGGCCAAGGTCGTCTCGTGCAGCGTCTGCGGCGCGCCCGACACCCGCGACCCCTGTTCAATCTGTTCCAACGGCGCCCGCGACAACGCCCTGATCTGCGTGGTCGAGGAGGCCGGCGCCCTGTGGGCCATGGAGCGGTCCGGCGCCTTCCGCGGCAAATACCATGTGCTGGGCGGCCTGCTGTCGGCCCTCGACGGCGTCGGCCCCGATGCGCTGAGGGTCGCCGAACTGGTCGGCCGCGTGCGCGGCGGCGAGGCGAAGGAGGTCGTTCTGGCCCTGCCCGCCACCGTCGACGGCCAGACGACCGCCCACTATATCGCCGAACGGCTGGCCGGGACGGGGGTCGAGATCACCTCACTCGCCCGAGGCGTCCCCGTCGGCGGCGAACTCGACTGGCTGGACGACGGCACCATCATCCAGGCCATGCGCCAGCGCCGCCCGACTTGAGCGGCCAGCCGCGCCCCTGCGTCCGATACTGTCGCGGGCCCGAGGTATGATGGCGTCATGGTTGATCCGCTTTCAGACTGTTCAGACGATTCAGACCCTTCATTTTGTCCCCGGAGTCTGACTTGGCGGACGGCCCCGACTCCCGATAGGAACGGAGCATGAACGCCTATCTCGTCGCCTTTTTCGCCGCTTCCGTCGTCGCCGTCATCGCTCTCGTCTGGGCCCTGATGGAACGCCGCCGCGCCTCCGCCGCCGATACGCGGGCCTGGGAGCTGCGCGAGCGATATGCCGAATCCGAGGCCCGGATGCGATTGTTCGAGGATCAGGCCGCGACCTCGACCGAACTCCTGCGCGCCCAGGTCGCCCAGTCGGCCAATACCGTCGCCGAGGAACTGCTCAAACGCACCGACGAGACCTTCCGCAATCGCGAACTGATGGCCCAGCAGCGGATGGAGGCCCAGCTCAAGCCCGTGGCCGACACGCTCAAGCTCTTCCAGGAACACGTCGCGGCGCTGGAGAAGACCCGCAACGAGGAGACCGGCGGGCTCAAGGAACAGCTGGCCCTGCTGATGACCGCCTCGACCGCCACGCGCGACGAGGCCCGGCGCCTGACCGAGGCCCTGCGCGGCAACACCGGACGGCGCGGCCGCTGGGGCGAACAGACCTGCCGCAATGTGCTGAAGGCCGCCGGCATGGACGGGCGGTTCGACTTCCAGGAGCAGAGCTCGGCCGCCGACGACGAAGGCCGCCAGAACCGGCCCGACTTCACTGTCCGCCTACCCGGCGGCGGGATGTTCGTGATCGACGCCAAGGTGTCGCTGGCCTTCGGCGACGAAGCCGACGGCGACGAGGAGGCCCAGGCGAAGGCCGCCTCCCTGCGCACCGCGACCAGCATGAAGACCCACGTTCGCCAGCTGTCGTCCAAGGCCTATCAGGACCAGTTCAAGCCCAGCCCCGACTTCGTCGCCATGTTCGTGCCCGGCGACGCCTTCCTCGCCGCCGCCCTCGACCACGAGCCCGACCTGATGACCACGGCCATGGCCTCGCGCGTGGTCATCGTCACGCCCACCACCCTGTTCGCCCTGTGCAAGGCCGTCGCCTACGGCTGGCGCGCCGAGGAGCAGGCCCGCAACGCCGAGGACGTCGCGAAACTGGGCAAGGAGCTCTACAAACGCCTGTCGGTCATGGGGGGCCACGCCGCCGCCGTCGGGCGCGCGCTGGATGCCGCCGTGGGCAAATACAATCAGTTCGTCGGTTCGCTGGAGAGCCAGGTCATGGTCTCGGCCCGTCGTTTCGAGGACCTTCAGGTCGATCATGAGGGAAAGGAGCTGCCGGTCCTGCCGCCCGTCGAGACCGCGCCGCGCACCCTGTCCCGCCCCGAACTGGCGTCGCCCGCCGAGGACGTGGCAGGTCGGTAGTCGCGACAAGGCCTGCAGACATTAAGACAAGGTTGCTTGACACGGCGTCGAGGTGATGTAAAACACACTTGTCAACGCGACACGGAGCCGTCCATGACCCCGCCGGATCGACCCAACCGCCCTTTCGGCCTCGGGACCTTTGTCCTGATGGTGATCGGCATCACCCTGGTCGGCGGTCTTGCCGGCGGCGGCGCCGCCATGTTCAGCGACCAGCCGGGTCCGCTCGGCACGGCCCTGACCATCGCCTTCATTACGCTCGCCATGGCCATAGCGCTGGCGGCCTGCGTCTGGTGGTGGCGCGGCATCGACGAGGCGGCCCGCGAAGCCCACAAATGGGCCTGGTGGTGGGGCGGCTCCAGCGGCATGGCGGTCGGCGCCACCCTGCTGCTGACCCTTACCCTCCGCGATGACGGCTCGCCCCCGCAGGGCGTGGGCTCCAGCGCCGCGGAACTCGTCGCCGGCGGCATGATGGCCATCCTGCTGTTCCAGATGGCCGGTTACGGCATCGCCTGGGCGGTGTGGTGGCTGAAGCACCGCTAGGAGCGACCGGATGAACAACCGTCTCAAGGTATTGCGCGCGGAACGCGACTGGAGCCAGGCGGACCTCGCCCATGCGCTGGGCGTCTCGCGCCAGACCGTCAATGCGCTGGAGACCGGCCGCTACGACCCCTCCCTGCCGCTCGCCTTCAGGATCGCCCACGTGTTCGGGCAGCCCATCGAATCCATCTTCTCCGAGGACTGACCCCATGACCGCGACCCATCGCCTGAAGACCCGCGCCGCCGCCCTTTGCCGAACCGCCCTTGGGGCCGTGCTCGGTCTGGGCCTCGCCGGCGCTGTCGCGTTCCAGCCGACCCAGGCCTTCGCCCAGGCCGTCGAGGCCGCGCCGGCCCCGGCCGCCGCGGCCCGCGTCGTGCCCCAGGCCGAGGGCGCCGGCCCCGCGCTGTGGGTCGTCCGGGACGCCGATTCGACCCTCTATCTGTTCGGCACGGTCCATGTCCTTCGCCCGACCACCGCCTGGGGCTCGGCCCGCGTCGACGCCGCCTTCGACAGCGCCGACCAGATCTGGTTCGAGATTTCCAACCCCGACGACCAGGCGGCCCTGCTGCCCCTGATCCAGCAGCACGGCATCTCGCCGGATCGCCCGCTGTCCAGCCTGCTGACCGCCGACGAGATGACGGCCCTGAACGCCCTCGCCGCTTCCGCCGGCATGCCCCCCGGGCAGGTCGACGTTCTCCGTCCCTGGTTCGCCGCCCTGGTCCTGTCCGTCGCGCCGTCGGTCAGGGCCGGCTACGATCCCCAGTCGGGCGTCGAAACGATCCTGAAGGCCCGGGCCGACGCCGCCGGCAAGCCCATTCAGGGCCTGGAGACGATCGACAAACAGGTCGCCATCCTCGCCGGCATGTCCGAGGCCGACCAGCTGGCCTTCCTGCGCTCGCTGCTGGAGGCCTGGGAGGACGCCACGGTCGAACTGGATCGGATGGTCGACGCCTGGGCCACGGGCGACGTCGCCCTTCTGGAGGAGATCGCGGTCGATGAGATGCGGACGGAATCGCCGGTTCTCTACGAGGCCCTGCTGGTCCGCCGGAACATCGACTGGGCCAACCAGATCCAGACTATGCTGGAGGGCTCCGGGACGATCTTCATCGCCGTGGGCGCCGCCCATCTGGCGGGCGACGACAGCGTCCAGGAAATCCTCGGGGACCGGGGGGTGACCGTCACCCGGGAATAGGGCGACGGCTGGAGCGGGCGGCGGGAATCGAACCCGCACGAAAAGCTTGGGAAGCTTTCAGGCTACCACTACATCACGCCCGCGGAGCCGAAGGCAGCCTTAGGCGGATCGGCAGGCCGCATCAAGGCGGGACGGTCCATCGGGACCGTCCCGCTCGCGTTTCGGGAGTCAGTCGGCGCGATGGACGACCACGCCATCGACCACCGTCAGGATGGCGTGGCCCTTGGGAATATCGGCGACCGGCGCGGTCATCAGGTCGATCGAGAAGGCGCTGAAATCCGCTCGCTTGCCGACCTCGATCGTGCCCAGTTCGCCCTCGCGAAATGAGGCATACGCCGGCCAGAGGGTGAACATCTTCAGGGCCGTGGCGCGGTCCACCGCCTCGCCGGCCCGCCAGTCGGGTCCCTGAAAGCCTTCCAGATCGGCGCGGGCCACGGCGGCGTAGAATTCGATCAGGGGCGAACCGCGCTCGACCGGGGCGTCCGAGCCGCCGACCACGATCACGCCCATGTCCGACAGGCTGCGCCAGGCATAGGCCCCGTCCAGCCGCGCGTCGCCCAGCCGGGCAGGGGCGAAATGCAGGTCTCCGATGGCGTGGCTGGGCTGCATCGAGGCGATGATCGGCAGGTGTTCGAACCAGTGATAGTCGGACGGCCGCAGGACCTGGGCGTGCTCGATGCGCCAGCGCACGTCCTCGCCATACGGGCGTTCGGCGGCGGGCACGGCGTTGAGCGCCTGCTGGTACCATTCCGCCACCGAGGCGTTGCCGCGATCGCCGATGGCGTGGGTGGCGACCTGGATGCCGCCGCGCAGAGCCGCCTGATAGAGCGGGATGATCTCCTCGGCCGTGATCTGCATCAGGCCGGTGGTGTCGGGCCGGTCGGCATAGGGTTCGAACAAGGCCGCGCCGCGCGAGCCGAGGGCGCCGTCGGCGTAGTATTTGACCGCCCGGGTGATGATCCGGCCGTCGGCGACGCTGCGCGGACCGCCGGCGATCAGTTCGGCGGCGCCGTCGGGCGTGACGCTGTTGTAGATGCGCAGCGGAGTCTCGCCGGCTTCGGCCATGGCTTCGAGCAAGGGGATGTCCTTCCATGGCGCGCTCATGAAATGGATCCCGGTCCAGCCATAGGCGGCCTCGACGCGGAAGCCGGCGCGATAGGCCTCGCGCAGGGCTTCCGGGTCGGCCTGCGGCATGAGGCCGGCCACCAGACCCTCGGCGGCGTCGACCAGCAGGCCGGTGGGCTCGCCGTCCGGACCCTTCAGGATTTCCCCGCCCGACGGAGCGACGGTCGAGGCGTCGACGCCCGCCGCGGCGAGAGCGGCGGAGGAGGCGACCACCGCATGACCATCGGAGCGGCCCAGCAGCACCACCCGCCCCGGCGCGGCTGCGTCGAGGTCGGCGGTGGTCAGGAAACGCGCCTCGGGCCAATGGGTCTCGATCCAGCCGCGGCCGACGATCG
>CALRJO020000105.1:0-6168 GCA_943367565.1 Brevundimonas vancanneytii
TGGGATCGCGCGGCGCCGGTTCGGACAGCATTTCGAAGACCAGACCGCCGGTGATCGGCGTGGCCTCCTTGAGCCGCACCTCGACCGTCCGTCCCAGCGTCCAGCGCGCGCCGCTGCGCTCGCCGACGAGGGCGTGGGACTTGTCGTCGTGGGCGAAATATTCGGTCCCGAGGGTCGAGACCGGCACGAGGCCGTCGGCGCCGGTCTCGTCCAGCCGGACGAACAGGCCGAACCGGGTCACGCCGGTGACGCGGCCGGGGAAGGTGGCGCCGACCCGCTCCTGCAGGAAGGCGGCCATGTAGCGGTCCATGGCGGCGCGCTCGGCGGCCATGGAGCGGCGCTCGGTCATGGTCACCTGTTCGGCGATGGCCGGCAGTTCGGTGATCTCGCGGTCGGTCAGGCCGTCCTTGCCGAGGCCGAGAGCCCGGATCAGCCCGCGGTGGACGATCAGGTCGGAATAGCGCCGGATCGGCGAGGTGAAGTGAGCGTAGCGGTCGAGGTTGAGGCCGAAATGGCCGACGTTCTCGGCCGAATAGATGGCCTGCATCTGGCTGCGCAGGACCACCTCGTTGACGACCTCGGCATGGTCGCCGTCGCGCGTCTCGTCCAGCAGTTTGTTGAACCGTTTGGTGGTGGCCGGCTCGCCCCGGGTCCACGGCTTGCCGATGGTCTGGAGGAAGTCGCCGAGGTTGAACAGCTTCTCCTGACTCGGGGCGTCGTGGACCCGGTAGAGGAGCGGAGTCCGCTTCTGCTCCAGCGTCTCGGCGGCGCAGACATTGGCCTGGATCATCATCTCCTCGATCAGCCGGTGGGCCTCGAGGCTGACGCGGGGCTCGATCGAGATGATCTGGCCCTGGTCGTTCATGCGGATGCGGCGTTCGGGGCTTTCGATCGCCAGAGGGCTGCGCTTCAGCCGGCCCTTGAGCATGGTCCGGTAGGCGGCCCACAGCGGCTCGAGGATGGCGGCCATGATCGGGCCGGTCGTGTCGTCCGTCTGGCCGTCGATGGCGGCCTGGGCCTGTTCATAGGACAGCTTGGCCTGCGACCGCATCAGGCCGCGGACGAATTTGTGCCCGGTCTTTCGGCCGTCCCTGTCGAAGACCATGCGCACGGCCATGCAGGCGCGGTTCTCGCCCTCCTTGAGGCTACACAGGCCGTTGGACAGGCGTTCGGGCAGCATCGGCTCGACGCGGTCGGGAAAGTAGGTGGAGTTGCCCTTGTCCCGGGCCTCGCGATCCAGATTGGTGTTGGGGCGGACGTAGGCGGCGACGTCGGCGATGGCGACCCAGACGATCCAGCCGTCGGCGTTCTTCGGGTCCTCGTCGCGCATCGCATAGACGGCGTCGTCGTGGTCGCGGGCGTCGGCCGGGTCGATGGTGATCAGGGGCAGGTCGCGCAGGTCCTCGCGGCCCTTCAGCGACGGCAGTTCCTGATCCTCCGCCTCCTTCTCGACGGCCTCGGAGAAGCCCATCGGGACGTTGTGGGCGGCGATGGCGATCAGGGAGGCGGCGCGGGCGTCGCCCTCATGGCCGATCTTCTCGAGGATCTTGCCGCGTTTGGGACCGTAGCGCTGGTCGCCCTTTTCGATGGCCGCCAGCACCAGATCGCCGTCGCGCAGCCCCTCGGCCTGGGCATGCGGGACGATCAGGACGTCCTTCGACTTGCGGTCGACGGGTTCGACCCGGACCTCCTTGTTGGACTTGCGGATGACGCCCAGCACCTTGTTGGCGCCGGCGTCGAGCTTCTTGATCAGCCGGGCTTCCCAGCCGTCTTCCGTGCGGGCGAATTTGACCAGGACGCGGTCGCCCATGCCGGGGGCGGGGCCGGTCTTGCCGCCGTTGTCGGGGATCAGCAGGGCGCGCGGGGCGTCGGCCGAGGCCTCGACCAGACGGACGTAGAGTTCGCCATCGAGGTCGCGCTCGACCACGTCGGCGACGCCGACGGGCGGCAGGGCGCCGACCTCGGAGAAGCCCTTGCGGCCGCGCTTGCCCAGTTTGCCGGCCTCTTCCAGTTCGCGGATCATTTCGCGCAGGGCGCGGCGTTCGCCGCCCTTGAGGCCGAAGTGGCGCGCGATATCGGTTTTTTCGGCTGATCCGGCTTCGCGGAGGAAGGCGATCAGCGTTTCTTCGTCGGGGAGTCCGGCGACGGGCCGGCGGGGTGATTTGCTCATTTGTATCCTTGATAACGCACGACCGGCCTCTTCGGAGGCGAAATCTTGCGCGGCTTGTGATGGAGGGAGGCTGCGCCTAGCTTCCGGCGCGAACCCCCTGGAGTGATTGAATGTCGTTGGCCGCCACGCCTGTCCTGTCCGGTCCGACCGGCTCGTTGCTGGACCTGATCGGCAAGACGCCGATGGTGGAGGTGACGAAGATCGATACCGGCCCGTGCCGTTTGTTCCTCAAGCTGGAGGCGCAGAATCCGGGCGGATCGATCAAGGACCGCATCGCCCTGTCGATGATCGCGGCGGCGGAGACGGAGGGGTTTCTGAAACCCGGCGGGACCATCGTCGAAGCGACGGCCGGAAATACCGGTCTGGCGCTGACCCTGGTGGGTCAGGCCAAGGGCTATAAGGTGCTTCTGGTCATCCCGGACAAGATGTCCAAGGAAAAAATCCAGCATCTCAGGGCCATGGGCGCCGATGTTCGCCTGACGCGCTCGGATGTGCCGCACGGGCATCCCGAATACTACACCGACATGGCCGAGCGGTTGGCGCAGCAGATTCCGGGTGGTTTCTACGTCAACCAGTTCGCCAACGACGCCAACTCCCTGGCCCATTTCCAGACCACCGGTCCCGAGATCTGGGAACAGATGGACGGCGACATCGACGCCTTCGTGGCCGGTATCGGCTCGGGCGGCACCATCACCGGCATCGGCCAGTATCTGAAGAGCGTCGGGTCGAAGGCGCAGATCATCCTTGCCGATCCCGTCGGCTCGACCTTGGCCGGGATCGTCAACGACGGCGTGCCGGGGCCGGAGGGCAGCTACACGGTCGAGGGCATCGGCCAGAATTTCGTGCCCGACACCGCGCGAATGGACCTGATCGACAAGGCCTATTCGATCCCGGATGCGGAGGCGATCGCCACCGTGCGCGAACTGCTGCTGAAGGAGGGCGTGCTGGCCGGGTCGTCGTCGGGCACGCTGATCGCCACCGCCCTGCGCTGGTGCCGCGAACAGACGGAGCCGAAGCGGGTCGTGACCTTCGTCTGCGACACCGGGGCGAAATATCTGTCCAAGGTCTACAACGACGCCTGGCTGGCGGACCAGGGACTGGGCGACCAGCCGATGCATGGCGACCTGTCGGACCTGATCAGCCGCAAATACGAGAAGGGCGACGTCGTGGTGGCCGGCCCTGACGACACGCTGGATACGGCCTTCAAGCGGATGCGCGGCGCCGACGTTTCGCAGCTGCCCATCATTCAGGATGGACGGTTGATCGGCATTCTGGACGAGAGCGATCTGGTCCATGTGATGAACACCGACGAGATCACGCGACAGGAGCGGTTCGCACGCCCCGTCTCGTCGGCCATGACCCGGGATCTGGATACGGTGCAGGTGGGCGAGAGTCTGGACGCCCTGATTCCCCTGTTCGACCGTGATCGCGTGGCGATCGTGCTGGACGGCGAGCAATTCGTGGGCCTGATCACGCGGACGGACCTCATCAACCATCTGAGTCTGAACCGTTAGGCAACCCGCCCAGAGTGCGCCCCGGCGCATTGTGGCGAACCTGTGGTGGAAATGGGGCGATCCGACTGGACGGCGGCCAAATTGTGGTCCTGACTGGACGCTGTCCCGTTCATCCGCTGTCAGGTCCGATCCAATGACACGCTTTTCGCCCCTCGCCCTCGCCGCGGCGCTTGTCGCCGCAGCGCTGTTCTGCGCCGGAGAAGTCTCCGCCCAGGCGGCCGCCCCGGCGGGTTGTTCCGACGACGTGCCGCAGCGGGCCACGCGCGGGAACACCGAGTTCACCAGCAATTCCCAGAGGGTCCGCGGCTTGCTCTACAGGCCGACCGGCCCCGCCAACGGCGCCGCCGTGGTGCTGTTGCACAGTTCCGAAGGCCTCACGGTCGACGCCCATTCGTTCGATCCGCACGCCATCCAGCTGGCCGCCCGCGGCTATCATGTACTTGTGCCGAACTATTTCGAGGCGCGGGCGCGGAAGGTGCCGTGGAACGGCCGTGACATCCGCCTGTGGGAAGAGGCCGGGCATGCCGCGGTCGCCTATATGGGCACGCTGGAGGGCGTCGATCCGGCGCGGGTCGGCATCTGGGGTTTTTCGCTCGGCGGCTTCGTCGCCACGGATGGATCGGCCCACCCCGACTCGACGGCCGCCGTGGCCATCGGCGTCGGCACCGGTGCGGACATCTTCGAGGCCAGCCGCACCCGCAGGGAACTGCCGATGCTTCTGATCGAAGGCTACTCCACCTTCCCCATCATCTCCGCGGCGACGATGCGCGACCTGGCCGCCAACCTGCGCCGGCGCGGCGGGACGGTCGAGGTACAGATGCTGGCGTCCCCCGAGCGGGCGATGACCGGCCCGGTCTGGTGCGAGGTGTTCCAGCACACGCGGCGCTTCCTCGACGCCAACCTCCTGCCGGCCGCCGCCGAGTAGCATGCCGCCGCCCAGCGGCATCGGGTCGTCCCGGTCGACCGTCGGCGTCCGGTCAGGAAGGGCGAACGGGCGGGCCTGGTCCCTTGTGATCGCCGTCGGCCTGGCCTGGTCGCTTGCATCAGCGGCCGATGCGGACTGTCCCGGAGACGTGGCGAACGCGGCGTCGCGGGAGCAGGTGTCCTACGCGAGCGGCCCGGCCACGGTGCGCGGGTTGATCTATCGTCCGGCCCGGCCGAACGGGGTCGGGCTGGTGATGCTCCACGGCGCGAGAGGCCTGTCCGCGGACGCGGGAACCTTTGATCCCCATGCCATTCAGCTGGCGTCACGCGGCTATCATGTGCTGGTCCCGAACTATTATGACGCGGAGGCGGGCCGCCAGCGGCGGACCAGCGGGGACCTGCGAATTTGGCGAGGAGCGGCGCGAGACGGTTCGGCCTTCCTGGCGGAGCAGCCGGGCATGGACCGGGGCCGGGTGGCGCTGTGGGGCTATTCGCTGGGCGGGTTCCTGGCCGGGGAGGCGGCGATGGAGGCGAGTGATGTCGCGGCGGCGGTGTCAGTCGCCGGCGGGCTGGATGTGGGAGAACCCGCCCGGGGCGCGCGGGCTGTTCCGCTGCTGCTGATCCACGCCCGCCAGGATCCGGTGATCTCGCCCGTTTCAACCCGTAGATGGGGTGACGGCTTGCGCCGCCGGGGCGCCATGGTGGAGGTTCAGGGACTGGATTGGGACGGACACGGTTTCGACGCCGCGACCTGGTGCGATGTGTTCGGGCGGACGCGGGCCTTTCTGGACCGGGTCCTGGTCGGAGGAGAGGCTTGAGAACGTGACAGGGAGATTTCTCGCCCGACCGGCGGGCCTTGCGCTGATCGGCCTGATCGCGGCGCTCACGAACGGGCCGGTCGCCATGGCCCAGGCCCCGCGGGTGGGCATCCCCGGCTGCGCGGACGATGTCGCGGTGCGGGCGTCGCGGGCGCTGATTTCATTCGAGAGCCGCGGCCGTCCGATCCGCGCCTATCTCTATACGCCCGGCGGTCCGCCGAACGGCTCGGGCGTCGTGATGCTGCACGGCGGGACCGGGTTCGAGATGAATTCGATCCTGTTCGACGCCCACGCCATCCAGCTGGCGTCGCGGGGCTACTGGGTCATCCTGCCCGCCTATTTCGACGCCGCCGCGCCCGATCAGCGCCGCCGGGTGATCAATGGCCGGGCCTGGCGTCAGGTCGCCCTGGACGCCGCCGGTCAGCTGGCCGCCAGGCCGGGCGTGGCGGCGGACAGGGTCGCGCTGTGGGGCTATTCGCGCGGCGCCGGGGTCGCCGTGAACGCCGCCACGACGCCTGACAGTTCCGTCCGTTCGGCCGTGCTGGTCGCCGGGGGCGGGTCCATCGACGAGGCCCTGACCGGCCGGGACCTGTCCTTCCTGCTGATGCATGCCCGGCGTGACGAGGCCGTTCCGGTTCGGGCGACCCTGGAGCTGGCCGAAGATCTGCGCCGGGCGGGCGCGACGGTCGAGGTTCAGGGACTGGATTTCGACGGCCATCAATACGATCTGCCCACCTGGTGC
>CALRJO020000106.1:0-5913 GCA_943367565.1 Brevundimonas vancanneytii
TGACACGCATCATATAGTTGCGAGTTTCGGTGAAGGGCGCGCATTCGATGAAGTCGACCGGATCGACGCCGCCGCCACGCGGATCGCCGCAGCGGGCAATCCATTGCGGGGGACGGGCGGGACCGGCGTTGTAGCCGATCGTCGTCAGCAGCATCGAGCCGCCGAACCGGTTGGTCAGGTCCGCGAGGTGGTAGCTGCCGAGCGACATGTTGAAGTCGGCGTCGTACAGGCGCTCGTCCGAATAGGGCAGGCCCAGCTGGCGGGCGACCGTCCGGCCGGTGGCGGGCAGGAATTGCATCATGCCGCGGGCGTTGGCGTGCGACCGGGCGCGGGGATCGAAGCTGGATTCCTGGCGGGTGATGGCGAGGGTAAACTCCAGCGGCGCGGCGCCGGAGACGGGCGGCGGCATGCGGATCGGATACTGGCGCTCGGGCATCAGGAAGCCGCGCTGGCTGGCGGCGCGGCCGACCATCATGGCGGTGAAGCCTTCGTTGTAGTTGCGCGACAGGTCCATCAGCTGGGCCAGCCCGACCGCGCCCGGAAGGTCGTCGTCCAGCTGATAGGCGAAGACGCGGAACAGGCTCATCTCGCCGGTCTCGCCGAGGATGCGCATGGCGCGGACCAGCTCATTGGCCTCGAACGCCGCGACATCGGCGCCGGTCGGGACCGGATCGGCGGGCAGGGTGATGGTGGTCATGCCGGCCTTCTCGGCGGCCAGCTGGCCGTAGAAGGTCTGGATGTGGCGGGCGCCGTCCCGATAGTACTGCACGGCGGCGGGCGTGTTGCCCTGCGCCTCGGCGGCGCGGCCCAGCCAGTACAGGGCGCGGCCCTGGGTGATCGGCGTGGACGACATCTGGCGCAGAGCCTCGAAATGCCGCGCGGCGCGGGCCGGGTCGTTCAGTTTCACCAGCGCCGCCCAGCCGGCGAAGAATTCGGCGTCGACCATGCGCTCGCCCGCGGGGAAGCCATGGCCGGCCATGGCGTCATAGGCGGCCTGCCAATTGCGGCGCTCCAGCGCGTCGAGGAAATAGTTGCGGCGCTCGCTCCACAGGGTGTTCTGGCCCTCGGTGTGGGACGGGGCGGCGGGCAAGGCGGCCAGCAGGGCGAAGCCCTCGGACTGCCGGTTCTGCGAGCGCAGGATGCGCACCCGTTCCAGCACCACGGCCGGATCCCGGGCCTGTGACGGGCTGAGGTTCGCCACCATCGCGTCGGGGCTGTAGGCGGTTCGCAGCGCCATGACGGCGTTGGCCACGGCCTGCCGCTCGGGCGAAACCAGCTGGACCACGGCGCGCGTCGCCGGTCCGTGCGGGCCGAGCAGCAGCATGTTCAGCCGCGCTTCGTGATCGTCACGGGTCAGGCCGGAGCCCCAGCGGGTCAGGACGCGGGTCTGGGTGGCGTCGTCGAACGAACGCGTGCGCCACCAGTCGGTGATCAGCCGCCGCGCCTCATCGGAGCGGCCGCGCTGCTCCAGGGCGTCGGCCAGGGCGATCGCTCCCTGGACGGTCGTCGGGCCGTTGCGGGCGAACAGATTGATGGCGGCGTCAGGGCCGGCATAGGCGCGATCCAGAGCCCGCTCGGCGGCGGCGTTGCGGCTGTCGGCGCGGGGCCAGCCGGCGAAGGCGGTGCGGGCGACGGCGAGGTCGCTAAACGCCATCTGGTCGGCCGAAGTGTCCAGCAGGGCCCATTCGACCAGTTTGCGGGCGACCGGGTCGCCGATCTGCGCGGCGGCGTTGCGGGCGCCGGAAATGTCACGCGACCGGGCGGCGGCCAGTCCCTGACGGAAGAGCGCCGTGTCCTGATCGTTCAGCACCCGCGCCTGATTGCTGACCGGCCCGGACGCCACGGCGCTGTACGGGACTTCCTGCGGGAACAGGGTCTCGGGCGCGGGGGCGAGCAAGGCCAGGGCGGCCGCGAGGCTGGTAGCGATCATGACCTGTCCGAACTCCATCCGTCGCGGTTGCGGTCGGGCGACCGGCAACCTACCCTCCAGCGCTTGATATCCGGCGACTGTCGCCGCAATTTCCACGCAGGACCATCTGTCTCAATGACCGCTCCCTTGTTCAAGGGCGTGATCACCGCCCTGATCACACCACTTCGTGACGGAAAGGTGGACGAAGCCGCCTTCACGCAACTTCTGGAACGCCAGATCGCGGCCGGAATCCACGGCGTCGTGCCGATGGGCACGACGGGCGAGAGCGCGTCCCTGACGCTCGACGAGCACAAGCGGGTGGTGGAGCTGTGCGTGCGGGTCGCGGCCGGACGCGTGCGGGTGATCGCGGGCGCCGGATCGTCGGCTACGGACAAGTCGACCGAGCTGGCGCGGTTCGCCAAGACGGTCGGCGCCGACGGCGCGCTGGTCGTCACCCCCTATTACAACCGGCCCTCGCAGGCCGGGCTGGCGCTGCATTTCGAAGCCATCGCCGAGGCGGTGCAGCTGCCGGTTCTGCTGTACAATGTGCCCGGCCGAACCGGCGTGGACCTGGCCAATGAGACCGTGGCGCGTCTGGCCGCCCATCCGAACATCGTCGGCATCAAGGACGCCACCGGCGACCTGTCGCGGGTCAGCTGGATGCGCGCGAACATCGGCGGCCAGTTCGACCTGATCTCGGGCGACGACCCCAGCTACCTCGGCTACCACGCCCACGGCGGAGTCGGGGTGATCTCGGTGACCTCCAATGTCGCGCCCGAGGCCATGGTCGCCCTGCATGAGGCGGCGGCGGCGGGCGACCATGCCACGGCGCGCGACTGGCAGGACCGGCTGATCGGCCTGCACAAGGCGCTGTTCCTCGACAACTCGCCGGCGCCGACGAAATACGCCCTGTCGCGGCTCGGTCTGTGCACCGGGGAGATCCGGCTGCCGCTCGCGCCGACGTCCGACGCCGTCAAGCCGGCCATCGACCGCGCCATGGACGAGGCGGGTCTGGGCTGATGCGGACGCCCAATTTTTCTCACCGCTCATCCCCGCGAAAGCGGGGACCCAGTACTTTGGGTGATGGGTCGGCGTGGGCTCAAACGCGGACCGCCAACCAGTCACCGCAGCGCCAAGCTGGACAGAACTGGGTCCCCGCTTTCGCGGGTATGAGCGGAATGGGGGGGCAGGCTCTTGGCCAGTGAGAAACCCAAGATGAAGATCATCGCCGAGAACCGGCGGGCGAAATTCGACTATTTCCTCGAGGATTACATCGAGGCCGGCATCATGCTGCTCGGCACCGAGATCAAGGCGTTGCGCGACGGCCGGGCAAATATCGCCGAAAGCTATGCGGCGGTGGAGGGGCGCGAGATCGTGCTCGTGAACGCCGACATCCCGCCCTACAAACAGGCCAACCGCTTCAACCACGAGCCGCGCCGGCACCGGAAACTGCTGCTGCACCGCAAGCAGATCGACAAGCTGATCGGCGCCGTCCAGCGCGACGGCCAGACCATCATTCCGGTCAAGCTGTATCTGAACGAGGCGGGCAAGGCCAAGATCGAGATCGCCCTCGCCAAGGGCAAGAAGCTGCACGACAAGCGCGAGGCGACCGCGCAGCGCGACTGGCAGCGCGACAAGGCCCGGCTGATGAAGGACCGGGGCTGAGCCGCGTCTGGATCAGCTGATCGGCTGGGCGTCCAGAACGCCCGGAACCGACGCCGTCATATAGGCCTCGACCCCGCCGGGACCGACCGACGGCTGGCTCCATTGCTGGATCACGATCCCCATGGCGGCGATCAGGCCCGCCATCAGCAGCGCCCACAGCGCCGTCTTCCGTTCCTGAGGTGAAAAGACCCCGTTCGACCTACGCATCACAGCCTCCAAAGCTGTTCGATCAACGCAAGGTACGCAGCACTGTTCCTGGACGATGACGGTACACCCGACGCCCGCTGATTCGCGTTGCAGGGGAGCCACACTCGCCGGTCAGGCGAGTGGATTGCGGTCAGGATTCGATGATTTGACGGGCGCGTTGGAAGATCGCCTCGAACATGGCGGGGGTCAGCCGGCCGGTGTTCGTGTTGAGCCGGGAGCAGTGATAGCTGTTCAGGATCACATAGCCGCCCAGCGCCGCCTCGACGCCATGTCCGGGCGGGGCCGCGGAGCCCTTCAGGCCCAGCGCCTTCAACACATTGCGGCGCGAGACGTCGCCGAGGGTGACGATGACCCTGAGCCGGGGCAGGGCGGCGATGCGCGCGGTCAGGAACGGGCGGCAGGTCGCCTCCTCGGCCGGCAGGGGCTTGTTGCCGGGCGGGGCGCAGCGGACGGCGTTGGTGATCATGCAGTCGACCAGTTGAAGGGTATCGTCCGGCCGTGCCTCATAAACGCCGGTGGCGAAGCCCGTCCGGATCAGGGTCTCGTAGAGAATCCAGCCGGCGCCGTCGCCGGTGAAAGGGCGGCCGGTGCGGTTGGCGCCCGTCCGGCCGGGTGCCAGGCCGGCGACCAGCAGCCGCGCGTCCGGGTCGCCGAAGGAGGGGGCGGGGCCGTTGAACCAGTCCGGGTTCTGGCGCTGGTTCTCGCGCCGGTATTCGACCAGACGAGGGCACAGGGGACAGTCGCGGGGCGGCTCGGACGGATAGGGGGTGGTCATGCGCTTGTCCCGCTCATCCCGCGAAGGCGGGGCGACAGGGTTTCAGGACTCGGGGGCGCCGGGCAAGTCAGCGATCCGACGGTGGCGGAGCGGAACACTGATCCAGCTATTCGGCCGCGTCTTCCGTCTGCGCCTGCCGGCGGTCGCGGAGCATCAGGCCGGCCACTTCGCCGCCCTGCTGGTTCGGGGAGCGGCGGTTGAGCTCGGCGTCGTAGAGGGACTGGAGGTAGGAACGATCCCACTCGGTCAGGCCGTCCACGGCTTCCGGGGCCTCGAACAGGTTCAGAACGGTGTCATAGGCCGCCGTCTCGGCCTCCGGATCGATCTGGGCCATGGCCACCATGCCGATATAGTCGCCCAGCTGCTGGAAGGTGACGCCGTCCATTTCCTCCAGATCGACGATAACATAGGCGCGGCGCAGATCGTTGCGGAGCCGGGTGGTGAGCCGGCTGCCGTCCTGTCTGACCATTGGCACGCCTCCTCCGGGCAGCCGGACGGCGATGTCGCCCGTTTCCGTCACCGGGAGGCTAAGGTGCCACCAGCGAACAGGATCGGACGAGGCCTGGAACCGGTCAAGGGCTGAAGAGCCCCGCGACGCGCCCGCATAGTTGGGCCGGAACGCGCGTGGGCTCCGCTCGACCAGGGCTCGCGCCAGAGCCTCCCCATCGTCGGCGGCGATGATGAGGATGTTGGGCCGGCATCCCGGATCGCCCGGCTCCAGCCCCACGTCCAGGGCGATGCGGGAGACCTGGTCCACGACAATCTGGGCGGCGTCGCGACGGAGGTTGAGCGCGCCCACGCAGACCTTGCGGTCCCAGCGCGCCGGCCCCCGGCCCACCGGCGGAGCGACCACATCGTCGACGAAGCGTTCGACGGAATCCCTGAGCCGACGGCCGTCGACAACGATGCTCTCGAGTTCGGCGGGCGGCGCGGCCTGCGGTGGAACCTGCGCGAATGCGGGAGAGGCCGTGGCCAGAACGGCGGCGATTCCGGCGACGATGCGATGCATGGAAACACCCGCCCCTGGCTGGAGAACCCAGCGTTGTTCGGGTCGACTAGGCCCGACGATTGTTCCCGGTGTCAATCACGGTTCCCAGGTCGGGCGAGCGCCCCCCTTTTGCGACGGAGGCGCGCGGCGCTTCATTGGTGTAATATTCGGTCATGGAAAAGCCCGGCCCGGAGAACTCGGCGGCGCGGCCCGTCCCGTTCATCGGCGCGGCCGGGCTGGACGACGCCATCGTCGTGGCCCTCGGCTGCAACGACCCGGGAGCGTGGCGCGACTGCCGCGAGGCGCTGGAGGCCGCGCTGGCGCGGTTCCGGGCCGAGGGCATCGAGGTGGTGGCGCGGTCATCATGGT
>CALRJO020000107.1:0-5735 GCA_943367565.1 Brevundimonas vancanneytii
GGCGACGCCCTGGCAGTAGCCGAAGGCGAGGCGACCGAGGCTGACCGGACGGCGCGGGCGGCGGAGGCGGCAGCGTCCACGGCGCGCGAGGCGCGGGCCGGGCTGGCGGCGCGGTCGGAAGCCGCCGCCGAACGGCTGGCGGAGACCGAGGCCAACGTAAGAGAGACGGCCCAGATGTCGCCGGAAGAGCTGGGCAAGAAGCTGACCGACGACGCCATCGCCCGCCCGCCCGACGCCGCCGGGGCCGAGAGCCTTCTGTTCGGCCTTGAGCGCGAGCGCGAGCAACTCGGCCCCGTCAACCTGCGGGCCGAGGATGAGGCCGTCGAATACGGCGACCGGCTCAACACCATGAAGGTCGAGCGGCTGGACCTGACCTCCGCCATCGCCAGGCTGCGCGACGGCATCGACGAACTCAACGCCGAGGGCCGCGAGCGGCTGGTGGCGGCCTTCGACATCATCAACGACAATTTCAAGAGCCTGTTCGAGGCCCTGTTCGGCGGCGGCCAGGCCGAGCTGAAACTGGTCGAGAGCGACGATCCGCTGGAGGCCGGGCTGGAGATCTACGCCTGCCCGCCGGGCAAACGGTTGTCGGTGATGAGCTTGATGTCGGGCGGCGAGCAGGCGCTGACGGCGGCGGCCCTGATCTTCGCCGTCTTCCTCGCCAATCCGGCCCCGGTTTGCGTGCTGGACGAGGTCGACGCCCCGCTGGACGACGCCAATGTCGACCGCTTCTGCCGCATGCTCGACGAGATGCGCAAACGCACCGACACCCGCTTCATCGTTATCACCCACAACCCGGTGACCATGAGCCGGATGGACCGCCTCTACGGCGTGACCATGCCCGAGCGCGGGGTGAGCCAGCTGGTCAGCGTGGACCTGAGCCAGGCGGAAGAGATCGTGGCGGCGTAGTTCCTCCCCTTCAGGGGAGGGGGACCATCCGAAGGATGGTGGAGGGGCGCCAGACATCACGCGATTCCATGTTAGATTGCATGGATGGTCGCGCCGCACGACACAGTTCAATACGCCCGCAAGCTCCGGAGGCGGCTCACCCTGCCAGAAGTCCTGATGTGGCAGGCATTGCGGCGCCGGGGACTTGCGGGACTGCGCTTCCGGCGACAGCACCCGATCGGGCCCTATATTCTCGACTTCTACTGTGACGAGCTTCGGCTAGCCGTCGAGATCGATGGCCAGAGCCATGACCACCCGGATGCCATCGTCCATGACCAGCGCCGGACCGGCTGGCTGAACCGGCAAGACATTCAGGTGATCCGCTTCGCGGCGCAATTCGTGCTTGCCGACATGGATGGAGCGCTCGGAGTCATACGGAGGACCGTGGGGCGGTGACACCCCTCCACCATGCTTCGCATGGTCCCCCTCCCCCGAGGGAGAGGAACTAGCGTGAGCCCAGCACTTCCGTCCTGACGAACCACCCGAAGATCGCCGGGCCCTCGATCACGTAGCGGCGGAACATCCGCCGCGGCTGGCTGAGCAGCCGGTGCAGCCATTCCAGCGACAGCTGCTGAAACACCTTCGGGGCCCGCTGCTGGCGGCCGGTCAGGAAGTCGACCGAAGCGCCGACACACAGGGTCACGCCGGTCTGGCGGCCGGCGGCGCGCAGGGCGTGGGCGAACAGCTCCTGTTTGGGGAAGGAGACGCAGGCCAGAAGGATGTCCCAGTCGGCGTGGGCGGCCTGGGCGACAACGGCGCGCCAGGCGAGGGTCCCGGGAACCAGCATCGGCGCCTCGATCCAGCGCAGGGTCTGGCGCGGATAGCGGGCGGCCAGGTCGTTGAAGGCGGCGCGGTCGGGACCGAAGACGGCGATGGTCAGGCCTTCCGCGGCGAGCGAGGCCAGCAGGTCGGCGGTCATGTCCGAGCCCGGATAGACCGGCAGGCTCACGCCGCGCAGCCGGGCCAGATGGCTGAGGATGCGGCTGTCGCAGACCTTGAGGTCGGCGCCCTCATAGACCTCGCGCCCCACCCGGCCGTCCATCAGCTTGACGACGTGATCGACATTGGGCGTGACGACATAGCCATAGGCCCCGCGCGCCATGTCCAGCACGCGCGCCAGCGTTTGCGACCGGTCGCCATCCGCGAAATCGAGGGTCATGAAACGCGTCATGGCGGCAGTCTATTCCCCACGCGGTCAACGCCCGGTTACGATACGGCATGAAATTGATCCAGGCCGCCGTTCTCGCCGCTCTCCTGCTGGCCTCGCCCGCCTGCGCCGGATCGCCGCCGCCGGACGGTCCCCGACTGGTGCTGACGGGCGTCGGGCGGTTCGCCGTCCTGGCCGACCTTTCGAGCATCCGCCGCGACGGCGACCGGGTCCGGATGCGGTCGCTACAGGTGACGGAAGAGGATTTCACGGCCGGCGGCCAGACCTACTGGGGCGGCTGGTCGTGGTGGGCGTTCGACTGCGCCGCCCGGACCGCCGACCGTCTGGACTTCGCCTCGGTGCGCGAGGGCGGCGCCGAGGGACCGGCGACGCCGGACCCCGCCCCGGCCTATGACGCCGCCCCGGGCGGAGACGCCGCCGAACTGCTGGCGGTCGCCTGCGACCCGGCCTCGGCGGGCGAGGCGGATGCGGACAATCTCGCGGACGCGGTCAGGCTCGGACGGGCGGCGCTGGCGGCGCAGGATTAGTCGGCCACCGCCTCGACCATGTCCGCCAGCTTCGCCGTCGCGTCCGGAAGCGCCGCTGACCGCGCGCCCGCGCTCATGGCCGCCAGCCGCGCGGGGTCGCCCAGCAATGCCCGCAGCGCCGCCGTCAGCCGCTCGACCGTCGCCTCGTCCTCCAGCACCACCTCGGCCCCGCTCGCGTCCGCCAGGCTGGCGGCGTTGAACCGCTGGTGGTCGTCCATGGCGATCTTGAGCGGGATCAGCAGCGACGGCAGGGCCGCCACGGCCAGTTCCGAACAGGTCGAGGCCCCCGCCCGGCCGATGACCAGATGCGTCGTGGCCAGCCGCCGGGCCATGTCGCCGAAAAAGGGCGCCACCTCGGCCTCGATCCCGGCCGCCTCGTAGATCGCGCGGGCCGCCTCCAGCATCTCGGCGCGCGACTGCTGCTGCACCCGCAAGCGTTTGCGCAGCGGCGCCGGCAGGGCGGCGAAGGCCTGGGGCACGACCTCGGACAGGATGCGCGCGCCCTGGCTGCCGCCGGTGACCAGCACATGGATCGGACCGCGCGCCGTCGGCGCGGCGTACGGCCGGTCGAACAGGGCCCGGATGTCGGGCCGGACCGGATTGCCGATCAGGGTCACCCGGGCCTCGACGCCCCTGGGCACGAGACGCAGGTTCGGGAAGGACGCCGCCACCGCGCCGACATACGGCGATAGCCAGCGGTTGGTGCGGCCCAGCACCGAATTCTGCTCATGCAACAGGGTCGGCCGCCGCTGGCTCAGCGCCGCCAGCAGGGCCGGCGCCGAGGGATAGCCGCCGAAACCGACCACCACCGCGGCGTCGAGCCGCTTCAGCGCCGACCGGGCCTTGAACAGGCCCCGCGCGATGGCCACGCCCGCCTTGGCCATGCCGATCGGTCCGCGCCCGGTGGCGGCGTCCAGCGCGATCCGCTCCTCGGCCGGAAATGACTGGGCGTAGCTTTCGCCGCGATGGTCGGTGGCCAGCACGATCCGCCAGCCGCGCCCCGCCAGTTCACGCGCCAGCGCCTCGGCCGGGAACATATGCCCGCCGGTGCCCCCGGCGGCGACGACGCAGACCCTGGATTTCATACGGTGTGTTTGCCCGATGACGCCGGCTCTCGCCACCCCGCCCTGCTATCGTCATTCCGGCGAAGGCCGGAATGACGATAGCAGGATGCTAAGGCAGTATCCGCCCGCGATCCGGCAGGCTGGTCCCCGGCTCGTAGGCGCCGGGTCGGCGTCGGGTCAAGGCCAGGGCCAGGCCCATGGTCAGCCCCATGGCCAGCATGGACGAACCGCCATAGCTGATGAAGGGCAGGGTCATCCCCTTGGTCGGGATCAGGTTCAGGTTGACCGCGATGTTGATGCAGGCCTGAAGGCCGATCAGCATGAACAGGCCCGCCGCCGCCGTCTGCTCGAACGCATCGGTCAGCTTCATCGCCCGCCGCATGCCGCGCACGACGATGAAGCCATAGAGGCCGATCATCACCAGCGACAGGACCAGGCCGAACTCCTCGGCGCCGACGGAATAGATGAAGTCGGTGTGCAGGTCGGGGACATGGCGTTTCATCACCCCCTCGCCCACGCCGCGCCCGACCAGGCCGCCGGCGCGGATAGCCTCGGAGGCGCGGTCGATCTGATGGGTGTCGGCGGTCTCGGGCGAGAAGAAGCGGCTCAGCCTGTCGCGCATGTGGCCAAAGGCGAAATACAGGCCGACCATGCCGCCCGCCCCCGCCGCCGCCAGGGCCGCGACCCATTTCAGCGGCACCCCGGCCATGAAGAAGACGGCCATGAAGGTGGTGGTGATCAGCAGGGTCTGGCCGATGTCAGGCTGGATCAGCATCAGCCCGACGCACACGGCCCAGGCCGCGAAGGCGATCGAAACGCCGGGCACTCCCTGCCCCTTCTGCGCCTCGGAGAACATCCAGGCCGAGAAGACGATCAGGCTTGGCTTGGCGAACTCGGAGGGCTGCAGGCTGAACGGGCCGAGATTGACCCAGCGCGCGGCGCCCTTCACCTCATTGCCGATGAAGGGCAGCGCCGCCATCACGATGATGGCGCAGACCAGCGCCAGCAAGGCGATGCGCCGGACGCCGCGCGGCGACAACAGCGACGCGACCAGCATGGCGGCCGTTCCGCCCGAGGCCCAGACCAGCATCCGCCACGAATAATGGAAGGGGTCCGAAATCGACTCATTGACCAATATGGCCGCCGGGCTGGAGGCGAAACTCAGCGCCACGCCGAGCGCGATCAGGGTCAGGGCCGCGGCCAGCAGGCCGCGGTCGACCGTCCAGAACCATTTGGCGATGGGGCTCTGGTCGTTGCGCGAAAAGGCGGGGCTGTAGTTGTGGGCGGTCATGGTTCGCTAACCATGCCCTGAAGGGGTGGCCCCAAGGTTAAGAACGGCCGCGCGGAACGCCTCGCCCCGCGCCTCGAAGTCGGGGTACTGATCGAAACTGGCGGCGGCGGGACTGAGCAGCACCACCTCCTCGCGCCCGGTGGCGGCGGCGGTTTCGGCGGCGGCCTTCACGGCCGAGGCCATGTCGCCGCTGATCCGGTGCGGCGTCTCACCCAGCCGGGCGGCGAACGGCCCCGCCGCTTCGCCGATCAGGAAGGCCTCGACCACGCGCGGGAACAGGTCCTCCAGATCGTCGATGCCGCCGCCCTTGGCCCGGCCCCCGGCGATCCAGAAACTGCGCTCATAGGACGACAGCGCCTGCCGGGCGGCGTCGGCGTTGGTGGCCTTGGAATCGTTGATGAAGCGGACCTTGCCGAGGGTGCCGACGTGCTCCATGCGATGGGCGAGGCCGGGGAAGGTCATCAGGCCTTCGACGGCGGCGTCATGGCTGACGCCCAGCGCCCGGGCGGCGGCCCAGGCGAAGGCCGCGTTCTGGGCGTTGTGACGGCCGGGCAGCGAGCGGGCCGTGGTCAGGTCAATGGATGGCCCGCCGGCCACCAGCAGGCTGCCGGGCCTGACCCCTACTTTTCCGCTCATCCCGGCGAAAGCCGGGACCCAGTCCTTTGGATGACCGGTCTGCGGATTATCGCTCCGACCACTGTCCGGACGCGCTGGCGTCCCGCTGGCAAGCACTGGGT
>CALRJO020000108.1:0-5420 GCA_943367565.1 Brevundimonas vancanneytii
TGGGTGGCGTCGCTGTCCTTCCGGAAGGTCCGGCCCGGCGCGATGATCCGGATCGGCGGCTTCTGCGTCATCATGGTCCGCACCTGCACCGGGCTGGTGTGGGTGCGCAGCACCTTGCGCTCCCCCGTCTCCGGGTCGGGCCGCAGGAAGAAGGTGTCGTGCATCTCCCGCGCCGGATGTTTGGGCGGGAAATTCAGCGCGGTGAAATTGTGGAAGTCGTCCTCGATGTCCGGGCCCTCGGCCACGGCGAAGCCCATGTCGGCGAAGACGGCGATCATCTCGTCCATCACCTGCATGGTCGGATGCACCGATCCGGCCCGGCGCGGCCGCGAGGGCAGGGTCAGGTCGACATGTTCGGCCTTGAGACGGGCGTCCAGCTCCGCCGCCTCCAGCTCTGCCTTGCGGGCCGCCAGCGCCGCCGAAACCCGGTCGCGCAGGCCGTTGATCATCGGCCCCTGTTCGCGGCGCTCGTCGGGGCTGAGCGCGCCCATCCCCTTGAGCAGGCCGGAGATCGAGCCGGACTTGCCGAGGGCCGCGACGCGCAGCTCCTCGACCGCCGAAGCGGTCTCCGCGCCGCCGATGGCGTTGATCAGGTCGAGTTCGAGTTGGGCGAGATCGGTCATTGCGACCGTCGTCTAGCGGGCGCGGACGGTTTCGTCACCCCGCCCGCCGGACGGAAGCGTGACGGCTCAGTCCTCGAGGACGAAGGAGACCTTCATATTGACGCGGTATTCGACGATCTCGCCGCCCTTGACGACGACCTTCTGCTCCTGGACCCAGGCGCCCGCGACATTGTTGAGGGTCTTGTCAGCCCGGGCGATGCCCCGCTTCAGCGCGTCCTCGAAGCTGACGGTGGACGAGGCGGTGACTTCGGTGACCTTGGCGATGGACATGGCGTTCCCCTGGAAGGATGGCGCGCCGGACAGTTCGGCGACCCTGTCTCAACGGGAGCGGCGGATGGGGGTTGCGTGGGACGCCCCAACGAAAACGCCCGCCCCGGAGACCGGAGCGGGCGTTTCGAAAGCGTCAGACGGTTCTGGCTCAGGCGGCCTTGAGCGCGTCCCGGACCTTGTCGGCCACGGCCTTGAAGGCGGCTTCGTCGGCGGCCATCGAGGCCAGGACCTTGCGGTCCAGCTCGATGCCGGCCTCGCCGAGGCCGTGCATGAACTGCGAATAGGTGAAGCCTTCCAGACGCGCGGCGGCGTTGATGCGCTGGATCCACAGGGCGCGGAACGAGCGCTTCTTGTTGCGGCGGTCGCGGTAGGCGTATTGCCCGGCGCGATCGACCGCGGCCTTGGCGGTGCGGATGGTGTTCTTGCGGCGGCCGTAGAAACCCTTGGCCTGCTTGAGAACCTTCTTGTGTCTGGCGTGGGAAACTACGCCGCGTTTGACGCGAGCCATGTCGCTATCCTTTCAAATTCTGTTGGGAGATCAGGTCGTCGATGCGCGCGCCGATCAGGCGTACGGCATGTAGGACTTGATCTTCTTGGCGTCGGCGTCGGCCATGACCTTGGTGCCGCGGTTCTGGCGGATGTATTTCGAGTTGTGGCTGATCAAGCGGTGCCGCTTGCCCGCCACGCCCGACTTGACCTTGCCAGTCGCCGTGAATTTGAAGCGCTTCTTGGCGCCAGACTTTGTCTTCAGTTTGGGCATTTTCACTCTCTTTTTGAGTGGGTTGCCGGTTCTTCGGGCCTTTGGAGCCGTCGGATTGGAAACCCTGATGAGAACCGCCCAGGCATGCCTGTTAGCCCGGCGGTTCGGTACGCGAAGGCGCGGCTTCTAGGCCAGACGGGGCCGGAAAGCAAGGCCGTCCGCTATTCCGCGGCGACCGGGATCGCGGCCGCCTCCCGCTTGCGGAACGCCCTTCCGGCGTTGATCGCCATCACCGCCGCCGGAATGGTCAGGGCCGCGCCGACCAGGAAGGGCCAGTCGTGGCCGACGACGGAGAACAGGGCCCCCGCCGCCATCGGGCCGAAGATGCGGGCGCTCGAACTGGCGGCCATGTTCAGGCCCAGCATGGCGCCCTGACGGTCGGGGTCGACCGAACGCGAGATCAGGGACGAGATATTGGGCATGGTCACCGCCATGCCGAAGGCGCCGCCGGCCATGATCACCGGCACCAGCCACTGGGCGTCGGGCAGCAGGCGGCTGGCGACCACCTGGCCGACCAGGCCGGCGCCGAAGATCAGGCAGCCGACGGCCAGCACCCGCGCCTCGCCAAAGCGCCGCGCCAGTCGCCCGGCCAGAAAACCCTGACAGATGACCGAGACGACCCCCACCGCCATGAAGCTCAGGCCGACCTCGCGCGCGCCCCAGCCGTAGCGGGCCTCGGTCCAGAAGCCGAAGGTCGACTCCATGCCCGAGAAGCCGGCCATATAGATCAGGGTCACCAGCAGCACCCGCGACACCACCGGATTGGCCACGGCGTCATGCACCCCGCCGAGGAAGGGCGGGCGCGGCGCGGCCGGGTCGGCCGGGGCGCGGCTCTCCTTCAACAGGAAGACGATGCCCACGGCGGCCAGCAGGCACAGTCCCGCCGCGACGAAGATCGGCAACTGGTACCCCAGCGTCCCGAGGTCCGGGCGGGTCAGCAGGCCGCCCAGGCCGGGACCGACGATGAAGCCCAGGCCGAAGGCGGCCCCGATCAGCCCCATGCGCCCCGCCCGCTGCTCGGGCGGCGTCACATCGGCGACATAGCCCTGGACGGTCGAGATATTGCCGGCGCCCAGGCCGGTGAACAGCCGCACGGCGATGGCCAGCCAGATATTGGGCACGAAGGCGAGCGCCAGATAGCCGACGGCGTTGGCCACGATGGTGATCAGCAGCACCGGCTTGCGCCCGATCCGGTCCGACAGCCGTCCCCAGAAGGGCTCGGCCACGAACTGGCCCAGCGAATAGGCCGAGAACATCAGCGCCACCTGCCACGGCGGGGCGTCCAGCGTCTGGCCGTAGAACGGCAGCAGCGGGATGACGATGCCGAAGCCGACCAGGTTGATGAACACCACCCCGAACAGGACGAACAGCGCCGATCGCGACGGGGGCGGGGGCAGGGCGGCTGTCGTCACGGGGCGGTTCTCGGGCGGGAGGCGATCCTTGTGTCAGACAGATCGCGCGGGCGCGCAAGGTGAAGCCGGCAAACGAAAACGCCCCGGCCGTTTCCGGTCGGGGCGTTCTGATATCCGGTGACCGTCCGGCCTATTTCGGCGCCAGGATCATGATCATCTGGCGGCCTTCCATACGCGGCGCGTATTCGACCTTGGCGATTTCCTCGAAATCGGCCTGGACCTTGTTGAGCAGCTTCATGCCCAGTTCCGGGTGAGCCATTTCGCGGCCGCGGAAGCGCAGCGTCACCTTGACCTTGTCGCCCTCGTCGAAGAAGCGGTGCATGGCCTTGGCCTTCACCTCATAGTCGTGGACGTCGATGTTGGGGCGCAGCTTGATCTCTTTCAGCTCGACGACCTTCTGACGCTTGCGCGCCTCGGCCTTCTTCTTCTGCTCCTGGAAGCGGAATTTGCCGTAGTCGAGGATCTTGCAGACCGGCGGCTCGGACGTCGAGACGATCTGAACCAGGTCCATGCCGGCCTCTTCGGCGGCTTCCAGCGCGGCTGACGTTGGCATGACGCCCTGTTTCTCGCCGTTCTGATCAATGAGCAGAACGCGCGGCGCGCGGATATCTTGGTTCATGGGCGGCCCGTCCTTGACGGGCGGCTGGTTCATCGGACGGCGAATGAGCGTCGGTTCCTTGTGTGGATAGGGAGGCGGTGTTCTGACGAGGATGAGCGCGCGCTGGATCGCGGCGTTCCCCTTATGGGGCCTATATGACCGCGAAAGCCCCCGTCTTCAAGGTTTGAGCGATGCGCGGCCGCCGACGTAGGCGTCGTGCAAGTCCAGCACGGCTTCAAAGACACGGTCCACGGTCAGCGCCTCGATGGGCGCGAACTCGCCCCGCGTCTCGTTGGAGGCGGCGGTGCGGGTGCGCGGACCCCACGGGCCGTACAGCCACCACTCGGTGGGACCGAACAGACCCAGCGTCGGCCGGCCCAGGGCGGCGGCGACGTGCATCAGACCGGAATCGTTGCCGACGAACAGATCGGCGCTGTCGATCGCCGCGGCCGAGGCCAGGATGTCGCCCTTGCCGATGAAGTCGATGCCGCGCGGCCCGGCCGCCTCCAGCGCCGGCGTCGCCGGGGGCCGGTCGCCCGGTCCGCCCACGGCCATGAACCGCCAGCCGTCGAACCGGGGCTCGGCCTTCATTCGCTCGACCAGCTGGCCCCAGCGTTCGGCGGGCCAGCTCTTGCCCGGCTGATGGGCGATGGGGGCCAGGGCGATGATCGGGCCGGGACCGGCCCCGCCGGCCAGCTGCGGGGCAAGCACCGCCTGCCGGTCGGCGACGGCGCGGGCGTCGAGGAAGATTTCCGGGTCCAGCGGGGCCGCCGCGCCCATCATCCTCGAGATCATCTCCACCTTGCGCTGCCCCGTCTCCCAGCCGCGGTTGTAGACCACGCGCCGCTTCGTCGGGATCAGCCAGCTCAGCGCCGAACCGCGGATGTCGATGACCATGTCCCAGCGCGTGCCGACGACCTGACGCCACAGGTCGAACCAGTGTCCGGCCAGCTTCTTCTTGTCGAGAATGATGACCCGCTCGACGTTCGGCGCCGAGCGGAAGAAGGGAGCCGGCGGCCGGCCGCAGGCGACGGTAATCCTCGCGCCCGGAACCTGACGCGCGATCTCGCCGATCACACCGGAGGATATGACGCAGTCGCCGATGCGGTTAGAAGTGACGAACAGGACCTTCCTGGCAGTCTCGGTATCTGTCACGCGCTTTTGGCCTTCGCTTCGCTTTCCCCGGTTCGCTATCAGTCCGCGAGGACTTTCGCGAGAGGAGCCGCGATTGGACGACATCCAGCATCTGACCTGCCGGGGCGGCGAGACCCTGGCGTACCGCCGCGTCAAGGGCGAGGGCCCGACCGTGGTCTGGATCGGCGGCTTCCGCTCCGACATGGAGGGGACCAAGGCCCTGGCCCTGGACGCCGCGGCGCGCGAGCGCGGCTGGGACTATGTCCGCTATGACCATTTCGCCCATGGCCAGTCTTCCGGCGACTGGCGCAAGGCCACGATCGGGCGCTGGCGCGAGGACGCCATCTGCATGATCGACAACCTCAAGGGGCCGGTGGTCCTGGTCGGCTCGTCCATGGGCGGCTGGGTGGCCCTGCTGGCGGCGCTGGCCCGGCCCGGTCGGATGGCCGGTCTGGTGCTGATCAATCCGGCCCAGGATTTCACCGAACGGCTGATGTGGCCCAGCCTGGCGGACCATGAGCGCCACGCCATCCTGCGCGACGGCGAGATCGTGATCGTCGAGGAAGGGCTGGGCGAATATGTCCTGACCCTGACCCTGTTCGAGGACGGCCGGGACTGGCTGC
>CALRJO020000109.1:0-5377 GCA_943367565.1 Brevundimonas vancanneytii
CTGGCTCGAAGATCGGGATCTCGCCCCGCTCCAGCCGCTCGATCTTGGACGGGTCCTTGTCGACGCAGGTCACGTCATGGCCGAAGTCGGCGAAACAGGCCCCTGAGACCAGGCCCACATAGCCGGTGCCGATCATCGCTACGCGCATGGGTGGTCATCCTCTTGATTCTTCGCCGGGGTCGATAGCCGTCAGCGCGGATTTTGACCACGTTGTTTTTGGTGTGAGGCGTCGCCCGCCGGTTGCGCCTGCCGCGGCGGGGCGTCTCTAGGAGGCAGACCGATTAGCCAGCAGATTCTCGACGACACCCGGATCCGCCAGCGTCGACGTATCCCCCAAGCTTTCGACCTCGCCCTCCGCGATCTTCCGCAGGATCCGCCGCATGATCTTGCCTGATCGCGTCTTCGGCAGACCGGGCGCCCAGTGGATCACGTCGGGCGCGGCGATCGGGCCGATCTCCTTGCGGACGTGGGCGACCAGCGCTCTCTTCAGATCGTCGTGCGGTTCGACGCCGGCATTGAGAGTCACATAGGCGTAGATGCCCTGGCCCTTGATGTCGTGGGGATAGCCGACCACTGCCGCCTCGGCGACATGATCGTGGGACACCAGGGCGCTCTCCACCTCGGCCGTGCCCATGCGGTGCCCGGAGACATTGATGACGTCATCGACCCGGCCGGTGATCCAGTAGTAGCCGTCCGCGTCGCGGCGGCAGCCGTCGCCGGTGAAATACTTGCCCGGATAGGCGCTGAAATAGGTGTCGAAGAAGCGCTGGTGATCGCCCCAGACGGTGCGCATCTGGCCGGGCCAGCTGTCGGTGATGCACAGATTGCCGGAAGCGGCGCCTTCGAGCGCCGCGCCCTCGGCGTCGACCAGCTGAAGCTCCACGCCCGGCAGCGGCCTGGTCGCCGATCCGGGCTTCAGATCGGTGGCGCCGGGCAGGGGAGAGACCAGAATGCCGCCGGTCTCGGTCTGCCACCAGGTGTCGACGATCGGGCAGCGGCCCTCGCCAACGACTTCATGATACCAGCGCCAGGCCTCGGGATTGATCGGTTCGCCGACGCTGCCGAGCAGGCGCAGGGATTTGCGGCTGGTCGCTTTCACCGGCCCGTCGCCCTCACGCATCAGCGCCCGGAGCGCCGTGGGGGCGGTGTAGAAGATCTCGACCTTGTGCTTGTCGATCACCTGCCAAAAGCGGCTGAAGTCGGGATAGTTGGGCACGCCCTCGAACATCAGGGTCGTGGCGCCGTTGGCCAGCGGACCGTAGACGCAATAGCTGTGACCGGTGACCCAGCCGACGTCGGCGGTGCACCAGAAGACCTCGCCAGGGCGGTAGTCGAAGACCAGCTCGTGGGTCCATGCGGCCCAGAACAGATAGCCGCCGGTGGTGTGCAGAACGCCCTTGGGTTTGCCGGTCGAGCCGGAGGTGTAGAGGATGAACAGCGGATCCTCGGCGTTCATCGGCTCGCACGGGCAGTCGTCGCTGACGCCCTGTTTGGCCTCGCCGTAGCGGACGTCGCGGCCCTCGACGATCGGGATGTCGGCGTTGGTGTGGGAGACGATCAGCACCGTCCCGACGCAGGCCGCGCCCGGGTTTTCGAGAGCTGCGTCGACATTGGCCTTGAGCGGCACCCGCTTGCCGCCGCGCAGGCCCTCGTCGGCGGTGATGACGATCTTCGAGCCGCAGTCCTCGATCCGGCCGGCCAGGCTGTCGGGGGAAAAGCCGCCGAAGACGACGGAGTGCACCGCCCCGATCCGGGCGCAGGCCAGCATGGCCACGGCCGCGGCCGGGATCATCGGCAGATACAGGGTGACGCGGTCGCCCTTCACCACGCCGAGGCTCTTGAGGACATTGGCCATGCGGCAGACTTCGGCGTGGAGTTCGCGATAGGTCAGGCCGCCGGACCGGGTCGGCTCGTCGCCTTCCCAGATGATGGCGGTTTCGTCGCCGCGTTCCGCCAGATGTCGGTCGAGGCAGTTGTATGCGACGTTCAGGACGCCGTCGCCGAACCAGCGGATACGGAAGTCGGCCTTGTCGAAGGAGACGTCCTTGATCGCGGTCGGGGGGGTCAGCCAGTCGAGGCGGCGGGCCTGTTCGGCCCAGAAGGCGTCGGGAGTCTCGCGGGCGGCGGTGCGGGCGGCCTCGTATCCCGATTTCGTCATCCGGGCGCGCTGGGACCATTCGGACGGGACGGGATAGAGGTCCGGGTCGCTCATGGAGACGTCCTTGAAACACGAGGAACTGAAATCTTCCGGACGAGGTGTAGCCGAAGCCGGCGCGCGTGACATCCTCGAGATGCGCCGCGCCGCGCCGGCCAGAGGCGGGCGCCCCGTCGTCCCGGCGAGCAGGAGATCAATGCACGCTCCCCTGGTTGACAGGATCGCCTTTGCGAGATCGCTCTGGTAGAAGCGCCCCGCCGGTCGCATCCCGGAGCATGGAGCCAGCGCCTTGGCGAACGATCGATTGAAGACCAGACACATCAGTCCCTGGGTTGCCTGGATCGCCATTGGCGGCCTGGTGGTTATGGTCGTGGGGCTGCTCGCCACCTATGCGCTGCGGCCGGGACGGAGTCCCGCGGAGGACGCGCAAACGGCCGCCGCGATCGGCAATATGGACGAGGCCCAAGGCGAGGCTGATGCCAGGCGCGAGGAAAAACGCAGCGCAGCCGCCTTGCTGTGAACCAGCCGCTCGTCGAGGCGCCCGACGTGTCCGGTTGCGCGCCTCGTAGCGGTGGACGCGCTCAAGCGACGTTCAGAACCCCATACAGGGCGTGGGCCATGAGCCAGAGAAGGCCCAGAAAATTGATCGTGAACACCTGACCCCGCAAGGCGACATTGTCGCCGCTGCACTGGACGGCGGTATGGATCAGGCGGCCGGCCAGGAAAACCCAGGCGGCGACGACGTCCCACGCGTTCACCTGGGCGGTCAGGATCAGCAGAATGGCCGCGATCCAGGCGAAGACCGGCGCCTCGAACTGGTTGGCCAGGTTGCGCTGGATGCGGGCCGACAGAGGCGGATCGCCGTCGGCGCGGGCGAAATCATCCTTGGCCGCCAGGCCCCGCCGGACGGCCACGAGCCGGGCCCCGGTCAGGGCCGCGTAGAGACCTACGACCAGGCCGAAATGCAGGAACAGCGGCAGCAGAAGCTGCGCCTGCGGGGAAAGGCCTGCGAGCGCATCAATCATGAATGTCGACTTCCTTCCGGTCCCGGATGAAGAGGAAGCCGACCACCACAGTGACCAGCGCCACCACCACCGGATACCAGAGGCCGTAGTAGATGTTGCCTGTGGCCGCGACCATGGCGAAGGCCGTGGTCGGCAGGAAGCCGCCGAACCAGCCGTTGCCGATGTGATAGGGCAGGGACATGGAGGTGTAGCGGATGTTGGTCGGGAACATCTCCACCAGGGCCGCGGCGATGGGGCCGTAGACCATGGTCACATACATCACCAGCACGAACAGGATGCCGACGACCAGCGGCTTGTTGACCATGGCGCTGTCGGCCCTGGGCGGATAGCCGGCGGAGGCCAGGGCGGCGCTCAGGCCGGCCTCCCATTCGGTCTTGCGGATGGCGAAGTCCGGACGGGGCAGGGCGCTTCCGTCGAAGCTGGTCACGACGGTATCGCCGATGCGGACCTCGGCCGTCGATCCGGCGGGGGCGGCGACATTGGCGTAGGTCACCCCGCTCTTGGCGAGCCAGGACTTGGCGATGTCGCAGCTGCTGTCGAACACCGTCTTGCCCACCGGATCGAACTGCAGGGCGCAATCGGCGGGGTCGGCGTGGACGCTGACCGGGGCCGCCGCGGTGGCGGCCGCCAGTTGCGGATTGGCGGCTCCGGTCAGGGCGTGGAACAGCGGGAAATAGGTCAGGGCCGCCAGCAAACAGCCGGTCAGGATGATCGGCTTGCGCCCCACCTTGTCCGACAGCCAGCCCCAGAAGACGAAGAAGGGCGTGGCCAGCAGCAGGGAGATGGCGATCAGGATGTTGGCGAGGGCCGCATCGACCTTGAGCGTCTTCTCGAGGAAGAACAGGGCGTAGAACTGGCCCGTGTACCAGACCACGGCCTGACCCGCGGTCAGGCCGACCAGGGCCAGCAGCACCAGTTTGAGATTGGGCCACCGGCCGAAGCTGTCCTTCAGCGGCGTCTTCGATCCCCGCCCCTCGGCCTTCATGCGAGCGAAGGCGGGGCTCTCGGCCAGCTTCAGCCGGATCCATAGCGACACGCCCAGCAGCAGGATCGAGAGGAGGAAGGGGATGCGCCAGCCCCAGTCGAGGAAGGCCGCCTCTCCGACCGCCGTGCGGACGCCGAGGATGACCAGCAGACTTAGCATCAGGCCGGCCGTGGCGGTGATCTGGATGAAGCTGGTGTAGAGGCCGCGCTTTCCGGGTGGCGCGTGCTCGGCGACATAGGTGGCGGCCCCGCCGTACTCGCCGCCCAGGGCGAGGCCCTGCAGCAGCCGCATGGCGATCAGGACGATGGGCGCGGCGACGCCGATGGCGGCGTAGGAGGGCAGGAGGCCGACGACGAAGGTCGACAGGCCCATCAGCAGCATGGTCACCAGAAAGGTGTTCTTGCGCCCCCACAGGTCGCCCAGCCGGCCGAAGAACACCGCCCCGAACGGCCGCACCGCGAACCCCGCCGCGAAGGCCATCAGGGCGAAGATGTAGCCGGTGGTCTCATTGACCCCCGAGAAGAACTGGACCGTGATGATCGCCGCCAGCGAGCCGTAGAGATAGAAGTCGTACCACTCGATCACCGTCCCGACCGACGAGGCCAGGATGACCAGCCGGTCGTCGCGGTCGACGGTGTGTTCGCGCGTTGCGGCGCTATCGGTCATGCAGTCGCTCCCCGGCTTCCTGCTCACCCTAGCCCCGGGCTTGAGGGCGCGCGAGTGGCTGCGATTCCGGACAGGAAAAAGCCCTCGCCGCTTTCGCAACGAGGGCTCGTTCCGCCTTCAGAAAAGGCCGAGGCCTAGTCGCTTTCGCTGTCGTCGTCGGTGGCGACGACGATCACGGTGATCAGGGCGGCGGCGCCGAGCAGCAGAATGGGGAGCGGCACGCCGGCGAACTCGCTCGACTCGCTGGCTTCAGCGCCGACGCGGTCGCCAACGCGGGCGCCGGCGGTGCTGTTCTGCGCGACGGCCTGGCCTGCAACGAGCAGGAGGCCGGCTGTGATAGCTGCAACGGTTTTCTTCATCAGTCAGTCTCCGGTTCCGGTTGGGGGCAGGTCTAGCTAGCCGAAGTTGCATACAGAATCGTGAACAGCCAAGCCTGATTCCGAAAAAAAGCCAGCAGCCCCGCCCGGGTGGCGCCAATGACGCACTCAAGAATGTGCTTCCGGCCCGGGACTGCAAGTTTCCGTGTACCCTTTTTTTGACAACCAA
>CALRJO020000110.1:0-5342 GCA_943367565.1 Brevundimonas vancanneytii
ATCGCTGGAGCGGCCCTTCTCGTATCCGGCGTGGGCCGGATTAGTTGGGCATGGCCACGGTATCGATGGCGTGGATGATACCGTTGGAGGCCGGCACATCGGCCTGGACCACGCGCGAGACTCCGCCGTTCTCGTCGGTCAGGGTCACCGAGCCGTCAGCGCCGACGCGGGCGGTCAGCGTTCCGCCTTCGACGGTGGTCAGGGCGGCGCTGCCGCCGCCGGCCTGGATCTGCTGCGTCAGGGTCGCGGCGTCCACGCGGCCGGGGACCACGTGATAGGTCAGGATCCTGGTCAGGTCAGCCTTGCCGGCCGGGGCCATCAGGCTGTCGCGCGTCGCGGCCGGGACCTTCTCGAAGGCGGCGTTGGTCGGGGCGAAGACCGTGAACGGTCCGGCGCCGCCGAGCGTGCCGGCCAGATCGGCCGAGGTCACGGCGCTGACCAGGGTGCTGAAGTCGGGATTTCCCTGGGCGACCTCGACGACCGTGCCGCTGGCGGCCGGAGCCGGAGCCATGGCCGAGGTGTCGGTCGCCATGGCGTCAGCCGGGGCGGCCTCCTCGGCGTTGTTGCCGCAGGCGGCGAGGGCCAGCATGGCGGCGATCGATACGCCGGCAAGCGTGGCGGTTCTGGTGATTTTCATGGATTTACTCTCCTGAGCGACCGCCGTGTAGGCGGTTCGAGGGGGAGGTACTGTTCAGCGCCGGAAAGGATGCAGACCCGCGTCGCATTGAGGCGCGACACGTGACCGCACCCGGTCAGCCGCGCCCAACGAATGCGCCGAGCGCCGCCCATGCGGCAGCCTTCTCGGACAGCGGTCGCGTATAGGCGGGGCTTGATGACGGCAGGTCGATCAGCTCGAGTCCGGATCGCGACGCCAGAATGCGCCGGCCGAGCCGGGCGGCGGTTCCGCCGTTGAAAGCGACAGCCTGAAGCGCCGGCAGGCTGTCGATGAGCCGGTTCAGATCGGCGGCCTCGGCGTTGCGGATGACTCCGTCCAGGCTGCCCGGCCGTTCCGCGCTGACGATCACGTCCCACAGGCCCACGCCCGCGGCCCTCAACGCCTCCAGCCGTTCCAAGTAGGGCAGGGCGACCAGATCGACCCCGATCACACCCCCGACCAGCCGCCAGAAGCCGTTCTGCGGATGGCCGTAATACTGACCTGCCTTCAACGAGGCATCGCCGGGCAGGCTGCCGAGGATCAGGAGACGGGTGTTTGCGTCGACGACCGGGTCGAAGGCGCGCTTCAGGGTCATTCGGTCCCGAACACCCGCGCGAACACCGTGTCCACGTGCTTGGTATGATAGCCGAGGTCGAACAGCGCCTCGAGTTGCTCCGCCGGCAGGGTGACGCGGGCGTCGGCCTTGAGGAAATCGAGGAACCGGCCCTCGCCGCGCCAGACCTTCATGGCGTTCTCCTGCACCGCGGCATAGGCATCCTCGCGCGACACGCCCGCCTGGGTCAGGGCCAGCATGACCCGCTGCGAATGCACCAGCCCGCCCAGCAGGTTCAGGTTCTTCTCCATATTGGCCGGATAGACGTTCAGCCGCTCGACCACGCCGGCCAACCGGTGCAGGGCGAAGTCCAGGTGGATGGTGGCGTCCGGTCCAATGCCGCGCTCGACCGAGGAATGGCTGATGTCGCGCTCGTGCCAGAGGGCGACGTTTTCCATCGCCGGGACCACCGCCGACCGCACCAGCCGGGCCAGGCCGGTCAGGTTCTCGGTCAGGATCGGATTGCGCTTGTGCGGCATGGCCGACGAGCCCTTCTGGCCCTTGTCGAAGAATTCCTCGGCCTCCAGCACCTCGGTGCGCTGCAGGTGGCGGATTTCGGTCGCCAGACGTTCGATCGACGAGGCGACGACGCCCAGGGCGGCGAAGAAGGCGGCATGCCGGTCGCGTGGGATCACCTGGGTCGAGACCGGCTCGACCTGCAGGCCCATCCGGTCGGCGACATAGGCCTCCACAGCCGGATCGACATTGGCGAAGGTGCCCACGGCGCCCGAGATGGCGCAGGTGGCGATCTCTTCCTTCGCGGTCAGCAGGCGGCGTTTCGCGCGCTGGAACTCGGCATGATAGCCGGCCAGCTTGAGCCCGAAGGTCACCGGCTCGGCATGGATGCCGTGGCTGCGGCCGACACACGGCGTCAGCTTGTGCTCCTTCGCCCGCGTCTCCAGCGCCGCCAGCACCCGGTCGACGCCCTCGATCAGCAGGTCCGAGGCGCGCGCCAGCTGCACCGCGAAACAGGTATCCAGCACGTCCGAAGAGGTCATGCCCTGATGCAGGAAGCGGGCTTCCTCGCCGACGATCTCGGACACATGGGTCAGAAAGGCGATGACGTCATGTTTGGTGGTGCGTTCGATCTCATCGATGCGGTCGGCGTCGAACACCACATCCCGGCCCTTGGCCCAGATCGCTTCCGCCGCCTCGGTCGGGATCACGCCCAGCTCGGCCATCTTCGTGGCCGCGTGGGCCTCGATCTCGAACCAGATCCGGTATTTGGTCTCCTGCGACCAGATGGCGACGGCGGCGGGGCGGGAATAGCGGCTGATCATGGGGGCGGGGTGTCAGACGAGGGCGCCGTCGAGTCAAGCGCCGCTTGTGGCGAACGGCTCCGAACTCATTGGTGAGACCCGCTGAAGCGCCGTATTGCGTGGGCGACATCGTAGCGGAGCGCGACCATGGAACTGATCATCGGACCCCGGCTGTATTCCACCTGGTCGCTGCGCCCGTGGCTGGTGTTGAAGCGCTGCAAGGCCGACTTCACCGTGCGCGAGATCGACATCTATTCGCCCGAGGGTCAGGCCGAGCTGGAGAAGGTCTCGCCATCCCGTCTCGTGCCCTTGCTGAAGGTCGAGGGCGAGACGATCTGGGATTCCATGGCCATCTCGGTCTGGTGCGCCGAACGCTGGCCCGAGGCGCGGTTGTGGCCCGCCGACGCCCACGCCCGCTGGCTGGCGCGGTCGGCGGCCTGCGAGATGCACGGCGGCTTCATGGGCCTGCGAACCGAATGCGGCATGGGCCCCGATCACACCATGGTCGGCCCCGATCGCTCGCCTTCGCCGAAGGGCGAGGCGGTGGAGCGGGACATCCGACGCATCGTCAGCCTGTGGAAGGAGATGCGCGGCCGCTTCGGCGTCGGCGGGCCGTACCTGTTCGGCGAATGGTCCGTGCCGGACGCCTTCTTCACACCCGTCGCGGCGCGGTTCCGGCATTTCGGGATCGATCTGGCCGCTCATGGCGACGACGGGACGGCGGCGGCCTATCGCGACGCCCTGCTGGCCCAGCCGGACTTCCTCGAATGGTCGGAACAGGCGCTGTCGGGCCGTTAACCGCCCGACGGAACGCGGTCTTAAGACAACGGCGGTATATCCGGGTCTTCAGGAGCGCAGAAGCGTTCAGGGGTCCGCAGATGTCCTTGCCCGCCGAACAGCCCGGAGCACGCCGTCCCAGTCTGATGGTCTATGGCCTGATGATCGTGATCGCCTGCTGCCTGCCGGCCTTGCTGCTGGTCAACATCTAGTTGGCGCTGACGGCTCCGACCGCGGCGACCTCGACCGGCTGCAGGGGAATCGGCGGCGGCGGCACGTAGTCGAGCGACAGCGGAACCCGCGTCGCCCCGGAGGCCACGGCGTCCAGGGTATTCAGCGGCAGGCCGTTCATCCGCTGATAGATCCAGTAGGCCGCCACGACCTTTTCGACATATTCCCGCGCCTGGGGCACGTCGATCATCTCGATCAGCAGCAGCGGATCGGCGTCGTGACCCAGTTTGCGCACCGCCATCACCATCGGACCGGGACCGGCGTTGTAGGACGCCGCCGCCCGCAGCAGATCGCCGTTGATCGCCGGCATGGCCAGTACGCGGTTCACATAGGCCTGGCCCAGCCGCGCATTGACGTTGGGCTGATACAGCCGTTCCGGATCGCGGACGAAGGCGCGGTCGCCGGACAGTTCGGCGGCCGTCGTCGGCATCACCTGCATGAGGCCATAGGCGCCGGCACCGGATCGGGCGCGGGCGTTGAAGCCGCTCTCCTTGCGGGCGATGGCGTAGACCAGCGACCGCTCGATGGTGAAGCCTCCTTCCGGCTCGATCACCGGCTGTGCATAGTGGGTGGCGTCGATCCGGCGCACGTCGTCGCCCGAACCGGTCACCCGCGGACCCAGCGCCCGGCCCAGGGCGGCCCACAGCTGGCGGCCGCGGTCCGTGGCCGCGGCGCGCAGGCCGGTCCTCAACTCCTCGCGCGCGTCGGAACGTCGTCCGACCTCGAAAAAGGCCACCGTGCGTCGCGCGCGCGGCTCGTTGCGGATGAATTCGTCCAGTTCGTCGGCGTCGACGCCGATGGGCTCCTCGGCCTGCCAGGAGACGCGTTGCATCCCGCCCGCCGCATAGGGCCTTGGCCCCAGATTCTCGATGGCCGGCTCGTCGCCCAGCTGGCGAAGGGCGATCTGGCCGTAGAAGGTCGCGGGCCAGGTCCCCGCGCGGCGCAGCAGCGGTTGCACCCGGTCCTGCTGGCCTGACCGTCCGGCCGAACGCGCGGCCCAGAATGCGGCGCCGGAACGGACCCAGCCGTCCTCGGTCGGATCGTCCAGAACCCGCTCGAAGGCGACCTTGGCCGCCGCAAACTCACCGAGCCGGTACTGGGCGAGACCGACCGTCCACCAGTCGCCGATCTGCTCGCCGATGGCGACCGCGCCGGTCAGGTCGTCGCGATTCAGGGCGACGCGGGCGGCTTTCATCGGGTCGGCCTCGGTGTTGCCGCCGGCCGCCTCGATGCGGCTCCAGTGGCGTCCACCCCCCATGCGCGACGGCTGCCGCGGCTCGGCGGCGCCGTCGGGACGGCGGCGCATGGCCAGATTCCAGGCGCGTTCGGCGCTGGGGAGGTCCGAATACTCCTCCAGCCAGGCCGACAGCTCTTCAAAGGTCGCGGTATGGTCGGCGTGGAAGAGGCGCTCGAATTCGACCTGTCCCAGCAGAACGCGGTCACTGGCCTGACGCGCCGAGGCGCGGGCAGCCTCAAGGTCGCCGCGGCGCAGGGCGTCGAAGGCAGTGGTGTAGTTGAGGCGGTCCGCGGCGCTGAGCGTCGAGGGCGCGCGACGGTCACCCTCTTCGGCGTGCGCGGCGCCGGCCAAGGCGCACAACGCCAGGGCCAACGTCGGCGCGACAATCGCGCGGCGGAACTCAAATCGCACTACGGCGGCCCCCCTGAAAGCGTCAACAAACCCGTCTCGACCCGGGTCAATTCGCGCTGTTCGTTCGGTCGTCAGGCCAGAAAGGCGCCACTGCCTCGGCCCACGTCAAGATTTCACCCCTTTTTGGGGCAGTTTTGAGTCTGAAGGGTGAACGAGCTT
>CALRJO020000111.1:0-4606 GCA_943367565.1 Brevundimonas vancanneytii
GTGATCGCGCGCGGCTTCTCGACGATCTGGCCGACGCACGGCGCGCCGATCACCGAACCGGGGCCGTTCCTCGAGGCCTATCGGACGCACCGGCTGGGCCGCGAGGCTCAGGTGCTGGCCCGGCTGGCGGCGGGCGACCGGCGCATCGCCGACATGGTCCCGATTCTCTACGCCGCCGTTGACCGCCGCCTGTGGCCCGCGGCCAGCCTGTCGGTCTGGGCCCATCTGATCGCGCTGGAGCAGGCGGGACGGGTGCGGGCCGCGCCGGGGCCGTCGATCGGCGCCGACTGGACCCTGGCCTGAGGCTCAGCCCGCGGCGCGCAGGGTCTCGCTGATGGCCGTCGCCATGCGGCAGGCCTCGCCGCCGTGGGGCCGGTGATCGCGGGCCGCGACGCGGATGTCGGTGCGGCCCGGCCGGATTCGGATGACGGCGTCATGGTCGAAGCCGAACCAGAAGCCCTCATGGCTGCCGTCGGCCCGCCCGACGCCCGCGCCGCGCAGGGTGAAGCCGGCCTGTTCGAGGGCGTGGATGGCGGTGGTCGGCGCGATCTGGCGCATGACCGGCTGGGCGCCGGGGCAGGCCTCGACGCCCACGGCCCGCCCCGGTCCCCGGCCGCGCCGCTCGCCGCCGAGGTCGCCGAAGCCCGGAACCTCGGTCAGGTCGGTGCTGACGTTCTCGACCGCTCCGGCCGAAAATCGGGCCTTCTGCCAGATGAAGCCGCCGAGCGTGGCGCCGGCGACAAGCACGGCGGCGAGCGCCATGAGACCCAGCTTGCGGAATTGGCCCAACGACAGGACCAGGGCGGCCAGCGCCGCCGCCGCGCCGAAAAAGGCCAGGAACCAGCCCGCCCGCATGGTCAGCAGGTCATAGCCGACCTCGACAGGCCACGCTCCGACCCGCGTGCCCAGGGCCGCGACCAGCACCAGCACCGGGGCGGCGACAGACAGGAGCGCCAGCGCCTGGACCCGCCCGGCGCCCGGCGTGCGACGAGCCATCGCCTCAGGCCCCCGCCGTCGGCAGGCGGTAGTCCTTCAGCCGTTCGCGGACCAGCTTCTTGTCGATCTTGCCCGTCGCGCCCAGCGGGATGTCGTCCACGAACACCACATCGTCGGGCATCCACCATTTGGCGATCTTGCCCTGCAGGAAGTCGAGGTGTTCCTGCTTGTTCTCCGCCTCGCCGGGCTTGAGCTTGACGACCAGGACCGGGCGTTCGTCCCATTTCGGATGGGCGGCGCCGATGACGGCGGCCAATTCGACCCGGGGATGGCCGACCGCGATGTTCTCGATCTCGATCGAGCTGATCCACTCGCCGCCGGACTTGATCACATCCTTGGCGCGGTCGGTGATCTGCATGAAGCCATGCTCGTCGATGGTCGAGACGTCGCCCGTGTCGAAGAAGCCCTCGTGATCGAGGATGTCGCCGCCCTCGCCCTTGAAATAGGCGCCGGAGATGGTCGGACCCTTGATCATCAGCCGACCGTAGGTGTGCCCGTCGTGCGGCATCTCCTGACCGGCGTAGTTCTTGAGCTTCAGTTCCACGCCGAGGGGCGGCATGCCCTGTTTGACGCGCCATTTCATGCTCTCGTCGTACGGCAGGGCCTCCAGTTCGGGGGGCAGGATCGAAATGGTGCCGATCGGCGAGGTCTCGGTCATGCCCCAGCCCTGGACCACGTCGACGCCGAACTCGTCATGGAAGGCGCGGATCAGGCTTTCCGGCACGGCCGAGCCGCCGATCATCACGCGCTTGACCGTCGGGATGGTCAGGCTGTTCTCGCGTAGATGGGTCAGCAGCATCTGCCAGACGGTCGGCACGGCGGCCGAGAAGGTCACGCCCTCGCTCTCGATCAGCTCGTAGATGGCGGCGCCGTCCATGCGCGCGCCCGGCATGATCAGCTTGGCCCCGGACGCCGGCCCGGCGAAGGCGATGCCCCAGGCGTTGGCGTGGAACATCGGCACCACCGGCAGGATCACCTCCTTCGGCGAGGGCCCCAGCACCGTGGACTGCATGCCCAGCAGGGTGTGGATGAAGTTCGAGCGGTGCGAATACAGCACCCCCTTGGGGTTTCCGGTCGTGCCCGAGGTGTAGCAGAGGCCGCAGGCGGTCTGTTCGTCGAAGCCGCCCCAGGCGACATCCTCGGACGCCGAGCCCAGCAGGGCCTCATAGCATTCCGCGCCCGGCAGCTTGGTCGCCGGCATGGTCAGTTCGTCGGTCATCACCACCACCCGCTTGACCGAGGGGCAGTGCGGCAGGATGGCTTCCAGCAGCGGAATGAAGGTCAGGTCGACGAAGATGATCTTATCTTCGGCGTGGTTGATAATGTAGATTAGCTGCTCGGGGAACAGGCGCGGGTTCAGGGTGTGGCAGACCGCCCCGATGCCCATGATGCCGTACCAGACCTCCATGTGGCGGCTGGTGTTCCAGGCGAGGGTGGCGATCCGGTCGCCGACCTTCACGTCCCAGCCCTGCAGCACGCTGGAAACGCGCTTGGCCCGCGCATGGATCTCGGCATAGGTCGTACGGACGATCGGACCTTCGACCGACCGGGTCACCACCTCGCGATGGCCATGCCAGTTCTTCGCGTGGTCGAGGATCTTGTCGACCGTCAGCGGCCAGTCCTGCATCAGTCCGAGCATCACTATCCCTCAAGGCCGCACCTGCTTTTCGAGGCGCTTGAAAGCCACGCTATCGGCGTGATCGGTGATAAGCAACGTGACGCGAGGTCACCCCGGTCCTTCAGCGGCTTGGCCAATTGCCCGTCCCGGCCCTAGAAACAGCCCATGCCCATCCTCATCGCCATCACGGGCGGCTCCGGCTCCGGCAAGAGCACGCTCGCCGAGGCCCTGGTCTCGGCCCTGCCCGACGGCGCCGCCGTGCTGGTGCGCGAGGATTCCTACTACCGCGACGCGGCCAGCCTGCCCGACTTCGACCCGGCGACCTTCGATTTCGACGATGTGACGGCGCGCGACCATGATCTGATGATCCGCGACCTGGCCGAGCTGAAGGCCGGTCGGGATATCCTGGCCCCGCTCTATTCCTTCATCCATCATGGGCGGGAGCCCGGCGGCGAGCCGGTGCGGGCGGCGGAGGTCGTCATCGTCGAGGGCACCCATGTGCTGTGCACGCAAGGTCTGGTCGCCCTGTTCGACATCCGCGTGTTCGTCGACACCCCGGCCGACATCCGCTTCATCCGCCGCCTGCTGCGTGACCAGACCGAACGGGGCCGCACGGCGGATTCAGTGATCGCCCAGTACCTCGCGACCGTACGCCCCGGCCATGAACGGCTGACCGAGCCGTCGCGGCTGAACGCCGACTTCATCGTCGCCGACGCCACCGCCGCGGTGAGACTGGAAGATCCGCAGGCCGTGGTCCGGCTGGCCGCGCCGGTGCTGGCCCATCCCCTGCTGGCGCCGCTGATCGGCGGGTAATGACAACGAACATCGTTCGACGACCCCTTGACCAGCCGTGGGGTCAAGCGTCACCCTGTGATCTTCAGCGAGCAATGAATTCCATGCACGGCCCCCGCGTCGGTTCTTCCCCCCCTCTCGATCCCAAACGTCAGGCGATCCTCCGGCACGCGCGAAAGGCCTTCGTCAGCGAAGGCTACGCCGCGACCAAGATCGAGCCGATCGCGCGGGAGGCCGGAGTTTCCACCGCGACCCTGTACGCCCTGTTCGACGGCAAGGCCGAGCTGTTCTCGGCCGTCATCGACGACGCCGCCGCTGATTTCGCGCAGCAGATGACCCGTATTGGAACCATCGAGGGCGACGCCCGCCAGCAGTTGACCAGTTTCGCCGAAGCCTATGCCGGCTTCATGAGCGACCCGTTCGTCCGCGCCGTCTTCCGCCTGGTGATGGCCGAACGCCCGCGGTTCCAGGCCGTGGCCCTGCGGTTCTTCGAAAAGGGCCGGGAGACGTTCGGCGCGACCCTGATCGGCATTCTGGTCACCCTGTCGAAAGCCGGCGCCCTGCGGCCGATCGACAGACCGTCCTGGGCGGCGGGACATCTGATGGGAATGGTCGAACACCCGGTGTTTTTCGTGCCCCTGGTCACCGGGGACGAGATCACGGTCCGGCGCTCGACCGCGGTGATCGTCGAGGACGCCGTCGAGACCTTCCTGGCCCGCTACGGAGCCTGACCGGTCAGGGCCAGAGGCGGGTCCTGATCCACGCCTCGTCTTTCCGGTCGAACCGCAGCCGGTCGTGCAGACGGAACGGCCGGTCGCGCCAGAACTCGACGCTCTCAGGCAGCAGGCGCCAGCCGATCCAGCGCTCCGGGCGGGGCACCTCCCCACCTTCGAACCGGGCGGCCTCACGCTCGACGGCGGCTTCCAGCGCCGCCCGGCTTTCCAGGGGCCGCGACTGGTCCGAGGCCCAGGCGCCGATCCGGCTCTCGCGCGCCCGGCTGGCGAAATAGGCGTCGGCTTCCGCCGCCGTGACCGGTTCGACCGCGCCGCGCACCCGCACCTGGCGCCGCAGCGACTTCCAGTGAAACAGCAGGGCCGCCCGGGGATGGGCATCCAGATCCAGCCCCTTGGCGCTCTCGCGGTTGGAATAGAAGGTGAAGCCGCGTTGATCGACGTCCTTGAGCAGGACGATCCGGCCGTC
>CALRJO020000112.1:0-4436 GCA_943367565.1 Brevundimonas vancanneytii
TGCTCGCGGGTCTGCGGCATCGGGCCGTCGGCGGCCGACACCACCAGGATGGCGCCGTCCATCTGCGCGGCGCCCGTGATCATGTTCTTCACATAGTCGGCGTGGCCGGGGCAGTCGACGTGGGCGTAGTGACGGGCCGCCGTCTCATACTCGACGTGGGCCGTGTTGATCGTGATGCCGCGCGCCTTCTCTTCCGGCGCCGCGTCGATGTCGGCGTAGTTCATCGCCTTGCCGCCACTGGCCTTGGCCAGAACCATCGTGATCGCCGCCGTCAGCGTCGTCTTGCCGTGGTCAACGTGACCGATCGTGCCGATGTTGCAGTGCGGCTTGTTACGTTCGAACTTTTCCTTGGCCATTCTCTTCTCTCCGTCCCCTGAACAGGGGGCTTGTCCGTTGATTTCAGGGGGTGATTTAAGCGGAATACTTCTTGATCACTTCGTCGGCGACATGTTGCGGCACCGGCTCGTAGTGGTCGTACTGCATGGTGAAGGCGGCCCGGCCCTGCGACATGCCCCGCAGCGTGTTCACATAGCCGAACATGTTGGCCAGCGGCACGAAGGCGTTCACGACGGTGGCGTTGCCGCGCATGTCCTGACCCTGGATCATGCCGCGACGGCCGTTCAGGTCGCCGATGACCGAACCGAGGTAGTCCTCGGGGGTCACGACCTCGACCGCCATGATCGGCTCGAGCAGCTTGGGCGCGCCCTTGTCCTTCAGTTCGCGGAAGGCGGCGCGGGCCGCGATTTCGAACGCCAGCACGCTGGAGTCGACGTCGTGGAATTTGCCGTCCGTCAGGGTCGCCTTGAAGTCGATCAGCGGGAAGCCGGCCAGCAGGCCGCCGTCCTTGATGGACTCGAGGCCCTTCTGGACGCCCGGGATGTATTCCTTCGGCACGGCCCCGCCGACGATCGAGTTCTCGAACACGAAGCCCGAACCCGGCTCGCCGGGCTCGAAGGTGATCATGACGCGGGCGAACTGGCCCGTGCCGCCGGTCTGCTTCTTGTGCGTGTAGTCGATGTCGACCTTGCGGCCGAGCGATTCGCGGTAGGCGACCTGGGGCTGACCGATGGTGGCGTCGACCTTGTAGGTGCGGCGCAGGATGTCGATCTTGATGTCCAGGTGCAGCTCGCCCATCCCCTTGAGGATGGTCTGGCCCGACTCGTGGTCGGTCGAGACGGTGAACGAGGGATCCTCCGAGGCCAGCTTGGCCAGGGCGACGCCCAGCTTCTCCTGGTCGGCCTTGGTCTTGGGCTCGACCGAGATCTCGATCACCGGCGCCGGGAATTCCATCTTCTCGAGGATGACGGGCGACTTCAGGGGATCGCACAGGGTGTCGCCGGTGCGGGTGTCCTTCAGGCCGGCCAGGGCGACGATGTCGCCGGCGTAGGCTTCCTTGATGTCCTGACGGTCGTTGGAGTGCATCAGCAGCATGCGGCCGACGCGCTCCTTGCGATCGCGGCTGGAGTTCAGCAGGCCCATGCCGGTTTCCATCTTGCCGGAATAGATGCGGCAGAAGGTCAGCGAGCCGACGAACGGGTCGTCCATGATCTTGAACGCCAGAACCGACAGGGGCTCGTCGTCCGAGGCGCGACGCGTGATCGGCTCTTCCGTCTTGAAGTCGATGCCCGGGGTCGGCGGGATGTCGAGCGGCGACGGCAGATAGTCGACGACGGCGTCCAGCAGCGTCTGCACGCCCTTGTTCTTGAAGGCCGAGCCGCACAGGATCGGATAGAAGGCGCCGGTCAGCACGGCCTTGCGGATGCACTTCTTCAGCACTTCCAGCGAGGGCTCTTCGCCGTCCAGATAGGCCTGCATGGCCTCGTCATCGAGTTCGACGGCGTTGTCGATCAGGTACTGGCGAGCGGCGACGGCCTTGTCCATCAGGTCGTCCGGGATCGGGCCGACGGTGAAGTTGGCGCCCAGGGCGTCGTTGTCCCAGACCACCGAATTCATGGCGACGATGTCGACCAGGCCGGTCAGCGAGGATTCCGAACCGATCGGGAACTGGATCGGCACGGCCTTGGCGCCCAGACGGTCGCGGATCGACTGCACCGAGGCGTCGAAGTCGGCGCCGATCTTGTCCATCTTGTTGACGAACACGATCCGCGGCACGCGGTATTTGTCGGCCTGGCGCCAGACGGTTTCGGTCTGCGGCTCGACGCCGGCGTTGCCGTCCAGCACCGTCACGGCGCCGTCGAGCACGCGCAGCGAACGTTCGACCTCGATGGTGAAGTCCACGTGGCCGGGGGTGTCGATGATGTTGAGGCGCTTCTCTTTCCAGAAGGCGGTCGTCGCGGCCGACGTGATGGTGATGCCGCGTTCCTGCTCCTGGTCCATCCAGTCCATGGTCGCGGCGCCGTCGTGGACTTCGCCGATCTTATGGTTCTTGCCGGTGTAGTACAGGATCCGCTCGGTCGTCGTCGTCTTGCCCGCATCGATGTGGGCCATGATGCCGAAGTTGCGGTAGTCCTCGATCTTGTTGAGACGGGCCATGAAAACGTGCCTTGAAGTGAGTTCAGGACGCGTTTCGCGCCCTCGGGGAGATCGTCGATGTTCGGATATGCGGCGCGGGCGATCTAGCTGAAACCGCCCGCGCCGGATACCCTCGGATAGTCACCGCCAGTGGCGGTTTGAAGGCGTTACCAGCGGTAGTGGCTGAAGGCGCGGTTGGCCTCGGCCATCTTGTGGGTGTCTTCGCGCTTCTTGACCGCGGTGCCGCGGTTGTTCGAGGCGTCCAGCAGTTCGGCGGCCAGCTTCTCGGTCATGGTGTTCTCACCACGCTTGCGCGCGGCGTTGACCAGCCAGCGGATGGCCAGGGCGCGACGGCGATCGGGGCGAACCTCGACCGGCACCTGATAGGTGGCGCCGCCGACGCGACGCGACCGGACTTCAACGGCCGGGGCCACATTGTCCAGGGCGGCGTGGAACGTAGCGACGGGCTCCTGTTCCTTCTTCTTGTCGGCCAGGATTTCGAACGCGCCGTAGACGATGTTCTCGGCGACGGCCTTCTTGCCCTCGTACATGACGTAATTCATGAACTTGGTGACGATCAGATCCTTGTATTTGGGATCCGGCAGAACTTCGCGCTTCTGTGCGCGGTGACGACGGGACATGGGCTTGGCCTTCTAAAGCGGTGTCGGACGGCCGGGTCTCCCCGGCGAATGGAATGGGCGGGTCGCTTATTTCGGACGCTTGGCGCCGTAGTGCGAACGGCGCTGCTTGCGGTCCTTGACGCCTTGCGTGTCGAGCACGCCGCGCAGGATGTGGTAGCGAACGCCGGGAAGGTCTTTCACGCGGCCGCCGCGGATCAGGACCACCGAGTGCTCCTGCAGATTGTGGCCCTCGCCGGGGATGTAGCACACGGCCTCGATGCCCGTGGTCAGGCGGACCTTGGCGACCTTACGCAGAGCCGAGTTGGGCTTCTTCGGGGTCGTCGTATAGACGCGGGTGCAGACGCCGCGGCGCTGCGGGCAGCCCTTCAGGGCCGGGACCTTGTTGCGGACCGGCTTGGGTTGGCGCGGCTTGCGGATCAGCTGGTTGATAGTCGGCATGGAGTCTCGGTTCTCTTCAATCGATGGGGGCGTGTGCCTTTCGGCCGGAGCGCCCCGGTGAGCCTTCTTTTCGGACGACGCTGACGCGCCGCCCCGGGTTTGATCTCGAGCCGACAGCGCGACGTCCAAACGAAAAAACCGGAACGCGCGCTTCGGGCGTTCCGGCGGGCACAGCCCGTCCGCTCAATTGTCACGATCCCGGAACCCGGCGAACCGGAAACCTCGAAAGTGCGCGGCTTCTACGCGCGGGGGGGCGGAAGGTCAAGGGCGGCGGGCTCGTCCAGCCGGAAGCGGATGCTGTACTGGACTTTCGCCCCCGGCGCCCTGAGCGCATCCGGCTCGAGCCGGGCCTGACCCGCTGCGCTTAGCGCGGCTTCCCCGAACCCTTGTCCGGCGGGCCGCTCCGACAGGACGTTGCAGTCCTGAAGCCGCCCATCGTCCTGAACGGTGCATTCCAACCGCACCTCACCCTGCCTTTCCGCGAGAACGGTCGGTTCGATACTGCCACAAGCCCCGACCAGGGCGGCCATTCCAGCGATCAACCATCGCATCGAAGCACTCTCGTCAGACGACCGGTCATCGGCGGAACGAATAGCACTCCCGTCATCTCGATACAGGCCCCAATACCGCCACGCTCGCCCCCTCCCATGCGCGCATGGCGGGTGGACAGCGATTTCGGGGGCCGGCGTGGGTATGGCCCAGACGCGCGGAGCGCTGGCGCAAGCCGGCGATCGTGGCCGTGTCCGTCTTCGGCCATGTCGCCCTGTTCTCCTACCTCGGTCTGCGCTCCATGGGCCTGACCATACCGGGCCTGCTCCAGAGCGACCCGGAGCCGGTCATCCATGTGCGGATCGAGCCCCGGCCGTTCCTGCCCGGCGAGGTCGC
>CALRJO020000113.1:0-4421 GCA_943367565.1 Brevundimonas vancanneytii
ACCCGCCGCGAACGCTGGGAGCGCCGCCAGCTCGAGCGCAGCGCCCGCTTCGAGCGCAGCGCCCGCTTCGAGCGCGAAGGCGGCGAGCCGCGCGCCGAGGGCGACGCCGCTCCGGCTGAAACCGCCGAAACCGAAGCGGCGCCCGAGCCTCGCGCCGAGCGTCCCGAACGGGCCGAGCGTCCGGCACGCGCCGAGCGCGCTGAACGCCCTGAGCGCAAGCCCCGTCGCGACGCCGGCGTGGCGACCGACGACGGCCCGTCCGCCCTGCCGGGCTTCCTGACCCGTTCGACCGCCCCGGCGCCCGTCGCCGAGACCGCCGAAGCCGAAGAGGCTCCCGCGCCCAAACGCCGCGCGCCCCGTCGCAAGGCCGAGACGTCCGCCGCCGAGGACTGATCCGGCCGCCGTCCGACTTGACGGGGCGGCGCTGGACTGGCCCAAAGAGCGCCTCGATCCGTTCCGGAGCGCCCATGTCCCGCCTGCTGCGGTCTTCGCCCCTGACTATTGTGGCCAGCCTCGTCCTCGTCCTCGCCGCCTGCGCCTCCACGCCGCCGCCCCCGCCGCCTCCGCCCGGCGGTTCCGGCGGACCGGTCGCCCTGCGTGACTGGCGCGGCATCGTCACCGCCTCCGACCGCGACCGCTACAGCCGCCGCGAGGCCGCCTGGTCGCTGGCCCTGCAACAGGCCCGGCGCCAGCCCGGCTCGGGCGACCTGACCGGCCTCGGCGATCTGATCGAGCCCCGCGGGGCCCTGGCCCCCGTCGCGCCTCCGCCCGGCGACTATCGCTGCCGCACCGTCAAACTGGGCTCCCAGGGCGGAGAGGATGGCCTTGGCTATGTCGTCTACGGCTGGTTCGCCTGCCGCATCGAACAGACGCCCCGCGGTTTGAAATTCTCCAAACTGACCGGTAGCCAGCGCCCCTCCGGCCTGCTGTTCCCCGAGAACGACCGTCACATGGTCATGCTCGGTTCCATGGCCCTGGCCTCCGAACCGCCCGCCAACTCCTACGGCCAGCGCCCCGACCGCGACCTGGTCGCCGTGCTGGAGCGGATCGGCGATCGCCGCTGGCGGCTGGTCATCCCCTGGCCCCAGGTCGAGTCCAACCTCGATGTGATCGAACTCGTCCCGGCGTGACGAAGGCGCCGGCTCCGAAGCCTCGCAAACCCCGCGCGAAGCCGGCCGGGGTCGGGTCGTCGACGACCGGCGCGGCCCCGAAGCCGCGGCGAACCCGGGCCGCCCGCGAAGCCGTCGACATTGCGCCGCCGCCCCGCATGCCCCGGCCCGCCGACATCGCGGTCATCGGCGCCGGCCCCACCGGCCTGGCCATCGCCCTGATGCTGGCGCGCCAGGGGCGGCGCGTCATGGTCCACGAGCGGTTCGCCTCGCCCCGCCCCGTCGGCGCCGGCTTCATGCTCCAGCCCACTGGCCTCGACGTGCTCGACCGGCTGGGTCTCACCCCGCGGGTCGAGGCCCACGGCCAGCGCATCGATCATCTCTTCGGCCGCGAGGCCCGCCGCGGCCGCGTGGTGCTGGATGTCCGCTACAGCGACCTGAAGCGCCCACGTCAGGCCATCGGCATCCACCGCGCCGCCATGTTCGACATCCTGTACGGAGCCTGCGTCGAGGCCGGCGTCGATTTCGAGACCGACCGCGAGATCGTCGCCGCCGACGCTGGCCGTCTGGTCGACAGCGCGGGCCGCCGCAGCGCGCCCTTCAACCTGGTGGTCGACGCCTCGGGCGCGCGCTCGGCCATCGCCGCCGGCATGGGCGTCGAGCGCCGCGACCTCGCCTGGGGCGCCCTGTGGACCACCGTGCCCTGGCCGGGCGCGCCCTTCGATCCGACGGCGCTGGAGCAGGTCTATCTCGGGGCCCGCCGCATGCTCGGCGTCCTGCCCTGCGGGGTGCGCCCGGGCGAGACGGCGCCGCTGGCGACCTTCTTCTGGAGCCTGAAGACCGAGATCTGGGCTGACTGGCACGCCCTGGGCCTGGAATACTGGAAGGACCATTGCCTGCGCCTCTGGCCGGAACTGGCGCCGGTCATGGACGCCATCACGGACCCCGAGCAGATGACCCTGGCCTCCTATGGCCACCAGACCCTGGCCCGGCCCATCGGCGATCGACTGGCGGTGCTGGGCGACGCCGCCCACTCCACCAGTCCGCAGCTGGGGCAGGGGGTCAATATGGGCCTGCTCGACGCCCAGGCCCTGGCCGACGCCCTGACCCGCCATCGCGATCTGCCGACCGCGCTCAAGGCCTACGCCGCCGCCCGCCGCTGGCACGTCCGGCTGTATCAGGCGCTCAGCCTCGGCTTCACCCCCTTCTACCAGGCCGACGGAAGCGTCCTGCCGTGGATCCGCGACCATGTGCTCGGCAAGGTCGCGCGCCTGCCGCTGGCCCCCCGCCTGCTCGCGGCCACGGTCTCGGGCCTGCTGCTGGACCCCCGGCCGCGCGACCGGCGTTGATGCGTCGCGCCCGGAACGCTTGACCCCGGCCATCCCGACCGCGAATCTGGCGGTGCGGGAGAGTCCCGCCTTGCCAGGAGAGTCCCATGCGCGGCGTCAGCATCACCATCGGTTCGGTCATCGCGGCCGTCATCGTCCTGGCCATCGTCATGATCGGCCTGCCGACCTACAACGTCTATTCCAAGCAGATGCAGGGCAAGGCCGCCTATGAGCAGGCCGTGCAGGATCGCCGCATCCGCGTGCTGGAGGCACAGGCCGCGCTTGATTCCGCCACCCTCACCGCCCAGGCCGAGATCGCCCGCGCCCGCGGCACCAACGAGGCCAACCGCATCATGGCCGAAAGCCTCGGCGGCCCGGACAACTATCTGCGCTGGTCCTACATCAACATGCTCGGCGAAACCGCCGGCAAGCCGGGCCGCGAGGTCATCTACATCCCGACCGAAGCCACCATGCCCATCCTTGAGGCCAGCCGGTCGCGGCCCGCCCAGTAAGCCCTCCAGAGCGTACAGTGATCCGCCCGTCAGTCTTCGCGGCCGTCCTCGCGGCCGCCCTGTCCCTGATCGCCTGCGCCGGCCTGCCCGAGCCGGACCGGACGCGCCTGCCGGTTCCGGTGGCCGTCGAGGACGGGTCGGCCGCCCGCCGGGCGCTGAACGAGACGGTCTATGGCGCCGCCGTCGCGGCCGTCGAACGCCATTTCTACGACCGGACCTTCAACGACGTCGATTTCGTCGCCGAAGCGGCGGCCGCGCGCGACGAGGTCGTGTCCAGTCCGAACGAAACCGGCTTCTACACCGGTCTCAACGCCCTTCTGGACCGGCTCGACGACCGTCATACCCACGCCACCTCGCCGACCTGGACGTTGTATCAGGCCCAGGCGCGCATCGCCGACGCCCGGACCTTCGGCTGGACCACGACCCGGGTGGTCAACAGTCTCTCGGAGGAGACCCGGTTCTTCATCAACGGCCTTCGGGCCGATGGTCCGGCGGCCCGGGCCGGAGTCCAGCCGGGCTGGCGCATCGAGACGGTCGATGGCGAACCCTATGATCCGGAAACGTCCTGGCTCGACGGCTCCCATCTCTGGGGGTTCGTGGACAGCGAGGACCGGACCCACGAGGTCCGCCTCGAGGCCGTCGCCCTGCCGCGGCAGCTGGGGGTGGCCGAGCGGCGGCCGGACGGCGTCCTGATGCTGCGTTTCATGTCCTTCGACGGAGCGGTGCGCGCCTGGCTTTTCGATCAGCTCAGCCAGGCCCGCGCCGATCCGCCCCGCGCGATCGTCCTCGACCTGCGCGGCAACGGCGGCGGCGAAATTCGCGAAACCCAGCGGATCATCGGGGCCTTCTTCGCCCGGCCGATCCCGTTCGCGCGGTTCGACTACGGCCTGCTGCCCCAGGTCACCCGCAGCACCCGCCGGCATCCGGATCCCTGGCTGGGGCCCGTCGTCGTGATCCAGTCAGCGAATTCCGCCAGCGCCGCCGAAATCCTGGCGGCGACCTTTCAGGAACAGGATCGTGGCCCCGTGGTGGGCAGTCCCTCCGCGGGCGCTGTCGTGGCCGCGCGCAGCTTCCGTCTCCCGGACGGCGGTGAACTGGATGTCGGCGTCAGCAGTCTCAGGACCGCCGGCGGCGCCGTGATCGAAAAGGTCGGCGTGGTCCCCGATATCGTCCTCGAGCCGACCTATGACGACATCACGAAAGGCCACGACAGCGTCCTCGAAACCGCCGCCCGCAAGGCGCTCGACCTGGCGGCGGCGGACTGAGGCCTCAGACCTTCGTCAGCCTCAGGTCATGATAGTCATACGAAAAGTCCGTATCCGGACTGACCGCCTTCATCGTCGCTGACACGGGCCGTCCGTTCTCCAGCGTGAAGGTGATGAACACATCCTCCTCCCGCTTGTCCGGGAACCGCGTCCTCAGCGTGTCGCCGTCGTACGCCTCGACCGGCCCCTGCAGCGCCGGCGTCCGGC
>CALRJO020000114.1:0-4140 GCA_943367565.1 Brevundimonas vancanneytii
GTTCGCCAGGGGCGGCGTCAGCAGGGCCTCGAGACCCGGCGTCGACCGCGCCGCGATCTCGTCCCGCAGGGCGAAGACGTCGCTCTGGTGATAGTGCAGCGCGTGCAGGGTCGCCGCCGTCGGGCTGGGCGTCCAGGCGGTATTGGCCCCGGTCTTCGGATGGCCCGCCTTCTGCTCCAGCATCTCGGCCATCCGGTCCGGCGCGGCCCACATTCCCTTGCCGATCTGGGCCTTGCCGTCGAGGCCGCAGGCCAGCCCTATGGCGACGTTGCGCGCCTCATAGGCGGCGATCCAGGCCGAAGCCTTGATGTCGCCCTTGCGCACCACCGGCCCGGCCTGCATCGCCGTGTGGATCTCGTCGCCGGTGCGGTCGAGGAAGCCGGTGTTGATGAAGACGATCCGGTCCTTCACCGCATGGATGCAGGCCGCCAGATTGGCCGAGGTGCGGCGCTCCTCGTCCATCACCCCGACCTTGATCGTGTGCCGCGCCAACCCCAGCCGATCCTCGACGGCGTCGAACAGGGCGTCGGTGAAGGCGCATTCCTCCGGCCCGTGCATCTTGGGTTTGACGATATAGATCGAGCTGGCCCGGCTGTTGCGGACGGCGCCGAGGCCCTTGAGGTCGTGCATGCCGATCAGGCTGGTGACCACGGCGTCGAGAATGCCTTCGGGCGCATCCGATCCATCGGCCAGCCGCACCGCCGGCGTCGTCATCAGATGACCGACGTTGCGCACGAACAGCAGTGACCGGCCCGGCAGGGTCACGGTTGAACCGTCCGGGGCGATGAAGTCCCTGTCCGGCGCCAGCGCGCGGGTCAGCGACCGCCCGCCCTTGTCGAAGGTCTCGACCAGATCGCCGCGCATCAGGCCCAGCCAGTTGCGATAGGCCGCGACCTTGTCGGCGGCGTCGACGGCGGCGACGGAGTCCTCCAGATCGACGATGGTCGACAGGGCCGACTCCAGCACCACGTCGGCGATGCCCGAAGGATCGTCGCGGCCGATCGGATGATTCCGGTCGAACACCACCTCGATATGCAGGCCGTTGTGGCGGAACAGCCGCCCGCGCTCGCTGTGGCCGATGTACTGCCCCGGATCGCGGATGGCGATGCCGCCGTGCGGATCGCCCAGATCGGCCCAGCGGCCCTGCGCCAGCGGAACCGCCTCGTCGAGGAAGGCCTTGGCCCGCGCCACCACCCGCGCGCCCCGCGCGGCGTCGAACGGTCCCGGCGGCGGCAGGTCGCCGAGCGCATCCGTGCCGTACAGGGCGTCATACAGACTGCCCCAGCGAGCGTTGGCGGCGTTGAGCACGAAACGGGCGTTGAGACTGGGCACGACCAGCTGGGGTCCAGCCAGGGTCGCGACCTCGGCGTCGACATTGCGCGTGCCGATGGCGAACGGCGCGGGCTCGTCGACCAGATAGCCGATCTCGCGCAGGAAGGCTTCCGTGGCCACGCTGTCATGGGCCGAGCCGCGCCGCCCGCCGTGCCAGGCGTCGATCCGGACCTGCAGGTCGTCCCGAACGGCCAGCAGCCGGCGGTTCTCCGGCGCGAACCGGGCGAAGAGTTCGGCCGCGCCCGTCCAGAAGGCCTGAGCGGCCAGACCAAGCCCCGGCAGCGCCTCCTCTTCCACAAAAGCCGCCAAATCGGTCGAGACCGTCAGCGTCGAACGGGAAACGGTATCGGACATGGGCGGCGGGGCTCCGGGCGTTGCAACGCAACATTGACCCGGCGCCCCTGGGGAAGTCGAGAGCCTAGTCGGTCGGCGCCGTGGTTTCAGGCGAAGCCGCCTGGACCGCCGTCGCCTGCGCCAGCTGCTGGTCGCAGTTCCGGCCCGTGTACAGGCCGTTCAGATAGTACCACCGCTGCTGGGCGACCAGCCGCTCGGCCTCGCGCCGTTCCCGGTCGCGGCGAGCCATGGCGCCCGCCGCATTGCCCAGCAACCCCATCCCGGGGATCATGCGGCCGGCCCCCGACATCAGCGCGCCCTGCATCGCCAGGCCGGTCGCCGCGCCGATCGCCTGTTCGCTGCCGAAGACCCCGCCCTCGGGCGCCCCGCCGAGAACCTGCGCCAGCTGGCTGGCTCCCTCGACGATCTGGGGACAGGTCAGGCTGGAGTCGCCCAGCTGGATGACCTGTCCGTCCTGGGCCGCGGCGGGCGTGGCGGCCGCCAGAGCCCCCGTCGCCGCCAGAATCATGAGTGTACGCATAACGCCCTCCTCCTGAATGCCGCAGTCGCGGTCTGTCGGGCAGCCTAGTGAATCTGGCGCACGCCATGGGCTGACGATCCCTGACTCCGCGCCGGACGCCTTGACTTGGCCGCATTGAGCGCCCATTTGCGCTGCGTCGCACAATTGCGATGCCCCGGTGCGCTCCAGCGCGTGTGGGTCTTCAGAACTCGAAGACCTGACTGTAGCAGCGGCCGGCCCTCAAGATTCATTCGCTGCCCGGACACGCGGGGCGGCGCCCGATCCACCCGGCCATGCAATCTCGCAGGCTGGACTGGCGGTGCGCCGGACTGGCGCGCGTCGGGTCGAGAAGGCAGAGCCTTCTGACCGCGCGCCCAGCAAAAAGGCCGCGTCGCCGCATACGCGAAAGACATCCGCTCCATGAGCAAGACATTCGACACCTTCGGCCTGAACCCGGCCCTGCTGCAGGCGCTGGCCTCCGAAGGCTACACCATTCCCACCCCGATCCAGGCCCAGGCCATCCCTGACGTCATGGCCGGCAAGGACCTGCTGGGCATTGCCCAGACCGGCACCGGCAAGACCGCGGCCTTCGCCCTGCCGATCCTGCATCGCCTGGCCGCCAACCGCGTCGCGCCCAAGCCGCGCACCACGCGCGTCCTCATCCTGTCGCCGACCCGCGAACTGGCCAGCCAGATCGCCGAGAGCTTCAAGACCTATGGCCGTCACCTCGGCTTCAAGGTCGCGGTCGTCTTCGGCGGCGTGAAATACGGCCCGCAGGAACGCGCCATCCAGGCCGGCCTCGACGTCCTGGTCGCCACCCCCGGCCGTCTGCTCGATCACATGCAGCAGAAGACGCTGGACCTCTCCTGCACCGAGATCTTCGTCCTCGACGAGGCCGACCAGATGCTGGACCTCGGCTTCGTCAAGCCGATCCGCCAGATCGTCAGCCGCATCCCGGCGATGCGCCAGAACCTGTTCTTCTCGGCCACCATGCCGACCGAGATCGGCAAGCTGGCCGGCGAACTGCTCAAGGACCCGGTCAAGGTTTCGGTGACGCCCCAGGCCACCACGGTTCAGCGCATCAGCCAGTCGATCATCCACATCGAACAGGGCCGCAAGCGCGCCCTGCTGACGGAGATGTTCGCCGACCCGCACTACACGCGCTGCCTGGTCTTCACCAAGACCAAGCACGGCGCCGACAAGGTCGCGGCCTATCTGGAAGCCGGCGGCGTTGAAGCCGGCGCCATCCACGGCAACAAGAGCCAGCCCCAGCGTGAACGCACCCTGGCCGCCTTCAAGGCCGGCAAGCTGCGCGTCCTGGTCGCCACCGACATCGCCGCCCGCGGCATTGACGTCGACGGCGTCTCGCACGTGCTGAACTTCGAACTGCCCTTCGTGCCGGAAGCCTATGTCCACCGTATCGGCCGTACGGCCCGCGCCGGCGCCGACGGCACGGCCATCAGCTTCGTGGCCGGCGACGAGATGAAACTGCTGCGCGACATCGAAAAGGTCACGCGCCAGAAGATTCCCGCCACCGACCGCCGCAACGACAAGTCGCTGGCCCTGCTGGACCAGTCGATCATGGCCTCGGGCGTCAAGTCCAAGGCCTCAATGCCCGACGACGGCCGCGGCGACCGCCAGCAGCAGCGCGGCCCCCGCAATCCGCGCCGCGACGGCGTCAAGCTGGAAGGCGGCGGGCAACCGCACCGCGTCCGCAAGGCCGGCCCGGGCCGCGACGCCCGCCCGACGCCGGAGCGGTCGTTCGACCCGCTGGCGCGCGAACGTCCGCGCACCGGCAACAACGATCCGCGCCACACCAGCGCCCCGGCTGCGGCTTCGGCCAAGCCGGACGGCGAGATCAAGCGCCGCCCGCGCCGCCGGCGTCCGTCCAACGGCGGACAGGGCTACGCCGCCAAGGGCTGACCAGCCGAACTGACGGGTATACAGAAGCGCCC
>CALRJO020000115.1:0-4076 GCA_943367565.1 Brevundimonas vancanneytii
CGGCGCCGGCGGTCCTGTGACCGTCGTGACCCAGGGCGCCCCCGGCGGCGGAGGCCCGTCGACATCCGGTGGACAGGTCATGCGCGTCGGCGGCGGCGGCGGCGGACGCGGCGGCATGGGCGGCATGCAGCCCGGCCAGGGCCGTTTCAACCTGTCGGTCTACCATACGTATCGACTGCAGGATGAGATCGTCATCGCCACCGGCCTGCCCATCCTCGACCTGCTGGACGGCGCCGCCACCGGCTCGCGCGGCGGCACCCCCCGCAACGAAATCCAGGCCCAGGGCGGCGTCTTCCGCAACGGCATGGGCGCCTTCGTCAACGCCAACTGGCGCGAGGGCACCCGCATCGACGGCGGGACCGGCCCGGATCTGAATTTCTCGGATCAGGCGACGGTCAATCTCAACGTCTTCATCGATCTGAACTCCCAGGCCTCCTGGGTCGAGAGATTCCCCTGGCTCAAGGGCTCGCGGGTCAATTTCGGGGTCCAGAACCTGTTCGATTCCCGCCCGGAGGTGACCACGAGCGGCAGCGACCTCCCGCTGAACTACCAGCCCGACTTCCTCGACCCCCAGGGCCGCCTGGTCAGCCTGACGTTCCGCAAGATCCTCTTCTAGGCCGCGTGTCTCCTCCCCGTTCACGGGGAGGGGGACCGTCCGAAGGACGGTGGAGGGGCGGCGGCCTCAGTCCGGTTCCGCCTTCCGCCCCCACCGCCGCTTCGGCGCTTCCCCCTTCGCCTTGGCGGCGATCTCCTTGAGCTTGCGGCCCTGCATCGCCGACAGCGCCTGCCCCGGCGCGCCCAGTTCGGGATCGCCGAAGGCGCGTCCGTGGGTCTTCACCCGCTCGCTGACCGAATCGATGAACTCCCCCTCCCATTCGGACAGCGAAACGCCCGCCTTCTCTGCCGAGCGGCGGGCGCGTCTGAGAGCATTGAGAGCCGCCCGCTGCGCCGCCTTGCGCTGGGCTTCGAAGGGTGACGATGGCGGCTTTCGCTGCATGGCCACTTCCAACACTCCGCTCATCCCCGCGAATGCGGGGACCCAGTGCTTTGGATGATGGAACAGGGAAGCCGAACCGCCGCCTGTTGTCCAGAAAAGCCGGCGCCACGCTGGACAGAACTGGGTCCCCGCATTCGCGGGGATGAGCGGGTGGGAAAATCAGGCCCTAAATTTCGCCGAGCGCCGACAGGTACAGGTCGAGGATCGCGTCCTCCTCCTGCCGCTTGGCCTTGTCCTGCTTGCGGATGCGGATGACCTTGCGCAGGATTTTCACGTCATAGCCCTCGCCCTTGGCCTCGAGGAAGACCTCCTTCATGTCGGCCATGACCGCCGCCTTGTCCTCCTCGAGCCGCTCGAGGCGTTCGATGACGGTGCGCAGCCGGCCCTGGGCGGCGGAGGTCAGGACGTCGGGCGAGGAATCGAAGGAAGCGTCGTCGGCCAAGGGAGAACTCCGGGGACAGGCCCTCAGGTCGGCGGAAGGCCGTCGGAGAGCGGATGGGATTTGAGAGGGACGCTAACCACGTCGCTCCGCGCGACTCAACGACTGCCGGGGCCGGACGCGAAAAAGGCTGCGGACAAGTCCGCAGCCTTTGGAATTCCGGACCGCGCCGTGAGGCGTGGAAAGACCTTAGCCCTGCTTCGCCTTGAAGCGCGGGTCGGTCTTGTTGATGACGTACACGACGCCCTTGCGGCGCACGACCTTGCAGTCGCGGTGGCGACCCTTGAGCGACTTGAGCGAGCTGCGGACCTTCATGGTCGTCGTCCTGAGGCAAAACAAAACAGAAAAGCCGCGGGACGAACCTGCGGCGGAGCGGTGCGTATAGAGAGGCTTCCCCGGTTCGTCAACCAGACGGGCGCGAACGCAGCCGCCCTTGTCTCATCCCTGGAACAGGGTCTCCGGCAACCGGTCCGACAGGCCCAGCAGGATGTCGGTCACCTGAACCCCGCTGCCGTCCCCGGTGATGATCCGGAAGGCCTGTTGTCCCAGCGGCTCGGGATCGGGCCGCGCCATGGCCCAGCCCGCGAACAGGCGCGCCGCCACCGGCCATTCACCCAGGACGACGAGGTTCTCATGCCGGTCATCGGCGCGCAGGCGCACCATCAGCGCATCGATATCGGCGGGCCGGCCCTCGATCACCTGGACGAATTTTCCGTCCGGCAGGGCCAGGGCTCCGGTGATCCTGTCGCGGCGATTGTTCCGGAGCGAGGCGCGGAAGATGGCGTCGAGTCCTGGGGTGTCCCCGTGGTCGATCATCGAATCGCTGCGATAGACGAGCCGTCTCAGTTTGAGGTTCAAGGGCTTCCTGGCGCGACAGGCTAAGCAAGCAGGCCGGATCGGCCCCCCTTCTGTCAGGTCGCGGACTGTCGGAGCGTCACAGTCCGTCTTCCGTTCCGAATTCGGCGTTCGATTGTGCGGGCCGCCGACATCGGGCAAGCCTTCGAGGAGCCGCCGTCCGCGACGGAGGTGACTGGAGCGACCACCATGGGACTGTTCGACTGGATGACCGGCAGCAAGCCTGCCCCGCCCGGCGTACCGCGCCTCCCCGTCCCGTCGCTGCGGGACCATCTCCTCGCCATAAACCGCGACACCGCCCCCTTCATCGTCCGCGACGGCGCGCCCGAGGGCGTCGACATGGTGGCCGAATGGCGGATCGTCGACGCCCGATGGTACGAGATCTTCGCCAAGGCCGGCATCAAACGCGTCTTCAAGGTGCTGATGAAGTTCGACGAGGCCAGGGGCGAGGTCCGCGCCGTCGACCAGTCGTGGGAGGTCGAATGGCGCGCCGGCGTCCCGGTCCTGTCCGCCACCGCTCAGGGTTTCCGGGGCCAGTCGTGGGAAAAGAGCTTCGAGGCGGTCTACGCCTTCCGCGAGGACCTCTCCTGGGGCGAGGTCTACAGCTACAAATTCGACACCGACGAGATCAAGAAGCCGCTCGTCGCGGCCGCGCAAAAGGCCGGCTGGGGCTGGCGCGGCGTGGCCTTCGGCAAGCTCTGACAGTCTGAAGCGGGGGGCGGAGCCGGGCGTCCGCTATGGGTGGACAGCGGACGTTACGTCTTCCAAATCGCCGGACACGAAGGGCTAAGTGCACATGAGCGACCCGGATTTTTCGATCAGGCTGGCGGACGCCGGGGCGGACTACGAGGGTTTCGGTGCGGTCTGCCGTCTTTATGTCGATTGGTGCCGCGAGCGTTATCGCGACATGCCTTGGTTCGTCGAAGAGGTTTTTGGCTACCAATCGCTTGAGGACGAACTGAAGGTTCTCGCCGAAAAATATGGCCCGCCGAACGGGCGGACAATGGTGGTGGAAGTTGACGGTAAGATTGTCGCTGGCGGTGCATTCCGGCGCTCCTCCGCCGACATTTGCGAACTCAAACGCCTCTACGTGACCGACGCCGCCAGAGGTCTCGGCGTCGGTCGCAAGCTGTCGAATGCTCTAATCGCCTTGGCTCAGCAAGACGGCTATGGGCTGATGCAGCTGGATACAGGCGACCGTCTGGTAGAAGCGATCTCGATGTATGAGTCGATGGGGTTCACCCACATTGCGCCCTATCAAGAATACCCTGAGCGGTTGATGCCCTATCTCGTGTTTATGGAAAAACCGCTCTAGCGTCTTCCCCGCCAGAGTCCGCTTTGGGTCGGAATCGGTCCTTCGCTACGTCCGCAAGCCGCCCCGCGCTCAAGCAGCGAGCCGCCGCGCGGCGAGCGTTAGCGCACCCACAAGGATGGAGGCCTGGCCTCCGAGTTGAACGGAGGGTCTGCGGAGTTGCACCTCCGCCGCGTCGCCCCTCCGCCACCAGGCCGTATCAGAGAGCGCACACACCATAGCGGGCCCTGGTTAAGCGCGACCTGAACGACACGGTGAACATCGTCTTTACCTCACCGCCTCGCTTTGGCCCCCGTATTGCAGCAACGCTGACCGGCCTCGCGCACTTGTTATGACGGGGCGGCCGCCGGGGACTCTACAGCTATCGCCATGCGCATCAGCCTTCGCCTCATCCTCATCGCCTCCGTCGCCGCCTGCGCGCCCATGCTGCCGGAGGCGCCGCCCGTCGCGCCCGTGCCGGACGCCGGCGCGCC
>CALRJO020000116.1:0-4076 GCA_943367565.1 Brevundimonas vancanneytii
ATATGGTCGCGGCGGTCTCGGCGGATCAGGGTCATCCGCCCGATGTGCCGCACACGCGGCCCCGCCGCAATGTCAGGCCGGAAGCCTCAGGTCCGCGACGGCTTGCCGGCCAGCGACCACCAGCCCCGCACGCCGGGCGCCTCGGGCGCTTCGTCGGCCAGGGGCTCCCGGGCCGCTTCCGCCGCGGCCGCGCTGACGAAGGTCCGCACCACGGCGGCGTCGGCCGGCGCGACCTGGTCTTCGTCCATGAAACAGGCCCGTTCGGCGGCCGCCGCGGCGGCGCGGACCGTCGGCGGGGCGGTCACGGGCCGGGCCGTCGCGGCCAGCGAGAAGTCCACCCCGCGATCTACCGACCAGCCGGTGCGCCACGGCCGCATGGGCGACGTGGCGACGAGCGTCGCCTTCAGCCTGAACATGGTCCCCACCCTTCGGACCCTGATACTGGCACAGGTTGAGGAACGGCGCGACTGACCAACCCTGACGGTGGAATTGCAAAGCCCCGGACCTTGCGGGCCGGGGCTTGGTCGTCTGCGGGACGCGCGCGCCTAGTCGCGCTTGCGAAGCTTGATGGGCACGAAGTTCGACGGGTGGCTGACCACGCGGTCGCCGGCCCCATGGCCGTTCTTCGTATTGACCAGCATCCCGCCCCACAGGGCGAAGGACATCATGGCGTGCTGCAGATTGCGGTCTCTGTCATTCATCTGGGCGTCTCCTTTCGAGTGATCGATGAAAAGAGACGCGTCGTGCTTTTCGGGAATCTCACCGTCATAGTCGTTTCGCGTCAGCGTTCATCTAGACCCGAAACGCGAAAATTGCAACCAGTTTTACTCCGCTGCCGGACCATATTTCGCATTCATGTCATCAACTGTCGCTGAAAACCCACAAGGCCCGCCGCGCAGCATCGCCACTCCCTGCGTCAAGGTCTGCGTCGTCGACGGCGCCACCAGCCTCTGCCTCGGCTGCTGGCGCACCCTGTCCGAGATCGGCGGCTGGAGCGGATTCACCGACGCGGAGCGGGCGCGGATCATGGCGGAGTTGCCGGCGCGCGAAGCGCGCGGGGTGGTTGGTGGTTGGTGATTGGTGTCTGGCCGTGGCGGGCGCTGGAGACATCCGCTTGCAACCGGTGTTCGATCCAGCAGCCACCAATCACCAACCACCAACCACCAACCACCAACCACCCCCTTAACCCCCCGCAAACCACGCCCCTTCACCGCATCCCAACCGCCGTGTGCGACAGATGCGTGGCCGCAGAAGCGGCGCGTTCACCACGGGCAAGCGTATGCGTTTCGACCTTTCCTCCACCGGAGTCATGGCCCTGGCCGTGGCCTCCGCCCTGACCACCGCCTGGTGGCTGAACCACGCCCAGGCGCGGGGGCAGGCGCATGCCGCGACCCCGACCCCCATCCACGCGCCCGCCCAAGGGGGGGCCGCCCAGGTGCTCAAGGCCGCCGACGGCCACTACTGGGCCGACGCCCTGATCGACGGCCAGAGCGGACCCCGGGCCGTGCGCGTCATGGTCGACACCGGCGCCAGCGTCGTGGTCCTGACCCCCGCCGACGCCGCCCGGCTCGGCCTGCGGCTCGGGGCCGGGGATTTCTCGGGCACGGTCATCACCGCCTCGGGTCCCGTCCGCGCCGCCCCGGTGGCCCTGCGGACCGTCGCCGTCGCCGGCGCCCGCGTCGAACAGGTCGAGGCCCTGGTCGTCGAGCGCGGCCTGCCGCACAGCCTGCTCGGCATGAGCTACCTCGGCCGCCTCTCCTCCTTCAGCGCCACCCCGGCCGAGATCACGCTGCGGCCCTGAGAGGTGATTGGTGGTTGGTGATTGGTGGCTGCCGGACCCACCGCCGGCGACCGTCGCCTATCCACTGCCCGCGCCGCAGCCAAACACCAATCACCAATCACCAACCACTCCTACAGCGCCTTCCACACCACCGCCCCCGCCGTCACCAGCAGCCACACCGCGAACGCCCGTCTCAGCACGGCCCGGTCCAGCGAATGCGCCAGCTTCGCCCCCCAGGGCGCGACCGCCGTGGTCAGCACCGCCATCACCACCGCTCCGGGCACGTTCACATAGCCCAGCGACAGCGGCGGCCGCCCGCCCGCGTCCCAGCCGAACACCACGAACCCCAGCGTCGCCGCCGTTCCGATGGCCAGGCCGAAGCCCGAGGCCGTGGCCACCGCCTGATGGATCGGCCGCCCGCACAGGGTCATCATCATCCCGCCGAAACTGCCGCCGCCGATCCCCATCATGGCCGACAGCCCGCCGATCACCGTCCCGGTCGCGCGCCGCCCCCACCCGGTCGGCAGGTCGCGCCTCAGCGTCGCCCGCTCGGGCAGCAACCCCATCTGCGCCGCCACGACCAGCAGGCAGACGCCATAGACGATGGCCAGCCCCGCCATGGAGGTGACCCCCGCGACCCCCGCCCCGATCAGCGCCCCCGCCGCCACCCACGGCGTCCAGGTCTTCAGCACCGTCTCGTCCACCGCGCCGTGGGCCCGATGCGCCCGCAACGACCGCCACGCGGTCGCGACGATGGTCAGCAGCGACGTCCCGATCGCCGTATGCAGATTGCCCTCGCCCCCGACCCCCAGCACCTCGAAGGCATAGAACACCGCCGGCACGATCACCGTCCCGCCCCCGACCCCGAACAGCCCGGCTACGAGCCCTCCGACCAGCCCGGCGGCGGTCAGGGCCGCGAGCAGCAGGAGGAGGTCGGGGAGGGGGAGGGAGGTCATGGGCGGAGGGATAACACCATTTCTCCCTCCCCTTCATGGGGAGGGACGACCGGCGTCAGCCGGTCCGGGTGGGGAACTGCAGCCTCAGGCGCCGTCCGCGGCAGGTTCGCCCTTCCCCACCCGGGCTCGGCTCCGCCTCGCCGTCCCTCCCCATGAAGGGGAGGGAGATCGCCCGTCGCTGATCCCCCCGCAACCTTTCCCCATCGACTCCCGTTCTCTCCGGCAACAGGGCAACCCTCACCCGGAAAGACACCCCCATGACCGTCATCTCCCACACCCTGTCGGCGCTCGCCGCCGGCGCCCTGCTCATGTCCGCCGCGGGCACCGCCCAGGCGCAGACGCCCTACAGCGCCTACAGCAGCCAGACCCGCGACATCCCCAATTCGTGCCGCAACGTGCAGCAGCTGGCCAACGGCTATGTCTCGGCCGAATGCCAGGCCGACGGCGGCTGGCGCTGGAGCTCGCTGCGGCCGGTCGACTGCCGCTCGTCCATCTCCAACCGCGACGGCGTCCTGACCTGCACCGGGGCGCAGGCCACCGTGGGATCCCTGTATCCCGACAGCGGCTACGGCGGTCAGACCTCGGGGCCGGCGCAACAGCCGGGCGGCATCATCGGCGCCCTGTTCGGGGCCGTGTTCGGCAACGCCTTCGGCAATGACCGGCAGATCGAGGACGACTACAACCGCGGCGGCCGCCCACTGGCCGAGCGCCGCGTGGCGCTCGAGGCCCGGATCGACGCCGGGGTGCGCGACGGCTCGATCAGCCGCGCCGAGGCGACCCGGCTGCGTTCGGAATACAACGCCCTCGTCCAGCTCGAGACGCGCTACGCCGCCGACGGCCGGCTGACGCCCCAGGAACGCACCGACCTGCGCGACCGCTATCAGGCCCTGTCGCAGCGCGTCGGCGACGCCCGCGACGACGGCGGCTATGACGACGGCTACGGCTGGCGTTCGCTGGCGGACCAGCGCATGGCCTTCAACGCCCGCGTCGACGCGGCCCTGGACGATCGCCGCATCAGCCGCGCCGAGGCTGCGCGCCTGCGCGCCGATTTCGACGCCCTGGTCCGGGTCGAGACCGGCTATCAGCGCGACGGTCTCAGCGACCGCGAGCGTCAGGATCTGACCACCCGTCTGGCCGACCTCGACCGCCGCATCGGCGACGGCGGCGGCTATGACGGCGGCTACGGAAACGACGGGCGCTCCGTGGCGCTGGAGGCCCGCATCGCCGCCGGGGAGCGCAACGGCTCGATCAGCCGCGCCGAGGCGAGCCGCCTGCGCGCCGAACTGGCCGAGCTGACCCGTCGCTGGGCCGACCTCGAGGCGCGGGTGCAGGCGCGCCGC
>CALRJO020000117.1:0-4058 GCA_943367565.1 Brevundimonas vancanneytii
GGTCTCGGCGCCGGCGACCGGTGCTTCGCCTTCGACCGGAGCGGCGCCCGGCTGGCGGGCGGGGTCGGGCGCCGGAACGGCCATGCCGCCCGAGCCCTGCGAACGCAGCCAGGCGATCAGATTGACGCGGGTGTCAGTGTCGCGGATGCCGGCGAACGACATCTTGGTGCCGGGCACATGCCGACCCGGGGCGGTCAGGAACTGGTCCATTTCGTCGAAGGTCCAGGTCGGAGCCTCGGCCTTGTGGGCCTGCATGGCGTCGGAATAGGCGAAGCCGCTGGCGTGCATCACCGGGCCGCCCATGACGCCGAACAGGTTGGGACCGATGCCGTTCGCCCCGCCGGCTTCGATGGTGTGGCAGGACTTGCAGCGGGCGAAGGCGGCCTCGCCTGCGGCGAGATCGGCCGTCGGCAGCACCGTGCCCCAGTCGGGCGGCAGGACGACCTCGGCGGGTCCGCCGGCGGCCTCTTCGGGCGCGTCGACGAAATAGCCCATCTTTTCCGGGGTTTCGGTGTGGTAGATGAAGGCCGTGCCCTCTTTCACCATCAGGATCACGAAAAGCGTCGCCAGACCGGCGCCCATGATCTTGTTCAGCTTCAGATCGCCGCTCATGCGCGTCGTCTCATCCCGTTTCTGAGGCCCTGCCACACGCGCGGCGGGGCGAATTCTTGCGTGGGCGTCTCTTACACGCTAGCGCGGCCTTCGCAACCGGCTGAAGGTCGGTCTGAGAGTCGCAGTCCCGGACACCCATGTGAACCCGCTGATCCTGATCCCCGCCCGGATGGCCGCGACCCGCCTTCCGGACAAGCCCCTGGCCGATATCGGCGGCCTGCCGATGATCGTGCGGGCCTGGCGTCAGGCCGTGCTGTCGGGCCTGCCCGTGGCTGTCGCCGCCGGCGATCCGGAGATCGTGGCCGCCATTGATTCGGCCGGCGGCGTGGCCGTCCTGACCGATCCGGACCTGCCCTCGGGCTCCGACCGCATCCGCGCCGCGCTGGAGGCGATCGATCCCGACGGTCGCCACGACGCCGTCATCAATCTGCAGGGCGACATGCCCTTCGCCGATCCCGGCCTCGCCCGCGCCTGCGCCGATCTGCTGGCCGCCGAGCCCGCCTGCGACATCGCCACCCTGATCGCGCCCGAGGCGGATGCTTCCGACCGGTCCAGCCCGGACGTGGTCAAGGCGGTGGTCGCCCTCGCGCCGGACGCCCGCCACGGCCGCGCCCTCTATTTCACCCGCTCCACCCTGTACGGCGATGGCCCCGTCTGGCGGCACATCGGCCTGTACGGCTACCGCCGCGCGGCGCTGGAACGCTTCTGCGCCGCTCCTCCCTCTCCGCTGGAACGACGCGAGAAGCTGGAACAACTCCGCGCGCTGGAAATGGGCCTGCAGATCTGGGCCGCCGTGATCGACGAGGCCCCGCTGTCGGTCGACAATCCGGATGATCTGGAAGCAGCGCGGGCGCTCGCCTAGACCTCGAACCTGTCCACCCACGCCTGCAACAGCGTTCGGGCGATGGCGAACCTCGGCGGCGCCTTGATCGACGGATGCGTGTCCTCAAGACACGCCCGCGCCTCATCCCGCGTAAGCCAGGCGACGGCCTCCAGCTCGGTCTGATCCGGCCGGGCGTCATCCGAATCCACCTCGCAGATCAGACCGATCATCAGCTGCGACGGAAACGGCCACGGCTGGCTGGAGTGATACCGCACCGCCGTCACCGTCAGCCCCGCCTCTTCCTCGATCTCGCGCGCGCAGGCCGCCTCGATGGTCTCGCCCGGTTCCAGGAACCCCGCCAGCGCCGACATCCGTCCCTCGGGCCACGCTGCCTGCCGGCCCAGCAGGCATCTCGGCTCCGCCCCGCCCTTGTAGACCGCCAGCATGATGGTCACCGGGTCCACGCGCGGGAAATGCTCGACGCCGCAGGCGGGGCAGGCCCGCTTCCAGCCGCCGCAGGCCGTCTCCGTCTCAACCCCGCAGGCGGCGCAGAAGCCGTGCCGCCGTCGCCAGTCGAACAGCGACTTGGCCGTGCCCGCCATGGCCGCGTCCGGCCCCGGCAGGATCGCCGCCGCCTCGCGCATCTCGTGAAACGCCCCCAGCCCGGCCAGCGGCCCCGCCGACGGATCGACCGAGCCCTCGACTTCCACCGCGAAACACGGCGCGCCCTTCCACAGGCCGAGGAACAGCTCCCGGTCCGGAACTACCGCCCGCGCATGATCCAGCGCCAGCCAGACCAGCCGGGGCTCGCCCCCTTCTTTTCCAATAGCATCCTCGACCAGCGGCCGGCCCTCCCACAGCATCATGGCCATGGCGTCCGGGCTCGCGCCCTGTTCGGCCAGCCAGTCCGCATCGTCCCGCCGATCCCCCGCCCGATCGAGCGGATTGCCGGCGAAGGTGTTCAGGACGGGGAGGGGCATGAACGCTGTCTAGCAAGCCCCCGCTTGCATCCGCGAGCCGGAATCGTCATATCCCCTCTCGGAGATCGCGGGCGAAGGCTTCGCCAACCTGGTCAGGGCCGGAAGGCAGCAGCCACAACGAATTCCCCTTCGGGTCGCGGTCTCCACTTCCACCTTTGTTGCGCTATCGCTCGCCGCGCGGCGGCTCGCTGCTTGAGCGCCGGGGTTTTCCCCATCTCGTCGAACGTCACCCTTAGCGTCCGGGCCGGTCCGCGCTAAGGAACAGGGATGAGCGACGTCGATCCGAGTCTCGAAGGCCCTCCGTGGGAGGAAGACGCCCCCGCCGGCGACGTCGCCGAGCGCGATCCCGACACCGACGATATGTTCGGTTCGCCCGAACCCGCGGGCATGCGCGAGGCAGAGGCCGAGGCGGCCCCCGTCCCCGCGCCCGCCGGCGAAGCGAAAGCCATCCCGAAAAAGGCCGCCGCAAAGGCCGATCCGCCCGCCGACGCCGGCCCGCCCGCCCATGCCGACGACGGCGCCGCCTATACCGTCCTGGCCCGCAAATACCGGCCGCACACCTTCGAGGACCTGATCGGCCAGGAGGCCATGGTCCGCACCCTGACCAATGCCTTCGCCACCGGCCGCATCGCCCACGCCTTCATGCTCACCGGCGTCCGCGGCGTCGGCAAGACCACCACCGCTCGCCTGCTGGCCCGCGCCCTGAACAACGAGACCGATACGATCGACCGTCCGTCGCTGGCCCTGACTGATCAGGGCCGCCACGACGCTTCCATCATGGCCGGCCAGCATATGGACGTGGTCGAGATGGACGCCGCCTCCCACACCGGCATCGACGGCATCCGCGACATCATCGAGAGCGTCCGCTACGCCCCGGTCGAGGCGCGCTACAAGGTCTACGTCCTCGACGAAGTCCACATGCTGTCCAACCAGGCCTTCAACGCCCTGCTGAAGACGCTGGAAGAGCCGCCGCCGCACGCCAAATTCATCTTCGCCACCACCGAGATCCGCAAGGTCCCGGTGACCATCCTGTCCCGCTGCCAGCGTTTCGACCTGCGCCGCGTCGAACCGGACATCCTCGTCGAACACCTCGCGCGCATCGCCGACCGCGAGGGGATGAAGATCGAACAGGACGCCCTCGCCCTGATCGCCCGCGCCGCCGAAGGCTCGGTCCGCGACGGCCTGTCCCTGCTGGATCAGGCCCTCGTCCAGGGCGACCGGGGCGAGACGGTCAAGACCGAGGTCGTGCGCGACATGCTCGGCCTCGCCGACCGCAGCCAGACCATCGCCCTGTTCGAATCAATCATGGCCGGCCGCACCCCCGAGGCGCTCGAGCTGTTCCGCACCCTCTACGGCTACGGCGCCGATCCGGTTCAGGTGACCAACGACCTGCTCGAACACTGCCACGCCGCCTCGGTGGCCAAGATGCTGGGGCCGCAGGCGACCCGCCTGCCCAATGACCAGGCCCAGAAGCTGACGGCGCTGGGCGCGGTCATCTCGGCCGGCACCCTGGCCCGCGTCTGGCAGATGCTGCTGCGCGCCCTCGACGAGGTCCGCCGCGCGCCCAATCCCGCCGATGCGGTGGAGATGGCCATCGTCCGCCTCGCCTACGCCGCCGACCTGCCCGGCCCCGAAGAGGCGCT
>CALRJO020000118.1:0-3923 GCA_943367565.1 Brevundimonas vancanneytii
CCTATGCCATGGCGGCCTTGCTCCCGGCTCAGCCCAAGCGGGCTGTCCGGGAGGTCGGAAAAGGTGTGCGTCAACCGTCCCCGATCTACGCTTCGCTCCGTCGGGGATGACAAACAGCGCTCACCCCGTCCGCAACACCTTCTCCATCGCCTTCCCCTTGCTCACCTCGTCGACCAGCTTGTCGAGGTGGCGCAGCTCTCGCATGAAAGGGTCCTCGATCTCCTCGACCCGATACCCGCAGATCACCCCCGTGATCAGGAAGCGGTTCGGATTCATCGCCGGCGCCTGATCGAAGAAATCCTCGAACGTCGTCCCGTCCGCCAGCAGCGCCTCCAGCTGGTCCTGCGAATAGCCGGTCAGCCAGCGGATCACCTCGTCCACCTCGGCCCGCGCGCGGCCCTTCTTCTCCGCCTTGGCGACATAGTGGACATGCACGCTGGCCACGCTCGTGCGGCGGAGTCGGTCGGTCGCGCTGGTCGCCATGACGGTCGGCTCCGTATCGGGTTCGGCGCGTTCAGAAGGGGGTGGCCGGCCGCGCCGCTTCGTCCAGCGCCCAGCGGTAGGAGTCCGGACCGAACGGCAGGTCGAACAGCCGCGGGGCCTCGCTGCCGGGCTGAGGACAGGCGTGAAGTTCAAAGGCCGACAACAGGGCGCGGCGGGTGCGGTCGGCGGCCGGGCCGCTGACGCCCTTGCGCGCCAGAATGCGGGCGATGACCACGTCGCGGTGCGCCGCCCCGCCCTGGGCCCTGAGCTGCTCCCGTATTTCCGCCGCCAACCGCGTCTTGGCTGCGGTCAGCCGGGCCGGCTTGCGGGATCGCGGCGTCGATGGCTGGGTCATGCGATGATCCCGCACCGGGCGGGTCCCTCGTCCGTGTCTGCCGCCATCAAGACCCCCTCATACCCCCTGTCAAGATAACCTCGCTCTTCGAACCGCCACGCTGCCATTTTCCCGGCGATGCGTTACAGACGGGCAGCCACCAGGGAACCCGTCATGACCAAGCCGACCGAAGCCGACCTGAACGCACTCGACATCACCCCGGCCGAGGCCGCCGAGATCAACGCCATCTCCCATCCCCTGCTGGCGGACCCGGCGCCGGACGCCAATGACGATCTGGTGCGGATCGACTCCACCGCCGACGGCGTGGTCTTCGTCACCATCAACCGGCCGGACAAGCGCAACGCCTTCGACGCCCCGACCATCGCCGCCCTGTATGAGGCCTTCGAGACCCTGCAGGGCGCCGACCATGTACGGGTGGTCTTCATCCGCGGCGCGGGCGGCACTTTCAGCGCCGGCGCCGACCTCGGCTGGATGGCCGACGCCGCCCGCTGGTCCGAGGGCGACAACCGCGACGACGCCATGGGTCTGGCGAAGATGCTCAAGGCCCTGCACGACGTCCCGGCCCTGACCGTGGCCATCGTCGAGGGCGCGGCCATGGGCGGCGGAGCCGGCATCGTCGCCGCCTGCGACATGGCCGTGGCCGTGAAGGGGACGAAATTCGCCTTCTCCGAGGTCAAGCTGGGCCTGATCCCGGCGACCATCGCCCCCTATGTGGTCGAGGCCGTCGGCGCCCGCACCGCCCGGGCCCTGTTCATGACCGCCAACCTGTTCGACGCGGCGGCCGCGAAGGAATTCGGCCTTGTCGGCCATGTGCTGGACAGCGCCGACCAGATCGACGGCTTCATCGCCGACTTCGCCGCCGGCATGAAGGCCTGCGCGCCCGGCGCCGTCGGCGAGGCCAAGCGGCTGGTCAACCACGTCGCCGGCCATCGCATCGACCACGCCCTGATGGAGGAGACCGCCAAACGCATCGCCCGCGCCCGCGTCTCCCCCGAGGGCCAGGAGGGCGTCGGCGCCTTCCTCGACAAGCGCAAGCCGCGCTGGGCGGAGTGACAGGGTGATTGGTGGTTGGTGATGGGTGGTTGCGGCCGCCGCCATCCCACCCGGTTGGCTCACACCCTGGCGGACCGAACCAACCACCAATCACCAATCACCAACCACCCCTCGACCCTCGACCCTCGCCCCTCTAAACCGGACCCATGTTCACCTCCGTCCTGGTCGCCAATCGCGGCGAGATCGCCTGTCGCGTCTTCCGCACCGCCCGCCGCATGGGCATCCGCACCATCGCCGTCTATTCCGAGGCCGATGCCGGGGCCCTGCACGTCCGCGAGGCGGACGAGGCCGTGCTCATCGGGCTCGCCGCCGCCCGCGAGTCCTACCTCGATGCCGCCAAGGTGCTGGCTGCCGCGAAGGCGACCGGCGCCGAGGCCATCCACCCCGGCTACGGCTTCCTGTCCGAGAACGCCGACTTCGCCGAGGCGGTCATGGCCGCCGGCCTCGTCTGGATCGGCCCACCGCCCGCCGCCATCCGCGCCATGGGCCTGAAGGACGCCGCCAAGACCCTGATGATCGAGGCCGGGGTGCCCGTCACCCCCGGCTATCTCGGCGAGGACCAGTCGCTGGACCGTCTCCGGAAGGAGGCCAATGCCATCGGCTATCCGGTGCTGATCAAGGCCGTCGCCGGCGGCGGCGGCAAGGGCATGAAGAAGGTCGAGCGCGCCGAAGACTTCGCCGACGGCCTCGCCTCGGCCCAGCGCGAGGGCCAGTCCTCCTTCGGCGACCCGCGCGTCCTGATCGAGAAATACATCACCCGGCCGCGTCACATCGAGGTGCAGGTGTTCGGGGACAGCCACGGAAACGTCGTCCACCTGTACGAGCGCGACTGCTCCCTGCAGCGCCGCCACCAGAAGGTGATCGAGGAGGCCCCCGCCCCCGGCATGGATGCGGCTGCCCGCAAGGCCGTCACGGACGCCGCCGTCCGCGCGGCGAAAGCCGTGAACTACGAGGGCGCCGGCACCATCGAGTTCATCGCCGACGCCTCCGACGGGCTGAAGGCCGACCGCATCTGGTTCATGGAGATGAACACCCGGCTGCAGGTCGAACACCCGGTCACCGAGGCGGTCACCGGCGTCGACCTGGTCGAATGGCAGTTCCGCGTCGCCTCCGGCGAACCCATGCCGCTGAAGCAGGACGAGATCGAGTTGAACGGCTGGGCCATGGAGGCCCGCCTCTACGCCGAGGACCCCGGCAACGGCTTCCTGCCCAGCATCGGCAGGCTCGAGCATTTCGTCATGCCCGACGGCGTGCGCGTCGACACCGGCGTCGAACAGGGCGGCGAGGTCAGCCAGTTCTACGACCCGATGATCGCCAAGCTGATCGTCCACGCGGAGACGCGGGAAGAGGCCGCCGAGGCGCTCGCCGACGCCTGCGCCTCGGTCGAGGTCTGGCCGGTGAAGACCAACGCCGGCTTCCTCGTGCGCTGTCTGGAGCATCCGCGCTTTGTCGAAGGCGACGTCGACACGGGCTTCATCGGCGCAGAGGAGCCTGCGTTGGCGTTCGCGGAAAATGTAGAGCGTGAACTCGCTGCCGTAGGCCTGTTTGCCGAGGACCACTATGAGGCCCCGCATCGCCGCGGGACTGATTGGTACTCACCGTGGGATGACACAGCGGGCGCGATGGGGTTCAGGCTCAACGCCTCGTCCCGCAACGTCTGGGCGCTCATGATCGATGGACGGAAGTTCGTAGCGGAAGCGCTGTCCGCGCAGGCGAACAATGACACATGGCTGGTAGGTCCGGCATCGGACCGACGTCCGGTCCGCCACGAGTACATCGATGAAAAGTCCGGGGCCTTGCATGTCGACGATCGTAGCTTCTCCTATGCCCGGGTCGCGGGTGACGTTGTCCTGTTCGATCGGGGCGATGCCCTGAAGATCGCAAAGCCGCATTTCGGTGCGGCATCCGGCGGCCCCGCCTCGGACGGCGCCCTCCGCGCGCCCATGCCCGGCAAGATCGTCGCCACCCCCGCCAAACCCGGGGACTCCGTCACAAAAGGTCAACCCGTCGTCGTGCTCGAGGCCATGAAGAT
>CALRJO020000119.1:0-3696 GCA_943367565.1 Brevundimonas vancanneytii
CGATCAGGGCTGCGTCGTCTCGGAAAGCCCGATGGGCGCGCGGGCGCAGGCGAAAGACTTCCCGCGCCGCAACCGGATCATCTCGGGCTTGTCGCGCGGCGTGATCGTGGTCGAGGCGGAGTTGCGTTCGGGTTCGTTGATCACGGCCCGGCTGGCCGGCGAACAGGGGCGCGATGTCTTCGCCGTGCCGGGATCGCCGCTGGACCCGCGATCGCGGGGGCCGAACGAACTGCTGCGGCAGGGCGCCATCCTGTGCGAGGGGCTGGAGGATGTGGAGCGGGCCTTCTCGACCCTGCGGACGCTGCGCGAGCCCGCGCCGGAAAACCTCTTCGAGGGCGCGCCCGACGAGATCGAGGCGGCGGTGATCGAACAGGTGGCCGCCCTGCTGTCGCCCACGCCGACGCCGCGCGACGAACTGGCGAGGGCGCTGGGCCTGCCGATCGGGACGGTGGCGGCGGCCCTGCTGGAGCTCAATCTGATGGGCCGCGCCGAGCTTCTGCCGGGCGGCCTGGCAGCCGCGCGATCACCCTGAATTCCAGTCCCGATTGACAGCGGCGCTCGCGCCAACCACGTTCCGCCCCCTTTCAGAGCCCGCGCAAGGCCCCCTCCCCGCATGAACCTCGTCGTTGTCGAGAGCCCCGCAAAGGCCAAGACCATCAACAAATATCTGGGCCCGGACTTCACCGTCCTGGCGTCCTATGGCCACGTCCGCGACCTGCCGTCGAAGGACGGCTCGGTCCTGCCCGACGACGATTTCGCCATGAGCTGGGAAGTCGACGCCCGCGCCTCCAAGCGGATGTCGGAGATCGCCGATGCCGCCAAAAAGGCCGACCGCGTCATCCTCGCCACCGACCCCGACCGCGAGGGCGAGGCGATCAGCTGGCACGTGCTGGAGATCCTGACCAAGAAGAAGGCGCTGAAGGACACCGCCGTCGAACGGGTCACCTTCAACGCCATCACCAAGGCCGCCGTGCTGGAGGCCATGGCCAATCCGCGCCAGCTGGATATGGAGCTGGTCGAGGCCTATCTGGCCCGCCGCGCGCTGGACTATCTGGTCGGCTTCACCCTGTCGCCCGTGCTGTGGCGCAAGCTGCCGGGCGCGCGTTCGGCCGGCCGGGTGCAGTCGGTCGCCCTGCGGATCGTCGTCGACCGCGAACTCGAGATCGAGGCCTTCCGGGCGCAGGAATACTGGTCCGTCGAGGCCGATCTGGCCGCCGACAGCCCGCCCTTCACCACCCGGCTGGTCAAGCACGCCGGAAAGCGGGTGCAGCGGCTGGACATCACCTCCGAGGCCATGGCCAACGCGGCGCGGGACGCCATCAAGGCGGGCAGTTTCACTATCAGGTCGATCGAGAAGAAGCCGGTCAAGCGCAGCCCCTCGCCGCCCTTCACCACCTCGACCCTGCAGCAGGAAGCCGCGCGCAAGCTGGGCTTCACCGCCCAGCGGACCATGCAGGCGGCGCAGAAACTGTATGAGGGCGTCGACGATACCGGCGGCCTGATCACCTATATGCGGACCGACGGCCTGTCGGTCAGCCCCGAGGGCATCGCCCAGGCGCGCGAGGTCATCACGGACCGGTTCGGCCCGGCCTACGTTCCGGAACAACCTCGATATTACAAGACCAAGGTCAAGAATGCTCAGGAAGCGCACGAAGCGATCCGGCCGACCAACCTGACCCGTCACCCCGACAGCCTGCGGCTCGAGGGCGACCTGTCGCGGCTCTATGAACTGATCTGGAAGCGGATGATCGCCAGCCAGATGGAGTCCGCCCGGCTGGACCGGACCACGGTCGATGTCGAGACGCCGGACGGCCAGACGGGCCTGCGCGCCACCGGCCAGGTCGTGGCCTTCGACGGCTTCATCGCGGTGTACGAGGAGGGCCGCGACGACAAGCCCAAGGACGGCGTCGACGACGAGGACGACACCACCCGCCTGCCCGCGCTGAAGGAAGGCGCGGTGGCAAGGGTCGAGGCGATCCGGACCGACCAGCATTTCACCGAGCCGCCTCCGCGCTTCTCGGAAGCCACCCTGGTCAAGAAGCTGGAAGAGCTGGGCATCGGGCGCCCGTCGACCTACGCCTCGATCCTGACCACGCTGCGCGACCGCGAATATGTCCGCATGGACAAGAACCGGTTCATCCCGGAGGACAACGGAAGGCTGGTCACGGCCTTCCTCGAACAGTTCTTCACCCGGTGGGTCGAATATGACTTCACCGCCGCGCTGGAGACCCGGCTGGACGAGGTTTCCGCGGGCGATCTGAACTGGAAGGTCGTCCTGCGCGACTTCTGGAGCAAGCTGAAGCCGGCGACCGATGCGGTCACCGCGCGGCAGGGCGTCATCGACGAGCTGGACACGGCGATCGGCCCCTTCCTGTTCCCCGACAAGGGCGACGGAACCGACGCGCGGCTGTGCCCCCTGTGCAAGAGCGGGCGGCTGCATCTGAAGGCCAGCTTCAAGATGAAGTCGTCCTTCATCGGCTGCTCCAACTATCCGGAGTGCCGCTATACGCGCGGCTTCGGCGCCGCGAGCGGCGTGGAGGATGGCGGCGACCGCGATCTGGGCGTCGATCCCGTGACCGGCGCGCCGGTGGCGCTGAAGATCGGGCGGTTCGGCCCCTATGTGGAGACCACGGTTCCGGGCGAGGAGAAGCCGAAGCGGTCGTCCCTGCCCAAGGGCTGGTCGCCCGCGACGCTTGAACTGGAACAGGCGCTGCGCCTGCTGGCCCTGCCGCGCGAGGTCGGCATCCATCCGGAGGACGGCAAGCCGATCAGCGCAGGCCTCGGCCGCTACGGGCCGTTCGTGCTGCATGCGGGGACCTACGCCAATGTCGCCGACATCGACGAGGTGTTCGACATCGGCCTGAACCGCGCCGTGGTGCTGCTGGCCGAGAAGCGGGCGGGCAAGTTCGCGGGGCGCGGGGCGGCGACGGCGCCGCTGAAGGATCTCGGCGCCCACCCGGATACGGGCGAGCCGGTGCATGTCATGGCGGGTCGGTTCGGCCCCTATGTGAAGTCGGGCAAGATCAACGCCACCCTGCCGAAGGGCTCGACGCCGGAGGATCTGACGCTGGAGCAGGCCCTGCCCTTGCTGGCGGCCCGTGCGGCGGCGGCGCCGGCGAAGGGCAAGAAGGCCCCGGCGAAGAAGGCGGCTCCGAAGGCGGCGGCGAAGAAGAAGCCCGCGGCGAAGAAGAAGGCTCCGGCGAAAAAGCCGGCCAAGGCCTAGGGCTTCAGCAGCCGGTCGCGCGCCGCGTTGAGGCGGGACGCCAGACCTTCCGTGCCGCCCTGGTCGGGGTGGGCGCGGCCCATCAGCCGCTTCCAGGCGGTGTTGATCTCCCGCGGGGTGGCGTCGGCGGCGACGCCGAGGAGCGACCGGGCCTCGGCCTCGGTCATGGCCTCGGTCCGCGGCCCGACCGCGCGCTGCCGCGAGGACACGGTCAGCCACAGGGCGGCGCCGATCAGGCCCGTCGCGGGCAGCCAGGCGCCGCGCATCGCCAGCAGCACCCCGCCGGCCAGCATGACCGCGCTGAACAGGGTGGCGGCGACGCGCCACTGGCCGTGTCCGCGCCGCTCGGTCTGGCGGCCCAGCCGCACCAGCGCCCAGACCGCGATCCCGGCCAGCGCCAGCCAGACGAGGCTCAAGAGCTCACGCCGCCGCTTCCAGCGGAGCGTCGAGGGCGCTGCCGTCCAGCCCCAGTG
>CALRJO020000120.1:0-3203 GCA_943367565.1 Brevundimonas vancanneytii
GGCGCTTCTGGGCGCGGCGGAACTGCCGTCCGACCTCGACCGGGCGGTGCGGGAGGGCGAGGCCGCGACGGGTCGCCCCGTGAATTTCGGCCTGGCGCTGGCGGTCATCGCCCGGCGCCTGGAACTTCCGCGCGACGCCGCCGGCGACCTGCTCCTGCTGGGCCGGCTGGCCGGTCTGCTGGGCCATGCGCTGGATCAGTCGACGAATGGCTCGCCTATCCGGGCGCGGTTGCGCTATGTGGGACCCGAACCGGGCGCGCACTGACGGCCCTCTTGTTTTGGGGACGTGCGTGGCGGACTGGATTGCGGCGATCATTCTCGGCCTGGTCGAAGGCCTGACCGAGTTCATTCCGGTCTCCTCCACCGGCCATCTGCTTCTGACGCAAAAACTTCTCGGCCTGACGGATCCGCGCTGGAGTTCCTTCGTCGTCCTGATCCAGCTGGGCGCCATCCTGGCGGTCGTGGCCCTGTATTTCGCCCGGCTGTGGAAGGTGCTGATCGGCCTGCCGACCGATCCGAAAGCGCGGCATTTCGCCGTCAGCATCCTGATCGCCTTCCTGCCGTCGGTGGTCGTGGGGGTCTTCCTCTACGACTTCATCAAGGCGGTGCTGTTCAACGTCGAGGGCGACACGGCGGTGACGGTGATCTGCGTCTCGCTGATCCTCGGCGGCTTCGGCCTGCTGGCGCTGGAGCGATTCGCGCCCAAGCCCACCGCCGACGACGCTATGACCCTGTCGTGGAAGCGGTCGCTGGGCGTGGGTCTGTTCCAGTGCCTGTCGGTGATTCCCGGCGTCTCGCGGTCAGGCGCGACCATCGCGGGCGGGCTCAGCCTTGGTCTGGACAAGCGGGCGGCCGCGGAATTCTCGTTCTTCCTGGCCATCCCGACCATGGTCGCGGCCTCGGGCTGGGACATCATCCAGAGCGGTGCGACGATCGACTGGAGCTTCGGCGGCATCATCGCCATCGGCTTCGTCGTCTCGTTCATCAGCGGCTGGATCGTGGTCAAGGCGATGGTCGACTTCGTCGCCAAACACGGCTTCGCCCCCTTCGCCTGGTGGCGGATCGTGGTCGGGGTGATCGGCCTCGGCCTCGTCTGGGCCGGCCTGGCCTGATCTAGGTCGCCGGCGCTTCCGCGAACTGTCCACCGCGGCGATAGCGCCACAGATAGGACGGGGCGATGGCGTCGATGCCGGTGGGCTCGATGCCCAGTTCGGCCAGACCCTCGGCCCCGTCGGCGACGACATTGTCGCTTTCCAGCAGCACGACCTGATCGCGGGTCAGCACCGGCGCGATGCCGACGATGGCGGTCAGCTGGGCCATGGAGCCGATGGCGCGGGCCGCGAAGAACGGCAGGGGGATGAGGCCGAAACCGCGATAGGTCTCGCGCCGGATCAGTTTCAGCACATCCTCGAAGGTCATCACCGCCGGACCGCCCAGTTCGAAGGTGCGGCCCGCCGCTTCGGGCAGGGCGACCGCGCGGGCGACGGCCTCGGCCACGTCGGCGACATAGACCGGCTGGAATTTGGTCTGGCCGCCGCCGATCAGCGGCAGGGCCGGGGCCATGGAGGCCAGGGCGGCGAAGCGGTTGAGGAAGTCGTCGCCGGCGCCGAAGACCACGGACGGGCGGATCACCACGGCGTCCGGCTTGACCTCGCGCACCGCCATCTCGGCCGCGGCCTTGGACAGGGCGTAATCGGAGCGGCTTTCCGGATTGGCTCCGATGGCCGAGATCTGGACCAGACGGCCGACGCCGCCGGCGGCGCAGGCCTCGGCGATGGTGCGCGAGGCCTCGACATGCATGGCGTGGAAGGTGCGGCGGCCCGATTCGTACAGGATGCCGACCAGATTGATCGCCGCGTCGGCGCCGCGCAGGGCCGCCTCGACATCATCGGGGCGGGTCACGTCGCAGCGGACGGCCTGAAGCTGGCCGACCGTGCCCGAGGTCTGGAGCTTCCAGGCCCGGTCGGGGCGGCGGCAGGCGATGCGGACGCGCCAGCCGCGCCGGGCCAGGGCCTGGACCACCTGGCCGCCGACGAAACCGGAGCCGCCGAAGACGGTGACAAGGCCGGGGGCGACTTCGTTCATGGCGGGCTCCTTGGGGCGGCGGCGCGAGGACGGGAAACCCTCGACGCGCCGGGGATTAGACGATGGCCGCCGCGCTCGCAACGCAAAGGCCGCAAATCCCTGTTGACCGGCCCCGGACCCTGCCTTAAGGGTCCGCGCCTTCCGGACGGAATGTGTGCAAGCGCGAAACGTCTGGGCCCAGGTGGCGGAATTGGTAGACGCGCTGGCTTCAGGTGCCAGTGATAGAAATGTCGTGGAGGTTCGAGTCCTCTCCTGGGCACCATCTTTTGGACGGCGCCGTATCCTAGCGATACGGCGCCGTTCGTTTATGGTCCCCCGAATGAGAATCCCGACATGACGATCCATCTGCACGAAGGCGACCTGCCGAACGGCCTCGATCTCGGGCCCGAGGTCGCGATCGATTCCGAGACCATGGGCCTGCGCTTCCGCCGCGATCCGCTGTGCGTGGTCCAGCTGTCGGCGGGGGACGGCGACGCCCATGTCGTGCGCATGAACCGGCCGGGCTATGACTGCCCGAACCTGAAGCGGCTGCTGACCGATCCGAAGGTGCTGAAGCTGTTCCATTTCGGTCGTTTCGACATAGCCATGTTCCAGCTGCATCTCGGGGTCGAGACGCGGCCGGTCTATTGCACCAAGATCGCCTCCAAGCTGGCCCGCACCTACACCGACCGTCACGGCCTCAAGGATGTGGTGCGCGAACTGGTCGGCGTCGACCTGTCCAAGGCCCAGCAGTCCAGCGACTGGGGCGCCGCCGAGCTGAGCCCGGCCCAGCTGGAGTACGCCGCCTCCGACGTCCTCTACCTGCACGCGGCCAAGGTCCGTCTGGACGAGATGCTGGCCCGCGAGGGCCGGGCGGAGCTGGCCCGCCAGTGTTTCGACTTCCTGCCCACCCGCGCGGCCCTCGATCTGGCGGGCTGGGACGAGATGGACGTCTTCGCGCACAGCTGATGACCGAGCCCGCCGACAGCCATGCGCATCAGGACGAGGCACGCGTCGCCGCGACGGCCAAGGCCTTCCGCGCCCGGTCGCGGCGGGTGCTGCTGCTGCGACGGGTTCTGCCGGTGGCGATCATCGTCCTGGCGGGAGGCGCCGTCAGCTGGATCGTGCTGCGCAGCGTC
>CALRJO020000121.1:0-3196 GCA_943367565.1 Brevundimonas vancanneytii
GATGGCGGCGGTCTCATCGACCAGCGCGGGCTCGCGCTAGAATTTCCGCTTGCCGCTGACCGTTTCGAAAAACATCCGCCAGTCGCCCATGAGGCTCCACAGCGGGTACTGGAAGGTCGCCGGCCGGTTCTTCTCGAAGAAGAAATGCCCCACCCAGGCGAAGCCGTAGCCGACCAGCGGCATGGCCAGCAGCCACCAGGCGTTCCGCGTCGCGAGCGCCAGCACCATCACACCGATCACCAGCGCCGTCCCGACGATATGAATCCGTCGGCACGTCCGGTTGGAGTGCTCGTGAATGTAATAGGGATAGAAGGCGTTGAACGATTGATAGCGTTCGCCGGGCGCGGGCTGGCTGGTCATGACGCCAGCCTCTCCCCGCCTCGCCCCGCGGTCAAGCCGCCGCCGTTCACCATCCCTGTCAGCGATCGGGAAAGGCGAGGGACCCGATAGTCGGCCTGCATCGCCCGGAACCGTCTCATGCAGGCCTTCGCCATCGCCGCCTCCGGCATAGCCGGCGCCACCGAGCGGTTCACCGCCAGCGCGGTCCGAACCGCCCGCGACCCGTTCGCCGATTTCGCCGGTGAAGCCGTCGAACGGATGACCGCCGAAACAGCCTTCAGGGCCAATGTCGCGGTGCTGAAAACAGCCGATGAGATGTACGGAAGCCTGCTCGACATCCTCGCCTGATCAGGGGCGTTCCCTCAGCCGCGTCCTGTTCTGGACCAATGTCGGCCCGGTGGCCTTCGCAGGTTCGGCCCTGCGCGGCCTCCGCCGCTGACCGCGTGGTCCGGCGCGTCACGCCTCGACCGGCGGCTCTGGCCCCAGAAGCCGCCGGATCATCGGCCAGATCCTGGCCAAGGCCGAGAGGAAGCCGACCACGGTCGACACCCATTGGAAGGCTGTCCACACCCAGCCGAACAGATCGCCGTCGCCCAGCGCCTGGCTGATCGGGAACAGCACCCGTGATATGGCGATCTGGAAGGCCGCATAGCTCCCGGAATACTCGATCGACCGGTCGGCGAAGAAGGCGATGGCCACCGCCGCCGACACCGGCGCCCAGAGCAGCGGCAGGGCCAGCAATCCGGCCAGCAACAGCAACGCCAGCTTGGTCCCCAGGGTCTCGCCCGACAGCAGGCTCAGCACCACGCCGGCGCCGAGAACCAGCGCCGTCGCGCCCAGCAGAGCCGGCAAGACCCAGTCGATCGCGACCATCAGGTCCGCGAACATCAGCCCGGTCAATATGGCCGCGCCGCTCAGCAGAAAGCCGCCGACCCAGAGCGCGGCGTACTGGCCCAGACGGCGCTTCAGATAGCCGGGATTGAACATGCGGCCTTCCTCACGGGCGACAGGTGAGGATGCCGCGCGACGAGCGGGAAGTCCATTGGCGGAACAGTGATTGTCCGCCCTGGGCCTTGTGGACGAAAAGACCCCGCCGAACGCGTCGGCGGGGTCTGTCAGGCTTCAGCCGCCGCCCGGACTAGCGGGGATCGGGCGCGGTCTCGGCATGGCCGTCGGAGTTGTCGGTCCCCCGGTCAGGCGTACGGTTGCGGTTGGCGGGAGCGGAGTCCGTATTCGCGTTGGCGCGGCCCGGACGGTCGGCCGAGGCCGAGCCCGCGACGCCCAGATCACCCGACACCGAGGCGCTGGAACCGTCGACGCCGCCGCTCACGCCGGCGGAAGCAGAGCCGTCGACGCCGGAAACCGCGCCGGCGGCGGATTGCGCCGTACCGACCGCGCGGGCCCGGGCGCGCCGTTCGGCGGCCAGCGCCCGTTCACGGGCCCGATCGGCGCGCTGCTGGATGCGCGCGGCGCGGGCTTCGGCGCGGCTGGCGGTCTCGTTCAGGCGATCAGTGGCGAAGCGGCCGTCGACCGTGCCGGTCAGGCTGCCGGCGGCGTTGCCGCCCACCTGGCCGCCCAGACCGCCGACCTGGCCGCCCAGTCCGCCGCCCAGTCCGCCCCCAAGACCGCCGCCCAGCACCTGGGCGTTGGCGGCGCCCGCGAGGGCGAGGGCGAAGGCGGTCGTGGTGATCAGCATCAGGGTCTTGCGCATGAGGATGTCTCCTGGAGTTTCGCGGGGCGTTCGGCGCCCTCGCTGCATCCAACGATCCTCCACCGCGGATTCATCCCGGGGCGTCCGGCTTTTTACCGGCTCAGCCGGCCTCGCGCCCCGACCGCGCCCGGAGCCACGCGCCGGTCCGCCGCGACAATGCCCCGGCCATAGATCGGGTCCGGACCGCGCGCGCCGGCGTCCACGGCCATGGCGGAGACCTCGGCCAGCGCCGCCTGCGCGCCCCTCGGGTTCGGCCGTGGCAGCCGCTGTGACAACAGACCCGCGACAAGGGGGGCGGCGAAGGACGAGCCGCGCACATTGACATAGCCCTGCCCCGGGCCGGCGGCGGCCATATCGGCCCCCGGCGCGGCGAAATCGACCTGCGGTCCCCGGCCGGACTCCGGCAGCACCCGGCCGCGCCCGTTCACGGCGGTGACGCCGACCACATCGGGATAGGCCGCCGGATACAGCGGCGGGGCCGAGGGACCGTCATTGCCCACCGCCGCCACGATCAGCATGCCCCGGCTTCCGGCGCGGCGCACCGCCGCCTCGACCACGGCGTTGCGCGGCCCCACCAGGCTGACATTGACCACCGGCACGTCGTTCTCGGCCATCCAGGCCAGGGCCTGCACAAGCCCCGTCGAGGAACCGCCCGCGGGCGAGGCGCCGTAGACGTCCGCCACATACAGCGACCCGCCCGGCGCCGATCCCGAAAATGCCCCTGAATGTCCGACCATCAGCGACGCCACGGCGGTCCCGTGGGGCGCCGCCCGCGCCGGACCGGCAAAGCCGCGCTGGACGACGGACGCGCCGGCCACCGCAGGATGACGCACGTCCACCCCGGTGTCGATCAGCCCGATCCGTCCTCGCCCGCTCTGCGGCCCGGACGGGCTCGCCGGCTCTGGAACGCCGCCAGCCTCCGCCAGCTCCCCGGCCGGGGCATGCACATGGTTGAAGGCATAGCTGCCCTGCGGATCGAGGTCGCGCAGCCGGTCCACCGCCCGCCGCAGCGACAGTCCGCGCGGGGGGCTCAACACCACCGTGCTCATGTCCAGCGCCGCCAGCCGCTCCTCGCGCACCACCGTGAAACCAGCCTCCAGCGCCCGGCGCCGCCCGTCGGCCGACAGATCCACCGCCACCACCTCG
>CALRJO020000122.1:0-3151 GCA_943367565.1 Brevundimonas vancanneytii
CGGCCCTATACGCCCCCGACCGCCGCCGAGCCCGCCCCGCCGCGTCAGTCGGTCCAATAGAACCGGGGCGGGGTAACCCGCCGGGACGACATCGGGATCCAGACGAAAAAGGCCGCGTCCCCAGGGACGCGGCCTCGGTCGTTCAGCGCGGCGTGGCGCCTATTCGATATCTTCGTTCAGAAGGCCGACCTTGAAGAAGCCGTTCTCCTGCAGGGTGTTCATGACTTCCATGAACTGGTCGTAGGTCACATCCGGCTGGGCGCGAACGAAGACGCGTTCCTGGCGGCAGTCGGTGGCGACGGCCAGGGCCGTGCAGACGTCGACCGGAAGGGTCTCGATCGTGGTCTGGCGATCGGCCAGGAAGATCGAGCCGGTTTCCTGGATGGTGATGTACACCGGTTCCTTGGGTTCGTCCTCGGTCGGCGGGGTCGCCGGCGGCAGGTCGAGCCGGATCGAAACGGTGGCCATGGGCGCCGCGACCATGAAGATGATCAGCAGAACCAGCATGATGTCGACGAACGGCGTGACGTTGATGTCCGCGTTCTGCTCGATGGTCTTGCCGCCCTGGCCGCCGGGGCCTGAAAGTTTGGAGCCCATGTGCTTCAGTCTCTCCATCCGGCCGGCCGCGATGGCGACGAGCCCAAGCTATGACGTTCGGTTCGTCTCTTGGCGTTCCCGAACCAGCTTGTAAAGCGGGTTCGAGCCCCAGACGGTTCCCGCGCGCATCAGATCGCGGAATTACGCCTGTCAGGCGAACCGATCAGCCTTTGGCCAGCTTCAGGAATCGGTCCTTCAGCGCGGCATCGGACTTGAAGACGCCAGTGAAGCGGGTGGTGATGGTGGAAACGTGGCGGTGATGCACGCCGCGGGTGGTCATGCACTGGTGTTCGGCGTCGATCATGATGGCGACGCCGGCCGGTTGCAGGTTTGATTCGATGGCTTCGGCGATCAGCTGGGTCAGGGTTTCCTGGGTCTGCAGGCGGCGAGCGAAGATTTCGACGACCCGCGCCAGCTTGGAGATGCCGACGACCTTTTCCCGCGGGATGTAGGCGACATAGGCCTTGCCGAGGAACGGGGCCATGTGGTGCTCGCAATGGCTCTCGACCTCGATGTCGCGCAGCAGGACCATGTCGTCATAGCCCTGCACGTCCTCGAAGGTGCGCGACAGCTCGACGGCCGGATCGGCGTCATAGCCGTCGAACCATTCTCCATAGGCGTCGACCACCCGTTTGGGCGTATCGCGCAGGCCTTCGCGGTCGGGATCGTCGCCGGCCCAGGCCAGCAGGGTGCGGACGGCCTTGAGGGCCTCCTCGCGGCTGGGGCGTTTGGACGGGTCGTTGTCGCCGACCAGAACCGGCTTGACGGGGATGACGCTCATTCTCGATCTCGACGCTGTTCGCTTGTGCAGCAGGACCGCTATATGGGACGGCGGGTCCGTCCCGCAAGAAAACTGAAAGTCGCCGCTTCCCTATGCCGCTGGTTATTCACGACACCCTGCACCGCGAAAAGCGTGTTTTCACGCCGCGCGACCCCGATCGGGTGACCCTCTATGTCTGCGGCCCCACGGTCTATGACTACGCCCATATCGGCAATGCGCGGCCGCCGGTGGTGTTCGATGTGCTGGTGCGGCTGCTGCGCCGCCAGTACGGCGCGGACAAGGTGATCTACGCCCGGAACGTCACCGACGTGGACGACAAGATCAATGCGAAGGCCGCGAAGGAAGGCACGCCGATCGGCGAGGTCACCTCGCGCTACGAGGCCGCCTATCTGGAGGACATGAGCCGGCTGAACGTCTCTCCGCCGGACATCGCCCCCCATGTCACCGACCACATGGACGCCATCGTCGCCCAGATCGGCGCGATCATGGAGCAGGGCTGCGCCTATGCCGCGGAAGGCCATGTGCTGTTCGACGTCTCGTCCTACGAAACCTACGGGCGTCTGTCGGGCCGCAACCTCGATGACATGATCGCCGGAGCCCGGGTCGAGGTCGCGCCGTACAAGAAGAACCCGCACGATTTCGTGCTGTGGAAGCCGTCGAAGGCCGACGAGCCTTCGTGGCCCTCGCCTTGGGGCGACGGGCGTCCGGGCTGGCATATCGAATGCTCGGCCATGATCGAGGAGACGCTGGGCCTGCCCATCGACATCCACGGCGGCGGCATCGACCTGGTGTTTCCGCACCACGAGAACGAGATCGCCCAGGGCGTCTGCGCCCACGGCCACGCCCATTCGCCCGAGGCCCACGCGGAATACAGCCGCTACTGGATGCACAACGGCTTCCTGACCGTCGACGCCGAGAAGATGTCCAAGTCGATCGGCAACGTCCTGTTGCTGCATGATCTGGTGCAGGCGATCCCGGGCGAGGTGGTGCGCTGGGCCCTGCTGAGCGCCCACTATCGTCAGCCGCTGGACTGGAACCAGGCGCTGCTGGACCAGAGCCGCAAGGCGCTGGACCGGTTGTACGGGGCGCTGCACCGCGCCGCCGGGGTCGAGGCCAATGGAGACGAGCCGCCCGAGGACTTCCTCAAGGCCATCGAGGACGACATCAACACCCCGGGCGCCATGGCCACCCTGTTCGCCCTGTCGAGCGAGATCGAACGCGCCATGACGGCGGGCGACCACGGCGTGGTGGCCCGCGCCAAGGGCGAGCTGATCGCGGCCGGCGCGATTCTCGGCGTGCTTCAGGGGGATCCGGCGGAATGGCTGGAGGGCGAGGTTTCCGATGATCTCCGGGTCGAGGTCGAGGGCCTGCTGGAACAGCGCGCCGCCGCCCGCGCGGCGAAGGACTGGCCCGAGGCGGACCGTATCCGCGACCGGCTGAACGCGCTGAACGTCGTCGTCATGGACGGGCCGCAGGGCGCGACCTGGCGGGTCAAGGGGTAGGCCGAGCCGCATTGGTGGAGTCCTTTTCGTGTTCTCTCTCCCCCGCCGGGGGAGGGAGGTCGCGTTCTCCCTCCCCTTCATGGGGAGGGACGGCGGAGCGCAGCGGAGCCCGGGTGGGGAACGCCAGTCCCGCACGGGCGGCGCCAGGCTTCGGAATTCCCCACCCGGATCGCTACGCGATCGTCCCTCCCCACTTCGGGGGAGGGAGAACGATGGCGCATGATTCTCCGCCGCTTCGGCTGAAGCGGGTCGGGGAGGGCGCGGAGCGGCC